>JALZJE010000240.1 GCA_030859955.1 Chloroflexota bacterium | reverse complement strand
GAGGAGCTGTTGCGTCGAGCGGTGAGCCAGATGCCGCGGCAGACGCTCCCCGAGGCGCTCGCGGACGAGCCCGCACTGACCGTCATCGACGAATGGCGGCACCGCCACTGGCTCGACGAAAGCGCCTCCTACCTGCCCTGATTCGAGGCTGGACGGCCCACTGCTACCCGAACGGAACCGCGCGCTGCAGGTATCGGTCGATGCGTACGCAGTTTTCGTCAGCCGGCGGCACGTCGTCGATCGACGCTGGACCGTTCGCGTTGCGGCCCAACATAGCGTCCGAGCCTAGCCTCGAGGGAGGCCCAGTCGCTCGGCGAGGTCGCCGGGGGAGACGAGGGCTGTGTCCTTTCCCCAATCGAAGGCGGCGCGCTCAAGGGCCTCGGCAACCAGCTCGGAGCAGATCACCTGGTTGCCCACCTTGATCTGGACGACGCCGGGGAACACGTGGCGCACGCCACAGATGAACGCGTTGAAGAACCCGTAGCGCCATCCCACCCGACCGGTGGCGAAGGCCAGGACGTCCTCCCTGTCGTTGTCCTGGTACTCGAGGCGCACGACGCGCACCTCGTCGTTCCTGCTCGACACCGGGTTGACCGCGACGCCCCGCGCGGTGGCCTCGACCATCAGCTGCTTCCCGGTGACCGCATCGGTCCCGATGCACAGTGCCGCGTGGTTCCAGCGCGATCGCGTCGAGATGTGAATCAGGAACGGGAGCCACAGTGATGGCCGCCACATCCTCTGCAGCGGCGTCGGGGTGTGGAATACGAGGACATCGCCGCTGTCCATGCCGGAGCCCGGCGGCAGCGGCCCGCTGACCGAGACATTCATCCCTCACCTCGCGCGCAATTGAGACATTGTCCGCCCGCGGTGCAAGGCATCGGTTCCACGCGGCTGACGCCGAATTACAGGCTGACGACGACCTTGCCCTGTGCCCGGCCGGACTCCACGTAGCGCACCGCCTCGGGGATCTCGTCGAACGGGTAGGTCCGGTCAATGACCGGCCTGACCTTGCCGGATTCAATGAGCTCCTTCAGGACGAGCAGGTTCTCCCGGCTCACCGGGGCCAGGAACGGGCGCACCTGCTGCTGGCCGAAACGCGACGAGATGACCGCCCCGAGGACTCGCACGATGGGACCTGCCCATTGCCCCAGGCCCGGTGCGACGAGGACGATGGTTCCGTGCTGAGTCAGCACGCGCCGCAGCCGTGACAGTGAATGATTCCCGCCGACATCCATGATCAGGTCGTACCGCTCTCGTCCCCGCGTGAAATCCTCGACCGTGTAATCGATGACGTGGCGCGCGCCGATGGACCGCGCCATCTCGAGGTTCCGTGTGCTCGTCACGGCTGTCACCTCGGCCCCGAGCGCCGTCGCGATCTGGACGGCAAATGTTCCGACACCGCCCCCGGCGCCGTTAACCAGGACGCGCTGGCCCGATTGGATCTCGCCCTTGTCACGCAGGCCCACGAGGGCCGTCTGGCCCGCTGTCGGCACGGCGGCCGCCTGCTCGAAGGTGAGGCCCTTCGGGATCGGAACCATGTTGCGGCCGGCGATGTACTCCGCGAACGCGCCCGTCCGAGAGCCGAACACCTCGTCGCCCGGTGCGATGTGCGTCACGTTGGCGCCGACGGCCTCGACGATACCCGCCACGTCGAGACCCAGCACGGTCGTCTTGGGCCGTCGAAAGCCCTCGCCCAAGCGGGCGAGATACGGCTTGCCCCGCAGCATGTGCCAGTCGAAGGCGTTGATCGACGTGGCCCGCACCCGGACGAGCGCGCCGTCCTCGGTGATCTCGGGCAAATCGATCTCGCCGACACGCATGATGGCGGGGGATCCGTATCGGTCGCTGATGATCGCTCTCATGATTCCTTCGTACGCTGTAAGGTTGTATCGTACAGTGGGTCTTACAGCGTAAGATTGTCAAATACGTGAATTGAGGCAGCAACCGATGGCATCGCGAATGAAACCGGGCGAAGGGATCCGCGTCCCGCTCAGCCGGGAGCGCGTGCTGGGCGCTGCCATTGTCCTCGCCGATACGGACGGCATCGAATTGCTCACCATGCGCCGGCTCGCGCAGGCGCTCGGCGTGGAGGCGATGTCGCTCTATCACCACGTGGCCAGGAAGGAGGACATCCTGAACGGCATCGTGGACATGGTCGTCGAGGAGATCGAGCTGCCGCCACCGGGGGTCGACTGGCATGACGCCATCCGGAGGACGGCGATCTCTGCCCACCAGGTCCTTCTGCGCCATCCGTGGGCGGCGACGCGGCTGCTGTCATCGGCCGTGGTCAGCCGGCCGCGGCTGCGCTACATGAACGCGATCCTCGGGAGCCTGCGCGGCGCGGGTTTTTCGCCCGAGTTGACAGACCATGCGTATCACGCGCTCGAGAGCCACATCATGGGCTTCACGCTGTGGGTGGTTGGCATGAACCTGGGCAGCCACGACGACCTCGCCGCGTTGGCCACGGCATTCCTGGACGACCTCCCGCGCGAAGACCTGCCGCATCTTGCCGAGCACGTCGAGCAGCACCTCAAACCGCAGAAGCCGGGGGACGAGGGAGCCTTCGCCTTCGGCCTCGACCTGATCCTCGACGGCCTCGGGCGGATCCGGGCCACGGGCTGAGCAGGCTCGACGAATATTCACGCTGTTCATGGTCGCTCGATTGACAGGCGCATATTCTTTACCGATGACACCGAAAGTAAAGCACACCGCCGCACCGCGTCGAGTGACAACGATCAGCTCGAAGCACCAGATCACGATCCCGAAGCAGACGATGACCGCCGCAGGACTTCGAACGGGCGACCGTCTCCGAGCCGAGACCGGCGGTCATGGCCGGGTGCTCCTGATCCGCGAGGGAGACCTCATTTCGCGGCACGCTGGTAGCCTCACCGGCGTATTTCGTTCCCGCGAGCTCGACGAGCTCCGTGACGAGTGGCGCTGACGATCCTCGACGCGGGCGTGATCATCAGCCTCCTGGACGGAACCGATGCGCATCACCAGGCCGCTCGTGAGGCGTTGCAGTCGCCCTCGACGAGGGGAGCGCCTTCGCGGTGCCCGCCTCGGCGTATGCGGAATGCCTTGCCGGACCGGCGCGGCATGGGCCGGATGCGATTCGAGCTGTCGACGCGTTCCTGGCGGACCTGCCGGCGGAGGTTGAGCCGATCACCCGGCAAGTGGCCTCGAAGGCCGCGGATCTGCGGGCGCGACACGGTCGCAAGCTTCGCCTACCGGACGCCCTGGTCCTCGCCACGGCGCTCCATCTGGGCGCCGATCGCGTGATGACGACCGATGCCGGCTGGCCAAGGACGAAGGTCGCCGTCGACGTCCTCAAGTAGCGAGCTCACCCTCCCGAGCCTATCGTGGGCGGGTGCCGTCGTTTCAGCTCGCCGATGACCTGCTTCCCCGCGCCCGAGCACTACTCGAGCGGGAGCGTGATCGGCTGCACGGGGTGGTGGATGGGACCCTGGAGCTGACCGGTGGCAGCTCCGTGCCGGGGGCTCTCACAGGCGGGGATGTCGACCTTCATCTCCGAGTGCCACCGGATTCGCTCGGCAGCGCGGTCGAGGCACTCCGCGATATCTACGATGTGGTGCTTCCGGAGATCTGGAGCGAGACGCTCGCGACCTTCTACGTCCGTGGCGATGAGCGCATCGGCGTGGCCGTCACGCCCATCGGCTCCGAGCACGATCGTCGGTTCGTCGGCGCCTGGGACAGGCTCAGGGGTGACCCAGGGCTCCTGGCCGCGTACAACGCCATGAAGATGGCGCACGCAGACGCGGATGAGGACCGTTATCGCGCGGCGAAAGCTGCGTTCTTCGACGGCATCGACGGCAGCAGCGGGTCGACCTGACGGGAGCCTACTTCTTGTCCGAGGGCTTGCCCTTTCCCTTCTGCTTCTTGTCTTTGCTCTTGGAACCCGGTCCCTTGTCGCCCATGTCGCCTCCTCGTTGAATGCTAGTGGCCGTTGATCGGCGCATTGGTATCGTGCGCTGCGGAGTCAAGCGGGTACCTACAGCCGAATGGGTGGTGGCGTCCGTAGTTCCACGGATGTGAAATGAGCTACGTGCCCATACGGTGCGGTCGACCAGGTGACCACAGTTGACTTTGGGGGGGATTCTCACGCGCATGATGCGTATCGTTCTCTATCTCGCGCTCAGCGTATTCGTGCTGATCGGCCAGACAGCATGCTCGGGCGTTGCCGCGCAAGCCCCTGATCCGTCGCTCACGGCGCGTCCCGTCGCTGCCGCGACTGCCACGCCCGAGCCGACGGCGGAGCCGACGCAGCGACCGACGGCGACGCCGACGCCGACGCCGACGCCGCGGCAGACTGCGAAACCGACTCCGCGACCGACCGCCACGCCGCAGCCGACACCCGAAGTCGGGTCAGAGCCGACAGGCCCCACCGAGGCTGGAACGGTCGTGTCGGTCACCGATGGGGACACGATTCGCGTCGAGATCGACGGGGTCGAATATCCCGTGCGGTACATCGGCGTGTCGACCCCGGAGACGCATGGCAGCGTCGAATGGCTGGGAGTCGAGGCCGCGGCCGCCAATGCTGCGCTGGTTGAAGGTCGCCAGGTGGTGCTGGAGAAGGACGTGTCGGACACGGATCGCTTCGATCGGCTTCTCAGGCATGTATGGGTTGAAGATGGAGCCGGCTGGCTGCTGGTCAACCTCGAGCTCGTGCGCTTGGGCTTTGCCGCGGTCACATCATTCCCGCCGGACGTGAAGTACATCGACGACCTGTACCTCTCGGCGCAAAGCGAGGCTCGCAGTGAGGGCCTGGGGCTCTGGGGCGCGCAGCCGACCGCTGAGCCGACCCCCCGGCCGGTACCCGTTGCCACGCCACGGGCGACTGTAGCTCCCACTGCGGTGCTCACGCCGATCCCCGCTGCGGTGCCGACCGCGGCTCCGGTGGCACCGCTGCCGATTGTTGCTCCTCCGGCCGCGTGTCATGCGTCCTATGCCGGAGCGTGCCTGACCCCCGGAATCGGCGACTACGACTGCGCCGGCGGCTCTGGAGATGGACCCAACTACACGGGCCGGGTAGACGTCGTGGGTCACGACGAGTTCGGGCTCGATCGCGATGGCGACGGAGTCGCCTGCGAAGGCTGACACGGAAAGCCGGCGCATCGGCGGTGCTGCTGCTCCGGGCGCGTACCATCGGCTTGTGATGGTCCACACTTCAATCGACGGTGACCTCGCGACCCGGTCCGCGGATCAGCGGGAGATGCTCCAACGCTTGTGTGCCCAGTTCAACAGCCTGGTGGTCCGGCCACTACTCGTGGAGCTTGTCGCGGACACGTGAGAGGAGCTCGGGACGACCGTACGCTCCCGCAGGGCCGCGCGTCCAGGGTAATGCTCCAGGAGGATGGCTCCATCCTGCGCACCGGCGGTAGCCCACAGCGCGAGGCGCAGATCATGGACCTTGCGCGCTCACACGGCCTTCGTGTGCCGCGTGTGCTCGAAGTGCGGGATGACGCGTTGGTGCTGGAGCGGATCCACGGACCGACGATGGGTCGCGACATGACGCGGCGGCCCTGGCGGATCGGCCGGCACGTACGGACCCTGGTACGGCTGCACGCGGAGCTCCACGCCATTCCGTTCGAGGGGGCCACGCTCCTGCACTTCGACCTGCACCCGGAGAACGTCCTCGTCTCGCCGGCGGGTCCGGTGGTGATCGACTGGACGAACGCGCACGCGGTACAGCCGGATTCGGATGTGGCCATGACATGGCTGATCCTCGCTACTGCCGGAGGCCTGCCGGGCAGATTGGTGGCACGACTTTTCACCGCGCGAGTCGGACGGGTGGCCGTCCGTCGGGGGTTGCCCGCTGCGCGGGCATTTCGCCTGCACGATCCGTACATCACCGGTTCCGAGCGAGAGCGCGTGAAATCGGCGGCTCCCTGACGAATCACCCCGGGCACGTCGAGACCCCGCCTCAGGACGAGGCGGGGTCGACAGACGCAATCGGGGGATGGGCTACTTGTTCTGGCCCGGCGCGCGCTCAGAGGGGTTGCCCGAGGTGGTCAGGCAGTTGGATGCGCCCGAGGTCCCGGCGTGCGGGCCCGGATTCCCGCCTTCGGCGTGATCGGCTTCCTTCACGTGATCGGTACCGAAGTACGAGAAGCCTGGTGTCGTGCCGTCCGTGTCGACGCAGTGCGCGGCCGATGCGGACGCGACCGGAATGCCCGCCAGGGCTCCTGCGACGATGAGCCCGGCAAGGAACTTCTTGGTGAACTTCACGGAATGATCCCCTTTTGGTGCAGATGCCATGGAGTGGCCTTGGGACCTGTACGAGTGGGAGGCCGGGTTGCATCATCGGCGCTCCGATTGTCGGCCGTGGTCTATGACGTCGCGAGGGCGGCGAGGACCGGGTTCATGGCGGCAAGATGCCCTGGCCGCAGTGCGAGATAGCTGATGCCCAAGCGTTCGCGCCGCGCGAGGAGCGTGTCGATCATCTCGTGAGCGTCGCCGACCAGGTAGTGCGGGCTGCTCGCGACATCGGATTCGGCGATGTCGCGCCCACGCTCAGGCGGCGCTCCACGGCGGCGGTGGAACTCGGCGTCGAGTCCGAACACCGCGATGTTGACCTCGATCTGTTCCCATCGCTCCGCGGCGGCTTCGCGGATCCAGGCGATCTTGCGATCGACCGCATCCTGGGTGACGTCGGCCGGGTCAGTCCCGCCGCTCGGCAGCGATCTCGGGTCGATTGCCACGATCTGCGCTTCGCGCGCGGCGAACCGCAGGACCCGTGGCCCGCCGCCGCCGACCATGAACGGAGGGTGCGGGCGCTGGACCGACCGGGGCAGGTCGCGCTGCTGGACCGCTGGGTAGGCCTCGTCCGCGGAATGGTCGATCCGTCCGTCGCGCATTGCCTGCTTGAGCATGCGCACGGATGCCTGCATGCGCC
>JALZJE010000328.1 GCA_030859955.1 Chloroflexota bacterium | reverse complement strand
GGCCACGCTCGACCGTCACGAAGATCGTCGAGCTGAATGCGCCGATGGCCACCGTGACGAGCAGCACGATCATCGGCAGGCTCCCAACATCCCCCGTTCGGGCCGCGCGGCGCAGGCCGAGGGCGGGCACCATTCCTCGCCAGCCCTCGGCGAACCAGCCCGCCGCCCGGACGGGAAGCGGGTAGACGCGCACAGTGATCAGTCCGACGGCGAGACCGATGAGCGCCGGCACGGCCGCCAGCAGCGGATCGACGCCGCCCAGCTCCCCCGCCGTGCTGCCGCCCGCGATGCCACGTTGCCGCAGCAGGTACGCGCCGCCAGCGGCCAGCACGATGACGGTGACCTCGAAGGCGATCCGGCGCGGACCGGCCCGCGCGGCCGATGGCGATTCGCGCTCGACGTCCATCAACGGCGCAATCGCCGGCCGCAATACCGTGAGCATGAGCATCAACGCGGCTCCGCCGGCGACGAGCGCCGCGAGAAGGGCGCTCCATCCGGAGGCACGCCCGTCCACCAGCGTGACGGCGGCCAGGTACGCGACCGCAGCGGCCGGCACCGCGATGAGCAGGCCCTCGAGCAGATGGGACGCGAGCAGTTGACCGACCGAGGCACCCCGGCCGCGGACCAGGGTCAGCGCGCGGCGACGCCGATGCATCATCAGCAGCGCCACGAGCGCGACGGCGGCGCTCGCCACGGCCGCGGGTCCCAGCGCCGCCGTCACGAGCACCGCTTCCGCCGTTCGCCGCTCTGCCGAGAACCCATCGAGGAGATTGATGAGGCCGGTCTGGAGGGTCGTCACGTCCGAGTCGCGGAGCGTGGCGACGAACGGCGGATACTGCGTCCGCATTTGGCGCAGGTCGGCGGTCAACTCATCGAGCGCACTCGCATCCAGCCGTTGCGGGTCGATGAACTTGCGCCACGCGTAGCGCGCTGGCAGGCCCTTGCGAAGCAGGGCAGGGTACGCATCGGCGGAGAGAAGGGCAGTGCCGTTCAGGAGCTGAAGGCTGGGCGAGATGATGATGACCGTCGGCAGGTGGAGCGCCGAGTCGCTCATCCAGAACTCTTCATCGGGATCGTTCACCGTGTACAACCCGACCACGTCGGCGGCCGCGCGCACCGGGCTGCTGAACTGGCCGACCAGGACATCCTCCGTATCGGGAACGAGCTCCATGAGATCTCCCACCCCCACGCCCAGCGTCTCCGCGATCTCCGTCGAGAGCGAAACCTCGAAGACCGTGGCGTCCTCCGGCTCGGTCGGCAGCGTCCCGCGCTGCCCCGGAATGGTTCGTGTGTCGCCCGTCGGAGGTCGCCCCTCGACGTAGGTGACGCGCTCGTCGACTGCCTGCGGGAACCGAAAGCGAAGCCGGGTGTCCTGTTCGCGCGGCGGATCCTGCACGGACCAGTTGGCGCTCTCGGCGTAGTAGGTGCGGTCGGCGATGAGGCGGCGGACGCTGGCCGGAAGCTCGGCCTCGAGGCGCGCTCCGAGGTCCGCGACGGGCTCCAGGCCAGCGCCTCCACTCACGTGGCCGATCTGGCCAAGCTGGAGGTTGCGCGCGACCGGCTGGGCACGTCCGAGGGCGTGATGCAGGCCCTCATCGGCGACAGCGTTGAAGAGTCGCGGACCGGCGACGGCCAGGAACGCGGTGGCCATCACGATGATGCCGAGCAGCAGCATGGGCAGAAGCTCGGATCGGTAGCGATTGAGGAGGAAGCCGATGGCGCGCATCGCTCAGTCCTGTCCGGCGCGAAGCACGCCGCCGATCGGGACGCGGCGCAGGATGCCGGCGATGGCCGCGACCGCCACAACCAGCGCGGCCAGCGCGAGCAGATGGACGGCGCCGATGGCGAGCCACGGAATCTCGACGAGGACGGGCGGGACCACGACGCGCGCCTCGCTGGTCAGCGTCACGAAGGGAAGCACCAACCACGAGAGCAGCACGCCAAGCCCCGCGCCTCCCACGATTCCCGCAGCCAGCAAAAAGGCGTTCTCGAGCGCCATCCAGGCAGAGAGCTGTGTGGTCGACAGACCCAGCGCACGCAGCAGCGCGAACTCCCCGAGCCGCTCCCGCGTGCTTACGACCGCGCTGACCACGAACCCGATGATGGCCACGATGAGCGCCGCGATCGACCCGATCGCCAATGCGCCGATGACGCCGAGCGCGACCGGGTCATCGGTGAGCTCCGCGGTCCGTTCGGCGCGGCTGGTGAGCGTCTCGACCGAGTACGGCTCAGTGCCGAGCGCGGCGACGGCGGCCGCCTCATCGGTCACGGCTAGCCACCATTCATCGGCGAACAGGTCCTCGCCGCTGCGGGCGTACGTGGCCAGGGCATACCCGCCCAGGTCGAGGACGGCGAATGGTTGCTCCGGTTCCAGCGTCGGGAAGGCGTCCACGATGGCCGCGATTCGGACTTCCGTGCGACGCGTCAGTGACCCGATGGCGGCCGCATCACCCACCTCGGCACGCGTGCCATCGGCATAGCTCCGGCTCACTGCAATCGGCAGTGGCTGGTCGGCGACCTCGACGAGCGAGCGGGGCAGCAGGCGAAGCTCGATTGGGCCATCGTCCCCCATCACCGGGTTTGCCTCGGAGAAGGCGATTGATTCGGGCCGGCCCTCCGCGGTCGGGGCGGGCTCGGGCGCAAGCTGCCCCCGCTCGATGAGCCAGCTCCAGCCATCGCGTGAGGCTGCCGGGTCCACGGCGCTGGTCGCGTCCGTGGCGTTACGCACGCCGACGCTCGTCACCGCCAGCTCACCGGCAATCCGCGTATCGGCCGGTGGCTCGAGCAGAAGCTGGACGCCGATCAGCTTGAGCGGATAGTCGGGCGTCACCGTCTCGCCATCGGCGAGTTCCTCGGTCAGCGGAACCTCGATCTCCTGCCCGGTCACGCCTGCCTGGAACCGCGCGGCACCTTCGAATGCCTGGATCATCCCGCTGGCGTCGCGCATGGCCACGCTGACCCGTCCGACCAGCAGCGTCTCGGGGAACGGTCCCGGGAACAGGGGATTGCCGTCCTCGTCCTCCATCGGGAAGTTCTCGAGCGCCGTGTCCATGCCGACCATCACGCCGATAGGTTCGCCAGGGAGCGGGATGGCCTCGGAACTATCAAGGCTCGGCTCGAGGGCCGCCGCAAACTCAGCGAGGCTCGTGCCACCGAGCAGGTCCGGCCGTATCTCGACGACGTCGACCAGGCTGGCCACCTCGACCGCCAGCAGCTGGCCCGTCGCGCCGTCCGAGACGTCGAACCGGTCGACCACGACCGGCATGGCGCGCTCGACCCCATCGATGTTCTCGTAGGCATCCCGGAAGGCCCACAGCGGCAGGTCGGGGAAGCTGGCCACCTCGACCCGCAGCTCACCGCCCGATCGGTACGCCGCCTGCTCGGCCTGCGAGCGCGTCCAGGTCGTGGTGTACGTGGCCGCGAACGTGCCGAGGGCGGCAGCCAGCATCAGGAGCAGCGCCGAACGCGTATAACGCAGCGGTCGCCGCGCAAGCTGCCGCGCGCCCAGCGGCGCGACGAGGCCACTCCGCCCACCGACCAGTCGCTCCGCGAGCTCGGCCAGCAACGGCACCACGCGCAGTGCCAGGATTGCTCCGGCCAGCAGCCCGATGGCCGGCGCGGCCACCAGCAACGGATCCAGGCCCACGTTGCCGCGCACCGTCGCTGTCAACGGGGCGCCGTACTGGCGCAACTGCAACAGGCCGATCCCGGCCAGCACGACGAGCGCGATGTCGATACCCAGTCGCTGAGCCAGGGTCCGATTACCCCCTCGCGCGAGCATCTGGCGCACCGCGGCCAGTCCTCGCCCGGAGGCGAAGGCCGGGATGACCAGGCCGATCAGGCAGGCCAGCCCCGTGATCCCAGCCACGATCAGCGCAACACCGTCGACTCGCGGCTCGATGTTGACGCCCGCCGCCGCCAGCGGCCCGACCGTGTCGAACAGCCGCAGCACGCCGAGCGCGACCCACGGCGCCGCCAGCGAGGCGGGAACGACGAGCAGCAGACCTTCGAGGAACGCCATCCAGGCCACGTGCCCGGCGCTGGCTCCTCGTGAGCGAAGCAGCGCCGTCTCGATCCGCCGCTGCTCGGCGAGGAGGCCGGCCACGAGCACCAGCGCATACGCGGCCACGATCGCGAACTGGATTGTCAGCAGCAGGACGCCGGATCGGCTGACGAGCAGCGACCGGTCCACGGCCCCAAGGACTCGCGGGAGATCGGTCGCGACGTCGAAGAACGCGCGGTCGCCCAGCTCCGATCGAATCCGGCGCTCGAGTGACGCGGCGTCGCTGCGCATCCATCGCACGTCCTCGAGCGCGAGATTATCGAACGCCGGCAGCGTGCGCCAGGTCACGTCGAGATCGCCGGTCACGACGCGGCCCACCAGGTCATCCGCGCTGACCGTCAGCGGACCGTGGAGGGTGAAGGAGGCACCCTCGCTGACGCCCGTCAGCTCCAGCTCATCCCCGATCCAGTAGTGCGCGTCGGGATCGTTCGGCCGCCAGGTTCCCACGATCCGCAGGTCCACCACGCGGTCCTCACCGGCGCGGCTGGTCAGCGACAGCTCGTCTCCGACCTTGAGGCCGAGGGTCGCCGCGGCAGCGGTGGAAACGGCGACCTCGAGTGGATCCGCACCCGAGGCCGGCCAGGAGCCCTGAACGATGGTCGCGTGCTGCTCGATCCCGTCGGCGGCGGCGAAGACGGCCAGATCGGTCTCGGCCGCGCCTGCCACCTCGCCGTCCAGCCCGTACGTGCCGGATCGGATGGTGCGCGCCAGCTCGCCATCAGTCCAGCCCAGGATGCGTCGCGACTGTCGAGTGACGACCTCGTCCACGGCGGCAAGCTCCTGCGGCTCGACGCGCATCTGGACATCGATCCTCGTGGCGGACGCCGGCTCGGCGGCGAGACTCTGACGCAGGCCGCTGAGGGCCACGGCGTCGCCATACAGGACGCCGATCGCCAGCAGCGTGGTCGCGCACACGATCACCAGCCAGGTGGCGACCACGATCAGCCAATCGGCGAGGCTTCGTTGCAGGACAACGCGCAGCGGGGCCAGCAGGCCCTCGAGCATCCAGGTCCTCCCTCTCAGATATGTAGCCCGCAGCCGACCGATCGGTTCACCGTGCCATGGACCGATGCACGGCGCGCCTCGGTGGCGACGACAATCACGTCGTGTTCATCACCATCGCCGTCGTGCTGGCCATCTTCGTCATTCCCGATCCATGGCGATGGCCGGTCATCGGGATCGGCGTGATTGTCGAGGTGGCAGAGACCCTCTTCTGGATACGGCTCATGCGCAGGCAACCGGTACGGGCTGGCCCGGAGGCGCTGATCGGGGCGACCGGCTGGGTGATCGCTCCATGCAACCCGGTCGGGGAGGTTCGGGTCCAGGGTGAGGTCTGGCGCGCTCGTTGCCCGTCCACGGCAAAGGTCGGCCAGCGCGTGCACGTGCGCGGTCGTGACGGCCTGACGCTGCTGGTCGATGAGACGCCGTAGCCGAGCGCTCAGGCCGGAGTGCTGCTGGCTGGCAGGATGCGCTTGACCGACGGGTCCGCGCTCGGTCGAAGCTCGGGCGAGCTCCCCGGCGAATAAGCGGACCATGACCGGACCGCCAGGGACGGCACGACCTGAGCCTCGACCGGAGGAGAGAACAGGAAGCCCTGCGCGAAGCGGCAGCCCATCAGGGTCAGGCGTCGCAACTGTGCGGAATCCTCGACCCCCTCGGCGACGGTGCGAAAGCCGAGGCGGCTGCCCATTGCAAGCGCCACCTGGAGCACTGCCGTGGCGCCCGGCGGGCCTTTCAGCGCAGCCACGAAGCTGCCGTCGATCTTGAGGACATCGACGGGGAGGCGCTCGAGATACTTCAGAGACGAATAGCCCGACCCGAAGTCGTCGATCGCGACGCGCACACCGAGGCTCCTGATTTCAGCCAGCCGCTCCGCGACCAGCTCGGCATCGGCGAGGAGCACGGTCTCGGTGACCTCGAGCGTCAGTTGCCGGCCCGCCACTCCAGTCTCACGCAGTGTCTCGCGCACCTGGTCGACGAACGTGCTGCTGCGAAGCTCCCTGGTCGACACGTTCACAGCGATGCCGATGCGCGCCGGAAAGTCGGGCGACTGCTCCTGCCAATCGCGCAGCTGCTGGCAAGCGCTCTGCAGGACCCAGTGCCCCAGCGTCTTGATGAGCCCCGTCTCCTCGGCGAGGCCGACGAACTCCTCCGGCGGAAGCAATCCGCGCTCGGGATGCTGCCACCGGACGAGCGCCTCGAGTTCCACCACGCCACCGTGGACGAGATCCACGATCGGCTGGTAATGAAGCACGAATTCGTCGCGGGCAATGGCCCGGCGCAACTGCCCTTCGAATTCCAGCCTGCGGAGGTGAGCGGTGTGGAGCTCCGGCCGGAAGAAGGCCATCTGACCCTTGCCACGCCCCTTGGCGTCATACATCGCCATGTCGGCATCACGCAGGATGGTGTCGGCATCGGTCTGTTGACCGTGGCCCACCGCGATGCCGATGGTCGCCCGCTGGTAGATCTCCTTGGCCTGGACGATGAACGGAACGTCGAGCACGTCAAGGATGCGGCGCCCCACCGCCGCGGCCTCCTGGATCGAAACATTCTCCAGCAGCACGGCGAACTCGTCGCCGCTGAGGCGAGCCGCGGTATCTCCTGGTCGGACGCAGGAGCTCAGCCGGTCAGCAACCATGGTGAGCAGCTCGTCACCGAAGGCATGCCCCACGCTGTCGTTGACGTGCTTGAAGTCGTCGAGGTCGACGTACAGGACCGCAAGCGGCCGTGCCCCGCCAGAGCTGCGCAACGACCTCGACGTTCGCTGGATGAAGAGCGTGCGGTTCGCGAGCCCGCTCAGGGGATCCACCAGTGCTCGGTTGGCGTATGACCAAGTGAGGACGCATACGACGGAGAGGCCCAGGATGAAGCCTCCGTGGACCAATGCCCAGAACATCGGGTTCGCTGCCGCGGCCGGGTGATTGAAGACCTCGTGTGGCAGGAAGAGGCCGAGGATGGCGTGATGGACCACCACGTAGCCGATGGCGACGAGAAACGGGATCCATTCCTGGTAGATGGCCATCAGCGCCACCATCACGAAGAAGTGGAAATGCAGCTCGATGTAGCCGCCCGACAGGTGGACCAGGACGGCCGATGACGACATGAGGCCAAAGCTGGCCGCGACGCTGCGGAAGGTCCGGTCGAGCGTCGCCGGCGTGGCTGCCACGGCCGTCACGGCGACGATGAGTGCCTCCAACAGCGAGTGGCTCAGCGGCTCACCCACCGCCAGCGCGAATGCCACGACGATGGGAACATGGAGCCACAGAACAAGCAGCACGATGCGGTGGCGCGCGCGCCACACATCATCCGGCAGCAGGCGTCCGGCCGGGATGAACCGAGTCACGCTTCCCAGCAGCAGGCGAGGCGGTGTCAGCAATGGACGTGTCTCCAACGTTGTGCGCGTGGCCTTCCACGGCCACCGATCGACGGCAGAAGGCTACGTTGGGGCCATCACGCCCACCATAGGTGGATCGTCCCATCCGCTGCGCCGCATGCCCAGAATTGGCCGTCCGCTGCCCGGTCGTGAGCGGCCCTACTGGTCCGCGCTCTCGACGAACACGATCTCGGTCGCGATGACCGGCATACCAGCCATGCAGAAGCTCCCCATCCCCGGTTCGCGCCGGTAATTGAAGCCAACCGTGTCCCCGCTGCGGGCGACGATCTCGCCATCAGGACCGATGACGACCAGCTCCTCGCCGCGGTACTCGCGTCGATAGGGGTCCTCGAGGTAGACCTCCCACTTCTCACCCTCGGCATCGGTCAGCAGGACCGGGCAGATGCCGCCTTCGAGATCAGGCGCGCCGCGGATCACCCCGACCAGCTCGGCGGCGGCACCGGACGCGTCGGGGCCCCCAGCTGGCGCGGCGCAACCGAGGATGGCGATGAACTCCAACAGGAAGGCGTCGAGCGAGGCGAAACCAGGTGGCGTGGCGCCCTCGACCTCGTAGGTGACGTCCTCGCACTCGAACCGATCTCGAACCGGACCTGATGCGTACTCAACCCGCTGAACGGTGCGTCCGGCGATGAGGTGCTCATCGAGCACCGAGAACTCCCCGCCGTCCGTGCCGGTCGGAAAGGCGTGGACGTACAGCGCGGCGCCCTCCTCGAGCGGCACCGACATGAATGCGCTCGTCGGCGAGTACTCGGCGCGCTCCGCCTCGAGGCCGAGGACGGCCAGCGAATCGTCGATCACCGCCTCCAGGGCGTTCTGCATCGGCGGTGCAGGACTCGGAGCCGGAACTGCCGGGCAGACAACCGCCGCGGTGGCGGCTGGCGGCCCCTCCTGGGCGACATGGAAGTCGGCCGCGCAGCGCGCATTGCCCGCGTTGGCGGTTAGGACGAGGAGCGTGACGCCGTCGGCAGCGGGCGGCCGGCTGCCCAGAAGCTCGTCCCCCCAGCTTCGGCAGGCATCCGCCTCCAGGTACACCTCCCCGCGGCAGGCAATCTCGACCCCCGGGAACTGCTCCGACTCGACGATCACGTTTGCGCCGGCTGTCGGCCCGACCGCCACGACGCTGCTGACGTACCAGCGGACCTCCATCGGGCAGGAGGGGTCCGGCGCGGCGACCCAGTCGACCGATGCCGCCCACTCGGGGCCGGACACTCCACTCTCTGCCGTGGCATCTCCGCCGCCGCCGAAGCTCACCGGCTGGCCGTCGCTGAGCGTGAAGTCGTCGCCGACCGGCGGGTTCGTGAAGCGGATCGTGCCGGTGGGCTCGTCCCAGCGCGTGCGGTCGGCCGGCCAGACGAGCAGCTCCGACTCTCCGCCGGCCGTCTCGAACAGGACGCACCGATCGGTGACGCGCAGCACGCCGGTGGTAAGCGCGTCCATCCCGCCCGACATCTCCATGACCGCCAACGGGCCCCAGGGATGGGGCCCTCCGGAGCGATCCCCACCACCCGGGCTCGCCAGCAGCGCCTCTCCCACGGCCACCGCGAGAATCAGGACCGCTGCTATCGGCACGAGCGCGAGAGGTCGCCACCATCGGCCGCGGCGTTGGTCCAGCCGGTGGTGCACGGCCTCGGCCTCAAGCAGGAACGGCAGCTCGTCGGACTCGGCAGCCAGGTGGCGCCGGAGCTCGGCCTCGATGTCGCGATCGCCGGTCACGCTTCTGACCTCGTTCGGCTGCCAGCCATCCGCTTCACATCGAGCGCGGTACGCAGCCGCTCGAGTCCCGCCTTGAGGTGGAACTTAGCCGTGTTCGGGCTGATCCCGAGGGCGTCGGCGGTCTCTGCCACGCTCAGGCCGGCGTAGTAGTGGAGCGACAGGCAGGCACGCTGGCGCGGCGGAAGGCCATCGAGGGCCTCAGCGAGGGCCATTCGGTCCGGATCGGCTCCGCCGGAGGTCGTAGCCCCCGCCCCTTCGAACAGCGGGATCGATGGCACCGCCCTGCGGCGGCGCGCCAGCGCGTTACGAGCCGCGATGCGCAACAACCAGGGTCGCAGCGCGGCCGGATCGCGAAGGGCGCCGATGCGCTCCCAAGCGGTCACCATGGTATCGATCACGACCTCCTCGGCATCGGCGTGGCTCCGCAGGATGTGGAAGGCGACGCCCTGAAGCAGGCGTCCGTACTCGTCGAGCAGCCGCTCGAGCGCCTCCGGATGCCGGGCGCGCAGGTCGTCGACCAGCTCCTCGTTCAGCTCACACCCGCTGCGAACTCATGCCGA
>JALZJE010000327.1 GCA_030859955.1 Chloroflexota bacterium | reverse complement strand
TCGATGCGCGGCTTGTAGTAGTAGCCGTCCAGGTGCGCGTCGGTGATGAGGCGGCACAGGTTCTGATAGCCGGTCCAGTCCTTGGCCAGCAGGATGAGGTGGTAGGGCTGCGAGTCCTTGGACCCTTCGCGGTCGGTCATGGAGCGGCGGGCGACGTACGTCTCGACGCCGATGATGGGCTTGATGCCGGCGTTCTGGCAGGCCTGGTAGAAGGCCACCGCGCCGTACAGCGCGCCGTGATCCGTGATGGCCAGCGAGTCGAAGCCGTGGCTCACGGCGTCCGAGACCAGGTCCGTGATGCGCCCCAGCCCGTCGAGCAGGCTGAACTCGGAGTGCGTGTGAAGGTGCGTGAAGTCTGAGCTAGCCGTCAGCTCGATGCCCTCCCCTCTCTCACGCCGATAGGGTACTGCGCATGCGCATCCGGCCGGGGGTCGACGGAGGCGCGACTATCACGGCCTGGCGTGCAACTGCAGGAGGGAGATCGCATAGCGCCACGTCCCATCCGTGCCGCGACGCACGACGTTGATCCCCTCTCCCGTCAAGACAAGGGCCGTATCCTCAGCCTGGAGGATCCGGCCGGGCTGGGCGACGTATGTGCCGTCGTGATCCCAGATCCCGGCGGCAAGACGGCCGATCTCTGCACTGCCACGCGCTTCGTGCGCTCCACCGTCGGCCACCAGCACGGCTCCGGCTTCGAAGAGCTCGGCGAGAGCGTGGTGATCCCGGAGGAGGAACGCGTCTTCAAACAGAGTTTCCAGCTCCTCCGGAGTTCGCGCTCTCAAAGCCATGGTCGAACGCTAGAACAGGAGCCGGTGGCGCTCGATGATGGGCGAAGTGCGCTCGAAGTCGACCTTGCCACCGTAGCGAGCCGCGAGCGCCGGGAGCGTCGACTGATCGTACTCGCCGCCAGGTTTCCCGAGCTCCCGAAACAGGTCCTCCAGACCGGCCGGCGAGATGATCTCGAGGATGCGCGTCGTCGTCTCTCCCGGATTCCAGAACGTGTGCCACTGCCCGCGGGGCTTGAAGACTAGATCGCCAGGTTCGGCGATGACCTCATGCTCGCCCAGCAGCGCGGCCAATCTGCCCTCCAACACGAAGCTGTACTCGTCCTCGAGGGAATGAAGGTGCAGCGGGCCGGCCAGCACGTGAGGCGCGAGGGTGTGTTCGACGAGCGAGAATCCGCCCCCCGAGTCCTTGCCGTCGATCATGAACCGGTCCCGCCGGAAGCTCGGGTCACCCGACACTTCCCCATCCTTGGGTCCCAGTACACGCGGGCCGGCATCTCGCATCGTCTGCCTCATGGGTTCCTCCTTTGCGGTCGAGTCAGTACTCGTCGACTTCCAGTTCCTCGACGATGCGGGTCTGCGGCGGGCTTGCCAGTGCTGGCGACGCTTCTCGGGATCGCCATACCTTCTCGTGGAGACCCTTAAGAAAAGCCTCAGCCTCGCGTACGCTGTCGAATCCCAGGTCGAGCACGACGTAGTTCGGGTCGTCGATGGGGCGAGCGATCCGATGTCGTCGCACACCTGACCCCTTCCGGTCCAGCGGATCGCCGTCGAACGCCTTCTTCCACATGTCGTAGTCACGGATCCTATGTTCGATTTGCAGGATCGGCATGTCTCGTCCTTCTCCCTCGTGCGCGATGCCCGGGTCGGGTCCAGGGCGTGGTCAGTCAGCGGATGATCGGAACCGGGTGATCGGTCGGTTGGGCGTCGCCAGCCGGCGCTGGCAGGCGAGCCGGAGGGCGATCATCAGGCCCACAAGGAGGGCGACGGGGATGGCCGGGCCGCTCACCGACGCGTCGATAGTGTCGTCGGCCAGGTCCTCCGTCGCCGAGTCGGGCATCTGCGGGCATATCACTTCAGGATCGAACGGGGCGAAGAGCACCTGACCGTCGGCCCGGAAATAAGCATGGAGCATGTAGTGCGGCACCTCCGTCCCGGGAGGTCCTGGATGGCCGGGCAGCAGGATGGCCGGCTGGCCGAACACCTCCGGCGCGCCCTGGCCCACATCGGCGGCCTCCCACTCCAGGCCGATGACTTGCTGGAGGGTCGCGTCAAGCAACACGATCGGCGGGTTCTGCTCATCAAGCACGCCCGACTGAAACTGGTCCGAGAAGAGAGCGAAGTTGAGCGCGTGGACGCCCATGCCGCCGAGCCCTGGATCGGAGATGCAGACCGGCGGCTCAGCTATGTAGCCCATCGCCGCGATCTGCTCGCCGCTCTTGCCCTCGAAGCGTTCGCGCAGTTCGACGAAGCCCTCTGGTGCCGGGATGGGAACCGGTCCGTCAGCAAGAGCGGCGCTGGGCGCCACGATCGCCATCACTGTCAGACCGAGCACGATGATGGCTCGGGTGCGCATATGCATGTCTGGATCTCCTTCTCGACGGCCCTTTAGCGGCCGGTCACATGCAGGTGAACGTATCGGCCGCGGAACAGCATCGCCATCCCAAGATCCTGGTATTTGCAATGGAGCGACCCGGGCGTACAGTGCTCGGATGAGCGAGTACGCGAAGCAGCGGGCGGTCGACAGGATCGCCCAGCTGTCGAGGCAACACCACGATCTCGCCACGTTCTGGGGGGAGTCCTCCGCGGTGATCGCTCGCGCAGTCCCCAACTACCAGGGCCCGTGCTGGTACACCCTGGATCCGGCGTCCCTGCTCGTGACAAGCCATGTCAACCCGCACATGCCCGAGCTTCCCCCGGAGTGGCTGGCGCAGGAGTACTACGGGGACGATGTCAACAAGCTCAGCGATGTGGCTCGCTCCAAGCGCGGCATCGCTACGCTCCACGAAGCGACAGGCGGCGATCCGAGCCGAAGTCCGCGTTGGCAGGTGAACATCGTCTACGGTGGCGATCAGGAGATGATCGCCGCGCTGCGTACCCAGGCAGGGCACGTGTGGGGCGCGCTGGGGCTCTATCGGGAGAAGGGCCAACCGCTGTTCGACCAGGAGGAGCTGGCATTCATCCAGGTGGTGGCGCCGCACCTTGCCGAGGGGGCGCGACGCGGTCTGCTCGTGGGCGAGGCCACCGATCCGGAGGGGCCGGATGCTCCCGGCCTCGTCGTCCTCGCCGAGAGCTGGGACGTGGAGTCGGCGACGCCGGGTGTCGAACAGTGGCTCTCGGACCTGCCCGACGGTGACTGGCGTGCAGGCAAGCTGCCGTCCGCGGTCCTCTCAGTAGCCGGTCGGGCGCGCAGGACGGCTGAACACCCCGACGAGCCCGGCGAGATCGCGGTAGCACGCGTTCTCTCGCGCTCGGGCACCTGGGTCGTGCTGCATGGTGTCAGTCTCGTTTCCAACGGCTCCCGCCGCGTGGCCGTCATCGTGGAACCTGCGCATCCGGCACGCATCTCGCCGCTCCTGATGTCCGCGTATGGCCTCACTCAGCGCGAACAGGATGTGACGGGACTGGTCCTTCAGGGCAACTCGACCGCTGCGATCGCAGAACGCCTGGTCGTCTCTGCCCACACCGTTCAGCAGCACCTCAAGAGCGTGTTCGAGAAGACCGGCGTGCGCAGCCGGCGCGATCTGGTGGGGAAGGTCTTCTTTGCGCACTACGAACCGCGCGTCCGCGACAACGAGCTACGTGCCATCGAGGACCGACCGCTGCGCGGTGGGCCGCTCACTAGGGTCTCGGCGGGGAGGACCTGATATCGGCTGCCGGCTCGGGCGAGCTGGCGAAGAAGCCGTCGGCTGCCACCGGCGTCCGGTCGAGCCGCGGCAGGTAGTCACGGTGGAAGACCCGGCCGACCAGCTCGGACCGGCTACCGACCCCGAACTTCCCGAAGATCGACTTGAGGTGATCCTGGATGGTGTACGGCGACAGGCCTAGACTCCACGCCATCTCGCGCGTCGACTGCCCCTGCAGGACGAGCGCCACCACCTCTCGCTCCCGAGCCGTAAGGCCGTAGCCCTCGAGCAGGATCGACGCCACCTCCGCGGGGTGAGCCGGCTCGAGGATCACGCCCACGCGTCCGTCGTGGCGACCATCGAGCAGCGACGCATGCAGAACGAGCCAGTGTCCGGCGCGCGTCCGCACGCGGAGTCGGGCAGGCGCTGACACCCGCCCCAGCGCAGAGGCTCGCGCGACCGCCTCGACCGCGTTCACAGCGGTCAGGAGCCCCGAGCGGACGCGTCATGTCCGAGCTGGTCCAACCAGCTGTGTCCGGCCGGCGTCGCCGACT
>JALZJE010000217.1 GCA_030859955.1 Chloroflexota bacterium | reverse complement strand
GTATTCGGTGGCGCGATGACCCGCAGCCGCTCGTCGATTTCGTGACCGGGCTTCAGCGCTCCGGAGCCAGGGGCAGCACCCAGGCGCGCAAGAGCGCGGCGGTCCGCAGCTTCTACGGGTTCGCGCTGCGCGAGGGCCTCGCCACGCGGGATGTTCCCTCGCTCGTGGACGCGCCGCGGCCAGGCAGCTACCTGCCGGACGTTCTCGCTCCAGAGGACGTGGAGCGCATCCTCGACGCGCCACCCGACAGCGACCCGATCGGTATCCGCGACCGCGCCATCCTCGAGCTGCTTTACGCGTGCGGCCTCCGGGTGAGTGAGCTCGTCGGCCTCGATACCGATCGCGTCGACCTGAAGGGCCAGCAGGTGCGCGTCATCGGCAAGGGCAACAAGGAGCGGCGTGTGCCGATGGGTGATGAGGCACGCGAGCGCCTGCATCGCTACAGCATCGGTCCCAGGGAGACCTGGACTTCCCGAAAGCCGAGTCCGGCCCTGTTCGTCGGCCAGCGCGGGAAACGGATGAGCCGGGAATCGGTCTGGAAGCTGGTCAGGCGCTGGACCGAGGTGGCTGGCGTGAGCGAGCGGGTGACGCCGCATACGTTTCGGCACAGTTTCGCGACGCATCTGCTCGAGGGTGGGGCGGACCTGCGGGTGGTCCAGGCACTCCTCGGCCATGCTAGCATCAGCACCACCCAGCTCTACACTCACCTGACCGGCGAGCGCGTCCGCGAGGTTTACGCGCGGGCGCATCCGAGAGCCTGAAGCGGAGCGCAGAAAACCCGATGAGTTACGCGCGGAACCTCCTGAGCCGTGGCGAGGAAGTCGTCTACGAGAGCCGGCAGCATTGGTTCGCTGTGATCGCGCGAACCTGGCTGTGGATCGCGGCCGCCATCGTGGCCCTGGGCCTCGTCATCTTCCTCAACGGACAGCCGGATGTCGGAAATGCCACGATCGACGGCATTCTGACGATCGTGGCGATCGTGGCGCTCATCGGGGCAGCCGGGTGGGTCGGCTTCGTCCTCTGGGATTGGCGCAATCAGGAGTGGCTGATCACCACCCGGCGTGTCATGCGGGCCGAGGGCGTGCTCAACAAGAGCGTGTCGGACTCGAGTCTCGAGAAGATCAATGACGCGCGCCTCGACCAGAGCGTGTTCGGGCGAATCTTCGGGTTCGGGACGCTCGATATCCTGACCGCGGCAGAGGAGGCCGGTGGGCAGCATCTCGCCGATTTCCCGATGATCGCCGATCCGGTCGATTTCAAGAAGGCAATGTTCAACCAGAAGCAGATGCTCGAGCAGCCCGAGCTGGCGCGCCCTCGCTATCAGCGGGAGACTGCCACCCCGCAGATGCAGCGCGCAGAGCCGATGCCGCCGCGTGCGGGATCCGACCGGGTGGCCGTGGCGGATGAATCGCCGATGCGTTCGGCCCCGCCGCCTGCGGTTGAGCCTCGGAATGCGGCCGATGATCTCGGCGCGACGCTGGAGCGCCTTGCCGGCCTGCGCGACAAGGGGCTCATCACTCCCGAGGAGTACGAAGCGAAGAAGCGCGACCTGCTGGAGCGGATGTAGGTGGGCCTGGGCACGTCCGGCCCGGAGCTCGACCGACAGATCGCCGAGTCCACGGATGTCGTGCGGCGCCGCCTGGCGGCAGTGCCAGCGCTGGCCGAGCCGCGGCTCGCCATCGTCCTGGGCTCCGGGCTCGGCGGGGTTGTCGACCTGCTCGATGCGGAGCCGCGCGTGCGCCTGTCCTACGGGGACATCCCCAACGTTCCGGGCGCCAGCGTGCAGGGCCATGCGGGCGAGCTCGTAGCCGGCACCGTGCGCGGAAATCCGGCCATCATCCTCAGTGGCCGCGCGCATCCGTACGAGGGCTGGTCACACCGCGAGGCGACGCTGCTGCTGCGCGCCGTGCTGGCGATGGGGGTCGAGACGGTGGTGCTCACGAATGCCGCCGGAGGGCTCAACCCCGATTACGAGCCGGGCGACATCATGCTCATTGCCGATCAGATCAACCTGTCGGGCGAGAATCCGCTTCTCGGGCCGAACCTGGACCGATTCGGCCCACGCTTTCCGCCACTGACCGACGCGTACGACCCGTCACTGCGCCGTTCGGCTCGTGAGTCGGCGGAGCGCACCGGCATCGCCTTGCGCGAGGGCGTGTACGTGATGCTGTCGGGCCCGGCCTACGAGACGCGCGCCGAGATGCGAATGCTCCGCGCGATGGGCGCCGACGCCGTGGGCATGAGCACCGCACACGAGACGATCGTTGCGCGTCATGCGAACCGTCGCGTCATGGGGTTCAGCCTGATCACCAACAAGGCGACCGAGGACGTCGAGACCGGTGCGACGCACGAAGAGGTGATCGAGATGGGCCGCGTGGGTGCCACAGCCCTGGTGACACTTCTGGATGACCTGCTCCCGCGGCTGACGTAGATGGGATTCGGTGATTTCTCCCTCGAGCGCCTGATCGCGGGCGCGGTCGCGTTGCTGGTTGGCCTCACGTTCCACGAGTTCAGCCACGCTCTGGTGGCCGACAACCTGGGCGACCGCCGTCCACGCGCCATGGGACGCCTGACGCTCAATCCCATCGCGCACGTCGATCCCATCGGCGCGCTCATGCTGGTCGTGGCGGGCTTCGGATGGGCCAAGCCGGTGATGGTGAACCCGGCCGCGCTGCGCGGGGGCCGCCGTTCCATGGCGCTCGTCGCCTTCGCGGGACCGATTGCGAACGTGGTGGTGGCGACCGTCTTTGCGGTCGTCTTCCGCGCGATGGACCTCTCCGGGATCTCCACTGGTTTCGCGCTGAACCTCGTCGCCCTCATCGTGCAGCTCAATATCCTGCTCGCCATCTTCAACCTGATCCCGATCCCGCCGCTCGACGGCTACAACGTCGCGCTCGCGTACCTGCCGCCTCGACAGGCGATGATCATTCAGCAGTACGCGCCGTACGGCGTGATCGTGCTGCTCCTGCTGATCTTCATCCCCGGCAGCCCGCTGCGCGCGATCCTCGGGCTGGCCGCTCCCATCACGCGGGTCCTGATCGGTGCATAAGGTCGCGCAGTTCGTCGCGTACGTGCGGGCCCGGGTGGAGCCCCGGGAGGCAGCGCTCGTTCGTCGCCTCCTCCCCGATGCCGGCGTGACTCTGTTCGAGTCCATGCCGGTGGCAGACCGCCGCCACGCGCTGGACGTTGCCGGCACACTGACGGAGATGGGCATCGACGACCGCGACGTGCTGGGAGCCGCGCTCCTGCATGACGCTGCCAAGGGCCACCGGATGCGGCTCTGGCATCGCGTTGCCGGGGTCCTGCTCGAGGCGGCGCTGCCTTCTGCGCTCCGAGCCCTCGCAAGCCCCGATACCACCTCGTGGAGACACCCCTTCCACCTGTACCTGCACCATGCGCCGATGTCGGCGGCCCTCGCAACCGAGGCCGGCTGCGCCCCGAGAGTGGCGGACTTCATCCGCGGCGAAGTATCGGAGGCGGACGCGCAGCTCCTTCGGGCCCTGGGCAAGGCCGATGACGCAAGCTGACGGGGTGCAGCCCATCCCGGTCGAGGCAGATGCCGCCGTTGCCCTCCCGGTCGGCGCCGCCGAGTTCACGCTGGCCCTGCCGGTCTTCGAAGGACCGTTGCAGCTGCTGCTCCACCTCATCGAGTCGCGCCAGCTCGATGTCCTGACCGTCCCCCTGGCGGAGGTGGCCGATGCCTATGTCGAGCATCTCACCCGGCATCCGGTCGACGCGGCAAACCTTTCCGAGTTCGTCGCGATCGCCGCGCACCTCATCTATCTGAAGTCGAGGCGCATGCTCCCCGCCGAGCCGCTCCCGCCATTGCCTGACGGGACGGAAGAGCCGGATGAGGACGAGCTTCGGCGCCGGCTGCTCGAGTACCGCGCCCTGCGCGACGCTGCAGTGCGGCTGGGCGCACGCGATGGCATCGGGCCCCTCATGCGCCGCGAGCCACGCGAATCGGACCTTCCCGAGGCGCCGGCGGCGCCGATGCCGGCCGCGGTGCTGGTCGCCGCGCTCGAGCGGTTGGCGGCCATTCCGGAGCCACTGGCACCGCCCCCGGAGATCGTCGCCCGCGAGATCACGATCGGCCAGCAGATCGGCGTGCTGCGCGAGGCGCTCTCGAGGAGCGGCCGGATCGTGCTCCAATCGATCCTGGCTCGATGCCTCTCGCGCACGGAGGCCGCGGTGACGTTCCTCGCCACGCTGGAGCTCGTGCGGCGCCGCCAGGTGACGGCGCGGCAGGACGAGCTGTTCGGGCCGATCGTCGTGGAATATCTGGCGGATACGCGAACATGAGCGAGGCGGAGATGCCCGACGATCTGGAGTCGTTCTACGAGGCGGTGCTGTTCATCGCGGAACGTCCGTTGAGCACGACCGAGCTGGGTGAGCTGATCGGAATCCCGCGCCTCCAGGCGGAGGCCGCGCTGGCGTCGCTCGCTGAACAGCTAGACGACGCCGAGCGGGGGATTCGGCTTCAGCACCACGACGACGCGTGGCAGCTCGTCACCGCGCCGGCGGCCGGCACCCGGCTGGCGGCGTACGCGGCCCGCGAGGAGGCTCGCGTCTCGCCGGCCGCGCTCGAGGCCCTGGCCGTCGTCGCGTACCGGCAGCCGTGTACCAGGGGCGACGTCGAGCGCATTCGCGGTGTGGACTCCGACTACGTCATGCGCTCGCTCCTTCATCGGCGGCTGGTGGTCGAGGTGGGACGCAGGGACACGCCCGGACGCCCGGCGCTGTTCCGGACCACCTTCACGTTCCTCGAGCGCTTCGGCCTACTCTCCATCGACGAACTGCCGCCGCTGTCGAGTGAGGCGGCGCAGCTGACGGCCCTCATCGAACCGAGATCGGTCGCCGATGGCGAATGAGCGGCTCCAGAAGATCATGGCGCGCGCCGGGCTCGCCTCGCGGCGGCGTGCCGAGCAGCTCGTCGCGGACGGACGCGTTCGCGTCAATGGCTCGGTGGCTCAGCTGGGGGCATCTGCCGATCCCGCCGTCGACCGAATCGAGGTGGACGGAACGCTGCTCCGATCCGCGACGCAGGCCATTCACCTCGCGGTCCACAAGCCCCCCGGGTTCCTCAGCTCGGCGTTCGATGAGCGCGGCCGCCGATCCGTCGTGGGGCTGGTCGATGTCGGTGACGAGCGCCTGTGGCCGGCGGGCCGCCTGGATGTCGAGTCTGAAGGCCTCATGATCCTCACCAATGACGGCGAGTGGGCGAACCGCGTCGTTCATCCACGCTACGGCAACGAGCGTGAGTACGCGGCGCTCATCAGCCCCGCGCCGACGCGTGCCGCGATGCAGCAGCTGCGGGACGGCGTCGTGCTCGAGGATGGACCCGCGCGACTCCTCGACGCGCGCTTCGCGTTGCCGCCGCCCGAGGTGGAGCGAGAGTCCGATGAGCCGGGGGCCTGGCTCCAGGTCCGCATCGGAGAAGGGCGCAAGCGGGAGGTCCGGCGACTCTTCGGCGCGGTGGACTCGCGCGTCGAGCGCCTGATCCGAACGCGCGTCGGGACCTTGCGGATCAGCGGCCTCCGCTCAGGACAGTGGCGCTACCTGCGCCCGGCCGAGGTCGCGGCCCTTGCCGGGGAGCGCCGACGGTGACGATCGCGGTCGCCATTGACGGGCCGTCCGGTGCCGGAAAGAGCACGGTCGGACACGCGCTTTCGCTTCGGATCAACGCTCGATTCGTCGACACCGGGCTGATGTATCGCGCGCTCACCCTCGCCGCGTTGGAGCGCACCATCGACCTCGATGACGGCGAGGCGCTCGGGATGCTGGCGATGACGTGCCCGATCGAGGTCGCGCGTCCGGCACCCGGCCTGACGGATCGGCTCGAGACGGTGCTCCTCGATGGTCGCGACGTCACGCTGGAGGTGCGCGCGCCGAAGGTCGAGCGGGCGGTGAGCGCGGTCAGCCGACATGCCGAGGTGCGCGCCGCCATGCTGGGCGTCCAGCGTGCCTCCGCCCGGGGCGACGACGTGGTGATGGTTGGCCGCGACATCGGCAGCGTCGTGCTGCCCGATGCGACGTTGAAGGTCTATCTCACCGCAGATGCGCGCGTTCGCGCCGAGCGACGGGCGACCGAGATGGCTCGCCCGGACCGCGTCGAGGCGTACCTGGACGAGATTCGAGATCGCGATGCTGCCGATTCAGGGCGCGAGGTCGCACCCCTGCGCATCCCCACCGGTGCGCTGGTCCTGGATACCGGCGAGCTCGACGTCGAGGCCTGCGTCGCAGCCATCGTGGCGAGCCTGGAGGTCATCGGTGCATAGTCGTCTGTGGTTCTTCCACCCTGCGGCATTCATCGTCGGTTCGCTTGGCCGCATGCTGTTCGGCGCCCGGGTCATGGGCACTGAGCACGTACCGCTCGCCGGCCCCTTCATCCTCGTCGCGAACCACTGCTCCAACCTGGATCCGCCGCTCGTGGGGTGGGCAGCCGGCACTCGGGTCGGACGCGTGATTCACTTCATGGCCAAGGTCGAGATGCGCGGCTGGCCGATCCTGGGCTGGCTGGCGACCAAGTCGGCCGTGGTCTTCGTCCGGCGCGGCGAGGGCGACCGCACCGCTCAGCGCCTTCTGCTCGAGTACGTGGCTGACGGCCGGCCGATCGGGCTTTTCGTGGAGGGCACCCGCTCTCGCGATGGCCACCTCAAGGCGGTTCTGCCCGGTGCCGCGTTTCTTGCCATGCGGTCGGGGGCGCCACTCCTGCCGGTCGGTATCGCCGGAACGCAGCGCATCTTTCCGGGCAGGGCGCGCTGGCCACATGCCACGCGTATCACGATCCGCATCGGTGAGCCGTTCACGCTGGCTCATGCGGCCACCGGGCGTCTGGATCGCGCGGCGCTGGCGGAGGGAACCGCTCGCATCTCGGCCGAGATCGCAGCACTCCTGCCACCTGAGCAGCAGCCGAGATGACCTGGAAGGGACCGCCCAACGTATCCCTTCTAGAATGAACGTGATGACAATGGCAGCACGACCCGATGTTCGAATCGCCGAGCGTGCCGGCTTCTGCTACGGGGTCCGGTTGGCCATCGACAAGGCCAAGCACGCGCGCACCGAGGGCAAGGAGGTCACCACCCTGGGCCAGCTGGTGCACAACCCCGGCATCAAGGCCGATCTGTCCGATCGCGGCATCCGCACCGCCGATCTCGCCGACCAGGTCGAAGGCGGCACCCTGGTGATCCGCGCGCACGGCGTCCCGAAATCGGAGTTCGAGCAAGTCACGGGCAAGGAGAGCCTGGAGGTCATCGACGCCACCTGCACCTGGGTGCTCCAGTCGCAAAAGGCCGCCCGAGATCTCGCGGACGCTGGCTACACGGTATGCATCATCGGCCATGAGGATCATCCCGAGGTTAAGGGCGTTCGTTCGTACGCCGGCGAGAAGCACGTCGTGGTCGACGATATGGACCGATCCACCTGGGAGCGCGTGCCGCGCACCAAGAAGATCGGCGTCCTGAGCCAGTCAACCATCCTGCCGACGAAGCTCGAGGAGTTTGCCGCGTTCTGCCTGCGCCGCGCCCATGACCTTCGCGTCATCAACACCGTCTGCCCGGTCACGCTGACCAGGCAGGACGACTCGGTCGTGCTGGCGAAGGAGGTCGACGCCATGATCGTGGTCGGCGGCAAGAACAGCTCCAATACCAAGGAGCTCGCGGTGAAATGCCGTGAGATCCTGCGCGATACGGTCCACGTCGCCGATGCAGACGAGCTGGCTGCCGAGCACGCGGGCTGGCTGCAGGGCAAGGCCCGCATCGGCATCACGGGGGGCACATCGACCCCGGAGGTGGATCTCGAGGAGGTCCGCGAGCGCGTCTACGCGCTCACCGCCTGACCGCGATCTCGCCCGATCGCAGATCCCGACGCGCCTACTGCCTCCACGGCGGCCTTTCTATTGAATGTTCACCGCAGGAGAGCAAGCGGCACTATTGGAGGCGTCCGAAGCCAGGATGTCGCCCGTCTGAGCGTGGGGATTGACGCGAACCGTCGTTAAGGCTCGCGGGGCGAGAATCAGAGACGAATCGGCGCCCTGCACCGATCTACTGTTCTGCTGGTGAGAATCTGACACCAAGAGGCGGGCTCCCGGGGCGAGTGCGTCGCGTTAGAGTCCCGGATCGATCCGGTGCGACGGGGTCGCGCACTTGAGCCACCAGCTCCGGGAGGCGGGCTGGGAAGACGGGTTCCATCGGAGTCTGCAGCTCCTCGGCGGACCACCAGCGCACTCCGGTCACCAATTCCGCCAGGAGCTCTTCGGCCGTGAATTGCGGTGTCGACTCGAATGGCTCGGCATCGACGAGGAAGTAGCGCTCGACTTGGCCGTCCCACCGGCCGCCGAGGAGCGGAACGATGTGCGTTCGCGTCCAGACCCACGGCCCGAGGTCATGCAGCTCGAACCCGACCTCTTCGCGCAACTCGCGGCGCAAAGCATCCTCGTGCGTCTCGTCGGTCTCGACGCCGCCAACACCGAACGCTCCGGAGATGTGAAGCGGACGAGGAGGATTCGGCCGGTCATTCCGATGCTTCGATGTCGCGCAGCAGTGACCGCAGGCGGCGGCGGAGCAGCGCATACGAGAGGTGCTTCTGGCCCAGCTCGAAGTTGTGGCGGGCGTTCTCGCGGATCTTTCGTGGGTTGGCGAGCAAGGCCCGGACTTCGCTGACGGTATCGTCGGTGATGGCGCCATCGATCTCGATCATGCGCACGCCCAGCGGCGCGATGTCGGAAACGTAGACCGGATATCGGTTCACCATCACCGGCACGCCGTAGTACAGGGCCTCGACGAGAGCGTTGCCGTACCCCTCGTACAGGCTGGGATACGTGATCAGGTCAGCGGCGAGGTATGCGTCGTTGAGCGAGTGCGCGGGACGGATCGGCTTTCCATCGGCATCAGGTGCGAAGCGGTCGGCGGCGTACGCCAGCCGCACCCGGTGATGCTCGGCGAGCCGCTCCAGCTCCACGAGGTAATCGAGCCCCTCATCGCCGGCGGGCGAGGTGATGAGCAGCACGGCGTCGGGATCCTCCAGCCGTCCGACCAGCTCAATCGCCAGCTCGATGCCCTTGCGCGGCACCACACGCGTTGGCTGCACGACCAACAGGCCACGCTCGTTCATGCCAAGCTCATGTCGCAACCGCCGGCGCACGGCGGGAGAGCGTCGCGGGCGGCGGTCGCCAAACTCGAAGACGTTGGGGACAACGACGGATTCAATTCCGCGCCGGTCGCGCAGCTGCGATGCACCGATGATGTTGATGCTGACGTGGCGCACCCACGGAAGGTCGGGTGGGAAGGCTTCTTCGAGCACCTCCGGCACCACGCAGGCCGCGAATCTCTCACGCTCCCACCAGTAGTCGTGGTGGTGACCGATGGTCGGGAGCTTGGCCTCCTCGACGACCCGGCGCAGTGCGACGGCCAGCGGCAGGTGCATGGGGATTGCCCAGGCGTTTTCGACGATCAGCGCATCGAGCGCGTTGACCCGCACCCAATCCTGGAGGACCGGGACCAGCAGATCCGCCAGGCGGTCAATCTCGCTTCGCACCGAGGTGGGGTTGCTGTCCGGATCGAAGGCGGCGGCGGTCGCCCGTGCCGCTGGACCCCACGTGAAGTGCATCGGCGGAACGAGGCGTGCCTGGAACCGAAGCGCGTCGACTTCTCCGGCACAGAGGCGCAGGTCGTGACCCATCCCGTCAAGCACCGCTTCCCACTTCGCGGTCTCGAAGGTGACGCCGTCGACGCCCGCCAGTCTGGTCGCCGCGATGCCGATCCTCACAGGGCGGATCGTATCGTCCGCGCAGGAGATCTGCGGAGCAATCCGACCGGTCAGCGTGAGTTCTCCCCTGACCGTACACTCGTTCGATGTCCTCCTTCCCCGTGGTCGCCATCGTCGGCCGTCCGAATGTCGGCAAGAGCACGCTCTTCAACCGCCTCATTGGCGAGCGTGTCGCGATCATTTCCGACGTTTCGGGGACCACCCGGGACCGCGTGTACGGCACGGGAGAGTGGGCCGGACGAACCTTCACCTTGGTCGATACCGGCGGCCTCGAGCTGGAGCCGGGGACCGATATCGAGGAGCGCGTGCAGGTCCAGGCTCGGGTGGCGGTCGAGGAAGCCGATCTCATCCTCTTTGTCGTCGACGCGCACGCCGGGATCGCGCCGCTTGACCATGAAGTCGCCGATCGCCTGCGGCGTGCCGATGCGCCGGTGATCCTCGTCATCAACAAGGGAGACAACCCCGCCCGGGAGGCCGATGCCGTCGAGTTCTACGCGCTCGGTTTCGACCCCGCCATCACGATCTCCGCCCAGCACGGCCGCAACACCGGAGATCTCGCCGACCTGATCGTGGATGGGCTGCCGCCGCCCAACGAGGCGGAGGCAGCGGTGTCGCTCCAGCCGGAGGACATGACCGAGGAGGAGATGGCCGAGCTTGCCGAGACGGAGCTGGGGGCGCCGCGCGTTGCGATCGTCGGGCGCCCGAATACCGGTAAGTCGACCTTCGTGAACCGCGTCTTCGGGTCCGAGCGGATGATCGTCTCGGAGGTGCCGGGTACCACGCGGGATCCGATCGACACGTCGATCATGTTGGACGGCCAGGAGATCATCCTGGTCGACACCGCCGGCATTCGGCGCCGCGGCGCAATCGAGCGGGGGATCGAGCGTTACAGCGTGCTGCGCAGCATGAAGGCCATCGATTCCGCCGACGTGGCGGTCGTCATGACCGATGCGAGCGAGGGCTACACCGCCCAGGACGCGCACGTCGTCGGCTATGTGCTCGAGGCGCACAAGGGGATCGTGCTGGTCCTCAACAAGTGGGACGCCGTCGAGAAGGACGCTGACACCGCCGATCGCTGGCTCAAGCGCCTGCGTCGCGACGCGCCGTACCTGGCATGGGCCGATATCGTCTTCGCGTCGGCGCTCACCGGACAGCGTCTCGAGCGCATTCTGCGCGAGGCGATCCGGGTCGCGGAGGAGCGCTATCGACGCGTGCCGACCGGCGAGCTCAACCGGCTCATCATGGACGCCGTTCGGGCGCATCCACCGTCGCACGTGCGCAATCGGCTTCCCAAGATCTACTACGCCACCCAGGTCGGCGTGGCGCCACCCACGTTCGTAGTGTTCTGCAACGATCCGGAGATCGTGCATTTCTCCTACAAGCGCTACCTGGAAAACCAGATTCGGGACAAGTACGGCTTCCTTGGTACGCCGATTCGCCTCATCCTGCGCCAGCGCGAATCCGAGGATGCGGCTCGCCGTTCGGCGCGTCCCCGTCGCAGCGCTGCGACCCGTCGCAAGCGCTGACCATGGTCGCATGACAGATCAGATCGGGGTCATCGGCGCAGGTGCCTGGGGCACCACCCTCGCGATTCACCTCGCCGATGCGCAGCGTCCGGTCAGCCTTTGCGCGCATTCCCCCGAAACGGCAGAGCGTCTCGCACATGCGCGCACGAATGAGCGCTACCTGCCCGGTGTCACCTTCCCGCCGAACGTTCGCCTGGTCACCGATGACGCCTATCTCTCAGAGCCGCATCGGTTCTACGTGCTCGCCGTGCCATCCGCCCACGCGCGGGCCACCCTGGAAGCCGTCGGACCGTGGCTGGCCGCGGGCATCCCCATCCTGTCCGTGGTGAAGGGGATCGAGGAGGGCACGCACCTGCGCATGACGCAGGTCATTGCCGACGTGCTGCCAGGTCGCCCAATCGCGGCGCTCTCGGGTCCGAACCTGGCGCGCGAGATCGCCGCCGGCAAGCCGGCGGGCTCGGTCGTGGCATCCGAGGACGCGGACCTGGCGGCCGACCTGGCGAGGGTCCTGTCGTCGGAACGGTTCCGGGTCTATACCAATCCGGATGTCATCGGCGTCGAGCTATGCGGCGCGCTGAAGAACGTGATGGCCTTGGCGGCTGGCATGGTCGATGGGCTCCGTTTCGGCGATTCCGCGAAGGCCGGCATCATCACCCGCAGCCTGGCCGAGATGACACGGCTGGGCGTTGCCGCTGGCGCGCAGCGACTGACCTTCGCCGGACTTGCCGGGGTCGGTGACCTCATCGCCACCTGCATGTCGCCCCTCTCGCGCAATCGGCGCGCCGGCGAGCTCATTGCCTCTGGCATTCCATGGCCGGAGGCGGGGGAGCAGGTTTCCGGCGTCGTGGAGGGAATTGCCACGGTAACCGGTGCCCTCGAGCTGGCGGCTGTGCACGGTGTGGAGATGCCCATCGCCGAGCAGGTCCGCGCGGTCGTCTTCGATCAGCGTCCGCCCCTGGCGGCGGTCGCCGAGCTCATGGCGCGCGCCCCAAAGGACGAGCTGGAGTCCGTCGAGGGCAACTGAGGTGGCGGCGCTATACTGGCCGCTCGGTCGGGGCGTGGCGCAGTCTGGCAGCGCACTTGGCTGGGGGCCAAGGGGTCGGAGGTTCGAATCCTCTCGCCCCGACCAGTACCACTCCCGGCGAGACTATGATCCGTCGGTGCTGATGTTCGGAGCATTTGCCGCGATCGCCGCAGGGCCTCTGTTTCTCGTCAGCCAGGCGACCGAACAGAACGCGCTTGGCGCTGCGTCGATGGTGCTCTTCGCCCTTGGGCTGACCGCACTCCAAGGCATCCAGGGCGGCTTCTGGTCGACGAAGCAGGTCATCGGCTTCAGCGTCATGATCGCTGGGTTCGCAATGATGCTGCTCGGGGCCGTCCTGGCGGACGTGAGTCGGCTGGCCACACCGAGCCCAATCGACACCATCGCATGGGTCGCCCTGCCATGGGGATTCCACGTTGTCCTGCCTCTCGGGCTGTTGGTCTACGCCGTCGGCTCTCTGCAAAGCGACGTATTGCCAGCATGGATGAAGGCCTGGCTGGGACTCATGGCGACAGCGGGAGCGGTTACCGTTGTGATCACCGGCTTGGTCTGGAGCGGTACGGCCTCGACCGACCAGCTGTTCCTGTTACTCGCCATGGCAGGTGTTCCGTTCCTGCTCGGCTGGTCGGTGATCGGCGCCGGCATGTTGGCGATGAACAAGCGCTGACGATGGATGAATGTTGAGGGCCGGTGCAACGCGTCGGCCGATGCGCGACACCGCGAGTAGTTGAGGATCTTAACCATGCTGAGTTGGCTGCCACGCGCGACCGCCGTCGGAGCTGGTCTCGCCTTCGTCCTGCTCGGGGGCTGGGCAATGCTCGGCCCTACCTCCTTTTTCGAGTCGGTCGCTCGCTTCGATCCTTACAACCAGCACTTCCTCCAAGACATCGGCGCGTTCCAGATCGGGCTAGGTGCCGTGCTGCTGCTCGCTGGCGTCCTGGCCGGTGCGGATGCACTTGCCACCGCGTTGGTTGGAGCAGGGGTCGGAGCGGCGCTCCACGTTGTCTCGCATGTCGTCGGCGCGGACCTGGGCGGAAATCCCGCCACGGACATTCCCGTCTTTACCGCCATCGCCATCCTCGTGCTAGCCGGCGGCGTGATCCGGTGGCGGTCGGTGCGCTAGGGACATCTTCCTGTCGAGAGTCGCGCACGTGTCCCGTTATGACGATGCGACCGAGGCGGTGCCTAAGCAGCCAAGCCCGCTAGGACAAAGCTCGACGCCACGACACGGCATTTGGTACGGCCGGGTCAAGTCCTCTCGCCCCGTCCTGCTTTAGCTGCTGAACGGCATCTCCCAGATCCCCGCGAACCAGTTCCGCGTTCCAGTCGACCCGGTCCAGGGTGCTCGACACGACGTACTGCTTTGCCGCGTCGATCGTCCGAGCAAAGGGCTGCATCCAACGAGGTAGCGCTTCCGTCCGCGCCGACGGCCGCCAAACGGCCTCCATCATTTGGTACGTCACCCGGCCAAAGAGGAGGGCATCGGCACGGCCGAGATTTTCGACCGCGTGCCGATGCAGTTCTCTGTCCGCGGGGATTGCACGATGATCGCAGCATCCGTCCAATTTGACGTTGATGGAATACCGAAGGAGTCGCATCACCGAAGAGTAGCTATCTCCGCGGCACAGGCCCATCCGCAGGTCTGTCAGTCGGGCGAAGCCGCGGTTGCGCGACGTCTGATGCGGCGACGAGTAGACTGCCGGCCCGAGCCATTCGTGCAGCAAGCGTACGACCGGCTCATCGCCCAACGCACGAGGTTCGACCCTTGAAGTTTGCCGCAACGCTCCCTGCATCGGACATCCAGCGGGCCAAGGCGTGGTACTCCGCGGTGCTGCATCTCGAACCGACGGAGATCACCGAAAGCGGGGACGTCTGGTATGAGATCGACGGCACGAGCTTGATGCTCTACCCGTCCCAGTTCGCGGGAACCAACCAGGCGACCGCGGTCAACATCAGGGTCGATGACGTCGAGGTCAGCGTGGCGGAGCTCAAGGCCAGAGGGGCTATGTTCGAGACCTATGACTTCGGCGATGCATTTCGCACGGTGGACGGGATCGCAACCTCCGCCGCCGGCGAGAAGATGGCCTGGCTCAAGGATCCCGAAGGCAACCTCATCAGCATCGGGGCGCGCTAGAGCAGCCGCCTCAGCTCCGTTGTCAGGCAGGTTCCAGCAGGAAGAGCGGAATTTGGCGCTTTGTCTTGCGCTGGTAGGTCTCGTACAGCGGAAATCCCTCGGCGGCGATGGCCCACAGCCGGTCTCGCTCCTGCCCCGACACCTCCCGCGCCACGACCGATCGCTCCTCAGTCCCGACCTTGACCGTGGCCTTGGGGTCAGCCCGCAGGTTGTTCGCCCACTCGGGGTCCTTGGCGGAGCCGCCGCGGGAGCCGATGATGACGAGCGCGCCGTCGCCGGCGTCGAAAGCGTACAGCGGCAGCGTTCGAGCCTTCCCCGTCCGTCGTCCGGTCGCCGTCAGGTCTACATGCATAGCCGGAGCGTAGCCGCTATCAGCGCGTGACGCGCACGATCCCGATCGTCGCGGCCATTCGCCGTGGAGACACACAGGGCGCCATCAGGACCGATGACAACCGCTCGCAGCCGACCGAACCGTTCATCCAGCAGGGTCTCCTCATGGTTCAGCACGCCCTTCGGCCCAGCGCCGCAGGTCAGAAACGTCCCGCCAGAGGGGGCGATGGTGAGGGAGTCGGGCTCCCAGGCTGGAGGGTCGCATCGCGTTCGCCGCTGGCTTAGACCCGCACGCGACCGATGCGCTCCGTGACGAGCATCCTGCCCTCAGCCGCGAAGACGATGTCCCACGGGTGATCGAAACCGTTCTGCACGACCTGGGTCCGGACCGGATCCCATGGGCGGAGAAAGAAGGCGGTTGCGGCGATCACGAGCGCAACGCCACGACCGCGGAGGTGGCTGCGAACCATCGCGATGCACGCGGTATGCGCGCGACGCGGCGCATCATCGAACATCGGGAAGTGCAAAGAAGCGGCTGGCGGACACCCGTATGGTGCCGGCAGCCGCTTCACTGTCGCAAGGTTGCGGAGTTCGTTACTCGGCAGCCTTGATGTTCGATGCGCGCGGACCGCGCGGGTTGGACTCGACGTCGAAGGTTACTGCCTCGCCGCCGACGAGACGATCGAAGTCGATCGACTCATTGAGCCCGTCGCGGTGGAAGAAATAATCCTTGCCATCCTCGCCGGTGATGAAGCCGAAGCCGCGGTCGGCGACGATCTTCTTGATAGAACCATTGGCCATGAGTGGCCTCCTAACTGTAGAAGCGCAAGAGTACTCGGTCTTGGCATGTAGCATCGGCCCGCAATGCTGGCGCTTCCGACGCTCCCCCCGTTCGCGCTTCGCGCCAGTTTGCTCTCGCCGCTCGCCGATGGGGGATTCCTCAACGAGCCTGACGGACTTCTCGAGATCGATGCCGCGGGCCGAATCGCACGAGTGAGCTCATGGGAGGAGGCCGCGCCCGCGTCCGCAATCGACCTGCGACCGATGGTCGTCATGCCGGGGATGGTGGACCTGCATGCGCACCTGCCGCAGATTCCGAACGCGGGGCTGGGGAGCGGGCTCGACTTGCTGACATGGCTCGACCGATACATCTTTCCCCTCGAACGCGCCTACGACCGCTCCGTCGCCGAGCACCAGGCACCCGCCGCCTTCCGCGCGTTTGCGGCCGCCGGTACGACGACGGTGGTCGCCTATGCCGCGCTCTGGTCCGACTCGACCGATGCGGCCTTCGCGGCCGCCGAGGAGCACGGTATCCGGGCGGTGATCGGGAAGGTGATGATGGATCGGCTCACCTATGACACCGATATCGAGCCGGGCGAGATTCTCGAAACGAGCCTTCGACAGTCCGATGAGCTGGCGACGCGCTGGCACGGGGCCGCCGACGGCAGGCTGCACTACGCGTTCACGCCGCGCTTCGCGGTCAGCTGCACGGCGGAGATGCTGCGCGAGTCCGCATCGCTGGCCGTGCACCACGATGCCTACTGGCAGACGCACGTTTCGGAGGACACTGCCGAGATCGGCGAGGTGAAGGCCCTGTTTCCCGAGGCGCTCGACTACCTGGACGTCTACGACCGGGCCGGCGCGCTGGGCGCGCGGGCGATCCTGGCGCACGCCGTCCACCTGTCGGACCGCGAGGTGGCGCGGCTGGTGGAGACCGATTCGCGCGTGGCGCACTGCCCGGCTTCGAACCTGTTCCTCCCGAGCGGGATGATGCCGCTCGGCGCCTATCGAGCCGCGGGCATGAACGTCGGACTGGGCAGTGACGTTGCTGGAGGCCCCGAAGTGTCGATCTTCAGCGTCATGCGTGCCGGCGCCGTCACGCAGCGAGCGCTCGCAGTCAGCGGTCAGGGGGATCAGGCTCACGATCTGCGTCCGCTCGACTGGCTTCGGCTTGGATCCCTCGATGGTGCCCGGGTCCTTGGCATGGACGCCGATATCGGCTCGCTGGAAGTCGGGAAGGAGGCCGATATGATCGCCATCGATCCGCGCTTCACGAATCCACTGCCGACCGACGAGCCGCCGTTGTCCGCCGATGACATTGCCAGCCGGCTCGTCTTCCGTCCGCATCCGAACATGGTTCGCGGCGCCTGGGTGCGCGGCCGCCTGCTTGACCGCGGCTGACACGTGGTACGGGGCTAACGGCTCTAAATCATCCAGGGAGACGGACTCAGTCACGGACTGACCCGGGGCGCGGGGCGCACGGCCATGGATGCCTCGTCCCGTTCGCCGTCGGCCCCGCACCACGGGTCATCGGCAATGGACGAGTCGCTTGCTCGCCGTTAGCCCCGCACCACGGGTCATCGGCCGCCGCCAGTCCATCATCGGCTAGGCTAGGTCGATGGACCGAGTTATCCAGATCCTGATCAATGCGGCCGCGCTCTACGTGGCCGTGTTGATTGTGCCGAACCTGGAGTTCACCGGGGAGTGGTGGAAGCTCCTCCTTGTGGCGGCCATTTTCGCTCTGGTCAACACCTACCTACGGCCGATCCTGCGCATCTTCACGCTGCCGCTCACGATCCTGACGCTCGGCCTCTTCCTGCTCGTGATCAACGCGCTGATGCTGCTGCTGACCGGGGCGATCTCCGGTGCGCTAGGTCTCGGGCTGACGGTCGGCGGCTTCTTCGCCGCCCTGCTCGGTTCGATCGTGATCAGCATCGTCGGGATGCTGCTTTCCACGCTGATCGGTGGCGGCCGCGTCGCCGGGCGCCTCCGCTGAGCCACGTCTCGGCCAGCCAGCCCGCTCCCGGTCTCGTCGGGATCCTCTTCGGCGCCGCTCTGGCCGTCGTCATCACCCTCGCCGGCCCGCTGCTCCTGTTCAATCCGTGGTTCACCTCAGCACTGCAGGCTCGCCACGAGGTGCCGGCCGCGTTCGACACGTCACAGGCGGAGATCGACCGGGTCACCGGCGAGATACTCGGCGACCTGTTCGTGGGTGCGGATTTCGATGTGTCCCTCACAGGTGGCCAACCGCTGCTGGACGAGCGGGAGCGGTCACACATGGCCGACGTCTCGCGGCTCGTGCAAATGACGGCCGGGGTCACGGTCGCGGCGCTGGTCGTTGCGGTCCTCACCGGAGCATGGCTGCGGCCGGAGCGCAGGCGGCAGGGACGGATCATGCTCACAGCGGCGGGCGTTATCGGCGCAGTTGCCCTCCTGTTGGCCGGCTCCTTCGCGGTTGCATTCGACGTCGCGTTCCTGGCGTTCCACGCCATCTTCTTCCCGCCGGGCACGTACCTGTTCTCGGAGGGCTCACAGCTGATCGTGCTCTTTCCGCAGGGATTCTGGTTCGACGCCTCACTCGCTGCGGGAGCAGCCATCGTGGTGGCGGCCCTGGCGGCGGCTGCCATCGGCGTTGCGCGGGTGAGAAGCGGCCGCCCGCCGTCGGTGCGGGGCTGATCTAGACTCACGCCATGGGATCAGGCTGGAAGGTCGGCCAGGTGGCTGGCATCGACCTCGCGATTCATCCGAGCTGGCTGGTGATCGCGTTTCTGCTCACCTTCTCGCTTGCCGATGCGCTCTTCCCGCGGCTCATCCCTGGCTGGACGACCAGCCAGTACTGGCTCGCGGGCGTCGGTACGGCGGTCCTGTTCTTCGCCTCCGTGCTGGCCCACGAGTTCTCGCATGCCCTCGTCGCCCGGCGCCTGGGGCTGAAGGTGGCGGGCATCACGCTCTTCATCTTCGGCGGCGCCACCAGCATCGAGACCGATTCGCGCAGCGCGCGTGATGAGGCGCTCATCGCCCTCGCGGGGCCGGCGGCGAGCCTCCTGATCGGCGGCGCATTCCTGGTGATCGGCGCACTCCTGCCTCAACCAGAGATCCGGGCGATCGCGGGCTGGCTCGGCGTCATCAATATCGTGCTGGGGGCGTTCAACCTCGTCCCGGGGTACCCGATGGACGGCGGTCGCGTGCTGCGCGCCATCCTGTGGCGCGTGCGTGGCGACCCACTCACGGCGACTCGCCAGGCCGCGATCGTGGGCCGCGTCATCGGCTATCTCATGGTCGCCGGAGGAATCACCTGGGCGTTCCGATCGCGCGACATCGGCAGTGGACTGTGGCTCGCGCTGGTCGGCTGGTTCCTCGCCACCTCGGCGGAGGCGACGATGCAGCAGGCGGGTGTCGAGCGCTCGCTGAGCGGCGTTCGCGTGCGCGACGCCATGGACCCGACGCCGGCTGCCATCTCGCCGAACGAATCGGTCGCCGATCTCGTGTCCGAGCACATGCTGCGCGGCGATGACCGGTCGTTCCTGGTGCGACACCCCGACGGTGGCCTGGCCGGCATGGTGACCCTGGGCGACGTCCGCCGCCTGCCGCGTGAGTCATGGGCCGACCGCCGGGTGACCGACATCATGACTCGCTATGGCGACCTCGCCACCATCGGCCCGGACGAGCCACTCGCCGATGCGCTGCGGCTCATCCAGGAGCGCGAGGTCGGTCAACTTCCCGTCATCGGTGACGAGGCTCGCCAGCCCCTTGGCATCGTGACCCGCAGCGGGATCCTGCGGCTCATCGATGCGCGCCTGAAGCTGGGCGTCTGAACTTGGCCGATGCTGACGGTTGACGAGGCGCTCGCCCGATTGCTGGATGGCGTGCGGCCTACCGAAGCGGAGACGGTCACGGTCGCCGATGCGCTCGGACGCGTGTCGGTCGAGTCCAGCCTTCCAGCGGCGAGCGACGTGCCTCCGTTCGCGAACTCCGCCATGGACGGCTTCGCGCTGCGTGCGGCCGATGGTGATGCCGCGCGCCGCGTGATCGGTGAGTCCCGAGCTGGCGGCCCACGCGCACCGAACGTCGAGGCTGGCACGGCGGTCCGAATCATGACCGGGGCGCCGATCCCCGACGGGGCCGATACCGTCGTGCCGATCGAGGATGCCGAGGAGCGGGCGGGAACGGTCGCGGTGACCGCCGCCCCGGCCATCGGGGCGTACCTCCGCGCAGCCGGCCTCGACGTGCGTCGGGGTACCGCGGTGCCGCTCCTGCGTTCGCCGATCACGCCGTCGGTCATCGGTCTCCTGACCGCGATGGGGTTTGCACGGATCGGCGTGCACCGTCGCCCTCGAGTGGCGATTCTTTCCACCGGTGACGAGCTGCGTGATCCCGGTACGCCCCTCGGCCACGGCGAGATCTACGACGCGAATGCGCCCGCCCTGGCCGCCGCAGTCGTCGAAGCGGGCGGTGAGCCCGTGATCCTCGACCGAGCGCGTGATGAGCCCGACGCCATCGAAGCCCGCGTCCGGCAGGGCGTTGCGAACGCCGACCTTCTGATCGCGTCGGGCGGTGTCAGCGTCGGAGAGCACGATCACGTCCGTGGCGTCATCCAGCGTCTCGGCGAGCTCGACTTCTGGCGCATCGCCGTCCAGCCGGGCAAGCCACTCGCCTTCGGGCGGGTGGGCGACGTTCCCGTGGTCGGCCTTCCCGGGAATCCCGTCAGCGCGCTCGTGACGTTCGAGCTGTTCGTGAGACCGATGCTGCGAGCCATGCTCGGATTGATCGGCGATGGGCGGCTGCGGGTTTCGGCTCGCGTCGCCGAGGCGATCGGGAAGGACGCCACCCGGCGTGCCTACCTGCGCGTACGGGTCGAGCGTGATGCCGATGCGGACGGCTATCGCGCCACGGCAGCGGGTGGCCAGGGATCGTCGCAGCTGCTGCCGTTGGCATCGGCGAATGCGTTGCTGATCGTGCCGGAGGGATTGCCGGCCACCGAGCCCGGATGCTCCTACGAAGCCATGCTGCTGGGAGGGATCACGTGAGGCGCCTGACCCACCTCGATACCGATGGCGTCCCGCGTATGGTCGATGTCGGAGACAAGCCGATCACGTCCCGTCATGCACTGGCGGCTGCCGTGGTACGCATGCGGCCGGACGTGCTCGCCACCCTGCTGGATGCAGGCGGGCCAAAGGGCGACGCCCTGGTCACCGCACGGCTGGCGGGGATCGGCGGAGCCAAGCGAACCTCGGAGCTGATCCCGCTCTGTCACCCGCTGCCGCTCGATCGCGTCGACATGGAGCTGACGCCGGATCGAGATGCCGGCACCGTCACCATCCGCGCCGAGGCCCGTGCCACCGCCCGAACCGGCGTCGAGATGGAGGCCCTGACCGCCGTGAGCGTGGCGGCCCTGACCCTGTACGACATGGCCAAGGCGCTCCAGCGCGACATCGTCATCGAGCGGATCGAACTGCTCGAGAAATCCGGCGGCCGATCCGGGGACTACCGTCGGGACGATGCGCGGGCTACCGCCGAGCACGAGGCGGTGGTCGTCACCTGCTCGAATCGATCCGCCGCGGGGGAGCGAGACGACACGTCCGGACCGTCGCTGGTCACCGCCCTGCGTGACGCCGGATTCGATGTGGCCGGGGATGCGATCGTCGTCCCCGACGACGAGGCGGCCATCACATCGCTCCTGGCCCGACTGGCGGACGCTGGGCATCGGCTGATCCTCACCACCGGCGGGACCGGCCTGTCGCCCACCGATGTGACGCCCGCGGCAACACGCAGGGTGATTGACCGTGAGGCGCCCGGCCTGGCCGAGCTCATGCGCGCGGCGGGGCTGTCATCGACGCCGATGGCGGCGCTCTCGCGCGGGGTGGTCGGCACGCGGGGCAGCGCGTTGATCGCGAATCTCCCGGGTTCTCCGAACGGCGCTCGCGAGTCACTGGACGCACTGTTGCCGGTGCTCCGACATGCGCTTGACCAGCTCGCCGGCGGCGATCACTGATCGGTCCCGAGGGGGCCGTCCCGTCATTGATGCCCCAGGGGAATAGATGGCGGCGCGGTTCGCCTCCATACCGTCAGATAGTCGCCCGGCGGATAGGCTCAGGCCAATTGAAGGTCTGAGCCCGTCACAGGTCTCGGATCAATGCATCAGATGAATAGCTGACGGTCAGGCGGACGGTGATCCGCTCACTCATGCCCCCACGGAATAATCTGACGGCGAGGCGGACGGCGATTCGCTCACGAACTCGTCCGGCGAATCGTCTGACGGTGGCGCGCCGAGCGGCCGGCCATCCAGCGCACCCGGCTACCATGGCGCCGATCCATGGAAGCCACCATCCCGTTCTACCCCTTGATCCTGGTGCCGATCGTGGCGGCGATCTTCCTGTTCTGGCGGCGCGCGCGCTGGCACATGGCGATCCTTCGCAGCGGTCGCCCGTTGAACCGGTTCGACCGGGTGCCGGAGCGGATCAAGGCGCTCGGTATCTTCGTGTTCGGCCAGAAACGGCTGCTCCAGGACCTTGGGCCCGGCCTCACCCACGCGTTCGTGTTCTGGGGCTTCATCGTTCTGCTGGCAACCACCGGCAACTACCTGACCAACGGGTTGGTGGAGACCATGCTCGCCTGGCCGATCGGCGGCTTCTTCTGGAGCGTCATCGTCTTCTTCGCGAACGTCTTCGTGGCGCTCGTCCTGGGATCGGTCATCTACTACGTGATCCGGCGGACGGTGACGCGCCCGACAAGGCTCGCGCTGACGCGCGACGCATTCATCATCCTGGGCCTGATCTTCAGCATCGTCCTGACCGAGTGGATCGGGGATGCTTTCGCCTACGTCGTGGAGCCTGAGAGCCCGTCGCGAATGTGGGCGGTCATGGCAGGGCCGCTGAGCGTTGCGCTGAAGGGCATCGGCGTGGAGGCCGCCGCCATCGGCTACGGCGTCATGGGCTGGGCGCATATCGTTCTCGTGCTCGGCTTCGGCGCGTACCTGCCGTACAGCAAGCATCTGCACATCATCAGCAGCGAGCCCAATGTGTACTTCCGCAACCTCGAGCCGCGCGGTGCGCTGCGCAAGATGGACCTCGAGGCGGAGCCCGACGACGGCGAGGAGCTGCCGGTCTTCGGCGCCAAGGGCCTCAAGGATCTCACCTGGCGGCACCTTGCCGATGGCCTGGCGTGCACCGAGTGCGGCCGCTGCATGGAGTTCTGCCCGGCCTCCATGACCGGCAAGACGCTCAGCCCGAAGCACCTCATGGAGGGACTGCGCGATCAGATGGCCGCGGCCGAGACGGCGCTGGCCGCCGCGGCGAGTGCGCAGCGGGCATGGAAGGGCGGAGCAAACGGGGGAGCCGCGGCATCGGAGGACGCGCTCCAGCTCGCGCGCGGTCGGGCGGAAGAGGCGCTCAGCCTGCCGCTCATGGACAACGTTATTCCGGAGGAGGCGGTCTGGCAGTGCACGACCTGCGGCTGGTGCGTCGAGGGCTGCCCGGTGCTGATCGAGCATGTCGACACGATCGTCGAGATCCGTCGTAACGCGGTGCTGGAGGAGAGCAAGTTTCCGAAGGAGCTCAATGCCGCCTTCCGCAACATGGAGAACGCCGGCAACCCGTGGGGCCAGCCGAAGTCATCCCGTCTCGATTGGGCCAAGGGCCTGGACGTGCCGGTCCTGGGGACGACCGATGCGCCCGTGCGATCCGCCCGGGCAGAACAGGCATGGCGCACGATCCATGCATCGGCGCCGATGGGGGATGCGCTGGATGGTCGAATTCTGTTCTGGATCGGGTGCGCCGGCGCCTTCGACGATCGGAACCGCAAGGTCGTCCGCGCCATGGCCCAGCTGCTCAACCAGGCCAAGGTGCCGTTCGCGGTCCTCGGGTCAGGGGAGACCTGCACGGGCGATCCGGCGCGTCGCGCCGGGAACGAATACCTCTACCAGATGCTCGCCGAGGAGAACATTGCGACGCTGTCGGCCGCGCACGCCGAGCACGGCATCTCGACGATCGTCGCGACCTGCCCGCACTGCTTCAACACCATCAGGAACGAGTATCCGCAGTTCGGCCTGACCGGCGTGCAGGTCATCCACCACACCCAGCTGCTGGACCGCCTGGTGGCGGAGGGACGGTTGGTGCCCTCGGAGCACCACGAGGCCGTCGTCGCCTACCACGACGCGTGCTATCTCGGCCGCTACAACGAGGTCTACGACGAGGGCCGACGTGTCGTCGAGTCGGTCCCCGGCCAGAGCGTCGTGGAGATGGACCTTCATCACCGAAAGGGGATGTGCTGCGGAGCGGGGGGCGCGCGGATGTGGATGGAGGAGCGGGAGGGCAAGCGCATCAACCACAAGCGTGTCGAGCAGGCCCTCGAGAAGGCCCCCGACGAGATCGCGACCGCGTGTCCCTTCTGCCTGATCATGCTGCGCGACGGCACCACGGATCTGGCCCGGACCGATGTTGCCGTTCGGGATGTCGCCGAGCTCCTGGCCGATGCGACCGGTGCGTGGCAGCGCGACGTGGCCGCTTCGGTC
>JALZJE010000194.1 GCA_030859955.1 Chloroflexota bacterium | reverse complement strand
GTTGGTGTCCCTAGAGTTGGTGTAACAGCGGATCCGGCCAGCACACGCAATGGCCACCGAGTCATCCTCACGACGTTGGAGTTTGCAACCGACGTCGAATGAGAGGTAAGACCCGATGGCCGATGACAGGATGGCCGCCCTCGAGCTGCTGCGCAAGGCCGCCAGCGACGGCGACCTGGACTTTCTCAAGGGAGGGGTGGCGGTGCTGGCCCAGCTGGTGATGGACGCCGAGGTCAGCACCCAGATCGGCGCGACCCGCGGCGAGCGCGCCCCCGAGCGCCGCCTCAGTCAGCGCAACGGGTACCGCGAGCGACGCTGGGACACGCGCGTCGGCAGCATCGAGCTGCAGATCCCCAAGCTGCGCGACGGGAGCTACTTTCCATCCCTGCTCGAGCCGCGCCGCCGCGCCGAACGCGCGCTGCTGTCGGTCGTGCAGGAGGCCTACGTCGGCGGCGTCAGCACACGCCGCGTCGAGGAGCTGGTCGGCGCCCTGGGCGTGGCCAACCTGTCCAAGAGCGAGGTTAGCCGCATCTGCGCCGGGCTCGATGCCGAGGTCGACGCCTTCCGCAGCCGGCCGCTCGACCCGGCCGGCTATCCCTATGTCTCGCTCGACGCCCTTTACCACAAGGTGCGCGAGAGCGGCCGAGTGGTGAGCATGGCGACCCTCATTGCGATCGGCATCAGCGCCGCCGGCGAGCGCAGCGTGCTGGGCGTGGAGGTCGCCGCCGCCGGTGGTGACGAGGGCAGCAGCTGGTTGCCCTTCCTGCGCTCGCTCACCGCGCGGGGCCTGAGTGGCGTGCGGCTGGTCATCAGCGACGCGCATCCGGGACTAGTGGCGGCGGTGCAGGCCACCTTCCTGGGCAGCGCCTGGCAGCGCTGTCGGGTGCACGCCACGCGCAACGCGCTGGGCCTGGTCGTGAAGGGCGCGCAGGGCATGGTCGCCTCCGCCATCCGCTCCATCTTCGAGCAGCCCGACGAGGCCAGCGCGCGGGCCCAGCTGCGACGCGTGGCCGACGGCCTGCGTCCGCGCTTCGCCAAGGTCGCCGAGCTGCTGGAGGGCGCCGAGGACGATCTGCTGGCGCACTTCACCTTCCCGCCCGCACATCGCCGCCAGATCCGCAGCACGAACCCCCAGGAGCGGCTCAACAAGGAGATCCGACGCCGCACCGACGTGGTCGGTATCTTCCCCAACCGCCGCAGCCTGCTGCGCCTGGTCGGCATGCTGTTGGCCGAGCAGGACGACGAGTGGGCCGTGGGGCGCAACTACTTCAGCGCCGAGTCGATGCTGCTGATCGACGCTCCACCACCCGAGGAGGTGCCCGCCGCACTACTCATCGCCAGCTGATCAGATGTCGTCGTGAGGATGACGCGGATCCGCTCTTACACCACGTCCTGGGACTTGACCAGATCGGCATTCACCCGCAGGACCGATGCCGCGATGATCTGCGTCAGTGGGTGTTCGGAAAGTTCGTGTTCGGCATCGTGATGGGGACGGCTGCTCGCTCCGCCTCAGGCTCCCCTGCGCGAGCGCAGTCGGGGCAGAGGTAGCGACCATCCTCGAGGCGGCGCCGTCCCACAAACAACTGCGTCCCAACCTCGACGCTTCGGCCGCAGGCTGAACAGGCTACTGGTTCTGGCATATGGCAATCATCCGGTCCGGGATCGCCATGTCAAGCAAGGTCGGGCTGGGCTGCTCGCCGCATGAGTGGCCGATTTCCCAGGCGCGCGTTCGCGAGGCCAATGCCGCCGAGGATCAGCAGCGCCCCAAGGATGATCCGGGCGTCGATTGACTCGGCAGCGAAGACGACGCCGAGGATGATGCCCACCACCGGCATCACGTACGCCACCATCGAGGTGCGCGTCGCGCCCCAGGTGGCCAGCAAGCGGAAGAACGCGAGGTAGGCCAGGCCGGAACCGAAGAGCCCGATCCAGAGCACCGAGAGCCACGCCTGCGGGGGATACGACAGCTCGAACGGGCGCTCGAAAGCCAACGCGAGGGCAGCGCTGATGACGAATGCGATGTTCACCTGGAATGCGGCTGGAATCATCGGCCGCAACCCGTGCACGTTGCGCCGCGCGTACACCGCGCCGATCGCATAGGACACGGCCGCACCGATCAGCGCCACCTGCGCAGGGAAGCTGCCCGCGCTGCCGGCTTCGCCGCCGGTGAGCACCACCACGCCGGCGAACCCGGCGAGCAGGCCGACGACGCGGCCGACGGTGATCGGCTCATCCCGCAGGGCAACGGCCGCAATGACGATCACGAAGAGCGGGACCGTGGCGGTGAGCACCGCGGCAAGCGACGAGGCCACGCTCTGCTCGGCCCAGGTGATGAGCGAGAACGGCAGCACGACGTTGAAGATCGACATGACCACGAGATGGCCGTACGTGCCGGAACGTCGCGGTAGCGGCTCGTGCGCGAGGAGCAGGACGCCGGCCAACAGCGCACCGCCGATGGCGAGGCGGAGGGCGACCAACGTGAATGGGGTCAACGTTTCGACGCCGATCTTGATGAAGAGGTAGCTGCTGCCCCACATCACGCCAAGTGCGATGAAGATCAGCCAGTTGAGGCGGTTCGCACGGTCCTGCATCGAATGATGGTGACAGACGACCGGTACGTTGCTAAGGTCCAGTTCCATGACGCGTTCCCGTACCAGTTCGGCGCTCGAGCTCCTCCTGCCGCTGCGCCGCACCGACTCCGTCCCCCTCTACCGACAGCTGGAGGGTGAGCTCCGAGAAGCAGTGCGAGGCGGACGGCTGGCTGCCCATGCCCACCTCCCGTCCACCCGGGCACTCGCAGCGCAGCTCGGCGTCACACGCGGCGTGGTGGTTTCGGCGTATGAGCAGCTGACCGCCGAGGGCTACCTGGTCAGCCGCCCCGGCGGCAGCACCCGAGTGGCGCGCGTCTCGAGCGTCTCGGAGCCGCTGCCGATCCCAGCTGATCGGGCGTTCACGCTCGACTTCCGGCCGGGTCGGCCCGACGTGAACGAGTTCCCGCGTACCGCATGGATGCGCTCACTGCGGCGCGTCCTGACCGACGCGCCATCGGACCGGTTCAGCTATGCCGATGGGCGCGGGATGCCCGAGCTTCGGACCGCAATGGCGGCCTACCTGAACCGCGCGCGCGGCACCCGCATTACCCCTCAGAACCTGGTCATCTGCGCCGGCGTCGCGCAGGGCCTGCAACTCGTGACCCAGGCGCTCCGCGACGATGGTGCGCGCCGAATCGGCGTCGAGGACCCGTGGCACCCGGAGTATCGGCGGATGCTCGAGGCGACCGGTCTGGACGTCGTCGCCATCCCGGTCGACCAGGACGGCGTCCGGGTGGATCTCCTCGATCCAGCCGATGTCGATGCAGTCGTGTTGACCCCGGCCCATCAGTACCCAACCGGTGGCGTGCTGCCGCCCGGGCGCCGCGCGGCCGTGGTGGCGTGGGCGGATCGGCGCGATGCGATCGTGATCGAGGACGACTATGACGCCGAGTTCCGATACGACCGCGTTCCGGTCGGCGCAATGCAGGGCCTGTGCGCGGACCGCGTCGTGTACGCCGGAACCGCGAGCAAGGTCCTCGCCCCAGGCCTGCGATTGGGGTGGCTGGCCGTACCGCCGCGCCTCCACGAGTCAGTCGCGCGCGCCAAGCTGGCGGCGGACCAGGGGTCCAGCGCTCTCGACCAGCTCGCCATGGCGGACTTCGTGGAGCGGGGTGAGCTCGATCGCCATCTCCGACGCATGCGCGTGGTGTACCGACGCCGTCGCGACGCACTCTTATCGGCGCTGGAGCGATACCTTCCGGCATGGCGCCCCATCGGCGCGTCCGCGGGCCTCCACGTCCTCGCCTGGCTCCCGGACCGTTGCGACGAGGCCGCGTTGGTGGAGGCCGCCGCCGCCCGCGGAATCGGCATCCACGGCGTCACCCCGATGTGCATGCTGCCGGATTCGCGCGGCGGAATCGTATTCGGGTACGGATCTATCGACGAGAGCCAGATCCGCCAGGGCATCGCCGAACTCGCGGACATAGCCGCTCAGTTGTCCGACTCCCAGCCAACGGTCGCTGACGGCCCGAGCCGGCCTACGCTCCCAGGAGGGCGATCAGCGCCACCATGAGCGCGGTGCTGCCGATGAGCACACCAAACAGGTAGAGCCAGGGCATCGGCACATGGCCTCGTCCAGATGCTCGCTCCGCACCTGTCCTTTTCTCTTCACTTCGGTCATTTGGCCTTGACCCGCTTTGCGAGTCCGGCGCCAGACCATAACCGTCGGGACCGAAGGCCTCGGCCACCGCCTCTCGATCAGGCCGAGGCGATCTCAACTGCGAAGTTTGCAAGGCTCTTACCGAGGGCGTCCGCGCTGGCCTTGATCTCCTTCTTCATCTGCTTGGCCGCGTCGCGGAGCTCGGTGTCCTTGCGGTCGCGCGCGATCTTGATCATCGCGTCGGCGGAGTCCTGCTGCTTGCGCTTGAGATTCAACAGCACGGCGTGCGCTTCATAAGCCTCGCTCTTCTCATCGCCCGCCTTTTGCGATGTCTCGTCGGCCAACGAACCGAGCGCCTCGGCTACCTCTTCGCGCTTGCCGGTGGCCCCGAACGGCTTGCCGAATTTCGTGAGCTGGGCCAGATGCCGCTGGTCGATCTTCTGGTCTGCCTTGAGCTGACGCTTCACGTCGGCGACTGGATGGGACGTGCTCAGCTTCGTCCCGGAATCCAGGATCGACTGCTGGATCGCGATGGCCTCATCGAACTCGTGCTTGATGAATTCCGTACCTGACGGCATGGTTTGCTCCTAGATTCGATTGTCTGACGGTGGGGCTAAAGCATCCACCGTGCCATCAATGGGCCGAATGCAGGAGCTTTGACGGACCGCCAGAGGCCGGCGAGGTCTTGCGCTGACGGCGTATCACGCCGGTGGTGGCTCCGTGAACCGACCTGGCGACCTCGTCCTCGCCTTGGTGACATCAGCGTGTGCCTCTCCATCGCCCGTTCCATCGCCGTCATCGGTTGCTGCTCTTCCGACTGCCGGTCAGGGGACAGATGCCGTCTGGACATCGGAGGCGATCGATCCGGCGCCGGGCGCTGCGGTCACGGGCGCGATCGCCGAAGCGCTCGATGGGCCGCAGGAACAGGTCGAGGCCGCGGTCTTTCTCTCCGCCACGAGGCGGGTATCGGCGCCGGTATCTGGGTCTTCCGGGCGGGCGATTCTTTAGTGAGGAGGCCCTCGAGCGGTGGGTAGCGAGTGAACCACAATGCGAGGGCTCGCCGGAGGCCGGCAGCTTGGCCGGCCGGGACACCGTCATGATCCGACGGCAGTTCATCGACCAGTGCCAGCCCCAATACCTCGTCGAGCTCGATGACCGAACAGCGGCGATCATCACCGAGGACGGCGCGTATGCCGGCAACGCGTCGGACGAGCCGACCGTACCGTATCGGCCCGTCGGAGACATTGAGTGCTCGTCACCTGGCACCAGCGCCAGCTCACCACCGTCGACCTCGAACCGGGCGGGCCACCCCTTATTCAGGGCTGAGCGAGATCGATCGGACATTGGCCGCTGCCGATGCACTTGAGCGAACCTGGCTCAGGTCACTCGGAGAATTGGCCCGCGTCGGCCGAATGGACGGTGACTTCGACGAAGTCCGGCTGGTTGACGAAGATGGTGCAGACGAGCCGCCCACGCAACTCACCCTGATCAAGGGTGTCACGAGTGATGCAGATCAGCGAGATCGTTGCTCATCGGATGCCCGACTCTGACAGCCTAGGACCCCGGGGCAGTTTAATCTCGGCGCCGCAGACTCAAAACTGGTCGCCTCGTCCATGCGGGAGCGTCCACATCCCGGCGCTCCGTCCGATGGTCGTTGGTGTTAGCCACATTCACAAGTGCGGTCCCCGCACGCGATTATGGTGGCGTGAGGCGCACAGTATTGATCGTGGACGATCATGATGCCTTCCGGGCGTCCGCGCGAGCCCTACTCGAAGCGGATGGCTTTCACGTGGTCGGTGAGGC
>JALZJE010000193.1 GCA_030859955.1 Chloroflexota bacterium | reverse complement strand
GCGCTCAGCTTCACGCGCGGACCAGTGCCTGACTCGGCGCGGCTCCCGGACGGCAGCGTCGATCATTCGCAGATTCCCGACTTCATCCCCGCTGCCGACGGCGATCGCAACGTTGGGTGGATCTGGTCAGCCGACGTACTGCCGGCGGATGGCGACGAGCGAGTCGAGATCATCACCGTCTATGCCGACGACCTCATGACGGTTGTGGGTCGCATGTTCCCCGCCGTTGGCTTCGTGCCGCTTGGCTCTGAGGACGAGGTGCTGCCCGATCAACATCGCGATCGCGAGTTGACGATCCGCGTGCGCAACGAGTCGGACAAGCCGGTGATCCTGGAGATCACCGAGGCTCGGGACGAGTTAGACGGGCCTGCGCGGCTCATCGCCCCGCCAATCATCGTCGCCGCCCGAGCGGACGATGACGTCATCTTCCGGTCACCCCTAGACCGCTGGTCGCTCAACGTCCGAGGAGACCTCGGCTTCTTCTTCTCGGACGACCTTGGCGACTGGGCACGTGACGCGGGCTTCTCGTTGGTCGTCGGTGAGGACGGCGTGCTGGTTCGGGAATTTGCGCCGTGAGGTTTTCAGCGCTGGCGTCGTTCTCAAGCCTGCTAGTTGCAGCGCTCGCCATCGGAGCATGCACGAATGCGTCGGATCCGCAGGCCGTCAGTGCGGCCAAGGAACTCGTGCCGAACGGGAGCGAGATCCTGGAGATCGTCGAGAACACCGAGGGGCTGGTCTTTGAGTCCGGGGAGTACTTCGTCAAGGTTGAGATCACCGACGGCGGGCATGGCGCTAACCTCGCCGATGCCACAGCGTCGAGGGCTGAGTCGGAAGGCTGGACCATCACCGACCGTGCCGAATCGTCAGACGATGTCGTACTATCGCTGCGGCGCGACTCCTACGAATCGACGGTGTACGTGTGGCTGGACCAGACGCCGGTGCAGGCCAGCATCTTCGTGCGGGCCGCCGACTAGCGTGGGGGAGATGGCGAGCCTCTGGCAATGGACATGTCAGCCCCGCGCACTGCATAGGCGCGCGGGACCTCCGTGGAGGTCATTGCTTGCTTGCGGCGCAAGTAGGTGTACACGGGGATACTTGGTGCCGTGTGCGATCCTGTGTGCATGCGGCGAGTTGTTCTGGCTGGTCTCGCGGTCGGGCTCGTGCTCTTCTCCCCGGCACCCGCTCGCGGGGCGTGCATGAGTGCGGCAGTCTCATTCCGAGCCGCGGCCGCGAATGCGGATCGCGTGCTAATCGGCACGGTCTCCAACGTGGCCCCTGCGCCAAAAGCTGGAGGGTACGGACGGGCATTCACGCTGAACGTAGAGCACGCCGTCCGCGGACCGGCAGATGCTGTCATACAGTTCCGTGATCTCGTGTCCAGCGCGAGCTGCAAGCAGGTCGTCTTGGTGCGGGAGGGCGACCGCATAGCCCTAGCGTTGGGCGCAACCGATTTTGAGCCGCCAGAAGAGGTCAACGCAATCGCGTACTTGGAGGGTACGCCTTTTCGGCCGGACACCGAACGCGTGACCCTGGCCGAAGAGTTCGCCGCCGCAGGGGTTACGCCCCCTGACACCGCGGTTGCTCCCCGCGGCGGCGTACTCACTGCGGTTGGTACGGCACCGCTGCTCTTTGGTGGAGTCCTCGGCGCGACGTGGGTGGCCAATGCACGCCGGCGCATCACGGCGCGATGAGGCGGAAGCTCACGAGCAGATTACGGGATTGGTGGCCAGTGCTAGCCGTCCCTGTTCTCGTGGCGCTGTCGTACAGCTCAGGAACGGTGGCGCCCGCGAGCAGTGACTCATCGATCATGATCCATTGCGATGGGTCGACCCGGATCGAGCCGCGGGAGTGCGGACCCTGGGGCGATGCGATCCTGGCCTCCGGTTCTCCGGCCGGCAATGTCGACATGAGTGAGATCACGCGACTTGAGATAGGTCGCGCATTGTGGGGCTTCATCGACCACTGCACAGCGCAGTACTACGTAGAAGGCATCGGTGATTCGGTCCATGAGGCCGAGACTGACTGTCTCTAGCTTCGGACAAGCCGCACCTGTGAACACGTCGAGCGGGCTGCCTGTGTCGATGGCCGAGATTGTTCTCGAAATTGTGGCGCCCCTCGGGATAGCCGCCGTCGCGATTCTGGTTCTCATTGATCGGCAGGCGGCTGCTCGGGACACGAAATTGTGGCCTTTCCAATTGATCGCAGTTGGGGGCGTCCTGTTTGCGCTACTGGCAATCGGGCAGCGGCTATGAAGGCATGGGTTCTCGATTGTCGCAGTCCCGGGACTGCGAGGAGTAGGTTCTGGGGGTGGGGAGCAGTAGGTTGTGGTGGCGACAAGTCCCGATTCATCTGCTCTTTGTGGTGATGCTGACGGCGTGCGGTGCCCCGGGAACTCCAAGCCAATCCGTATCTGGTCCGGACTGCCGGCCTGAACAGGTTCAAGACTCGTCACCACCCTCGCAGGCACCGGCCGCCATCCTCACCGCTCCCACCTTCCGCCACGAGGCCCTCACCGGCATAGGCGTCACGGTGCCATCTAAACCTACCGACCCATGGCGACACATGCTCGGTGCATGGCGGATACCCCGCCATGCGACTAAGGATCCGGACGCCGAATGGCTCCGTTGCCTTGCCAGACCTGATCTGCGATGCCAGGCGATGCCGGCTGGTGCGCCGATTACATCTGGACGTGCGAGGGAAGTTGCGGTGCAACTGGACTGATGGAGTACCGCCGGTAGAAATCCCCGGCCATGGATTCCACCGCGTTCGTCCTTAACCGGTGGCGCGCCAGGGGCGTGGGCCTACCCCACCCATGAGATCGCTTGCCGTTTGTTCGATGCGGCCGTTGACGCTGGTGGGGGACGAAGACATGCTGGCGCTGTGCCGACACGAGATACAGTCTGGAGCAGAGTTCAGCCGGCCCGGCTACGAACCGTTGTCCTGCTGACACTTGCGCTCGGAACGACAGTCGCCGCCTCCTGGCTCGTATTCGGAGGCCGCGCAGCGTTTGGAGGTCCCGACCGGGTCCTCGCCCAATCCTGGCCTGCCATCTATGGATCACAGGCCGTTCTCGCCGCACTGTGCGGCTTGTCGGTCGGGCGGGTTGAGCCCAGCCGAGTGTGGATGTTGATGCTTGTGATCGGCGCTTGGCTGGGAGAGCTCTTGGCACTGACGCTTGGGGGAAACCTGCTTGCAAACGAGATCGACCCTCCGGTCGCATGGTTCTACTGGTGGATGGCTACCGGAGGCCCGCTGCAGCCCGTCGCGGCCAGCGTCGGCGGCTTGCTCGGCTGGTCGCTTCTCAGATCCGATCCTCGGCCGGCAGCATCCGAAAGCTGATGCACGAACGAGTGCAACCTCCGCCTCGCTTGCCACGGACGCGCGTATTGGACACTTCGACCGATGCGAGCGCAATTGCGGCACCATGGAGTGCGAGCCACGTCTGGACGCCTGGCTCGGCCGGTGTCTCGAGTGCCGACGAGGCGCACCCCGTCATGTCTAGGACGCGATCAATCCCGCGGCAACGCGTCGGGCCTCGGCTACGCATCTGCTTCGCTCAAGTGGCGCTTGAGGAAGCGGCCGGCAGACTCGAACGCGCCCGGATCAACCGGTACCACCACCCGGACGATCGTGGACCCTGGCGTTTCCCAACCCGACGAGGGCTCAAAGCGGACGTCGAGCGCTACGGTTCCTATTCCGTCATGGGTCGCTTGGAAACGCGCCCCATAGTGATCATCACTCCACTCCTTGATGCCCGACCAGCCGCGCCACGCGTCCGCGAGCTCGTCGAGGAAGGCCACCAGCCGGCGGGCTCCGCCGGCCCACGACTCGAGCTCGAGATCCTGCCGCGTCGTCAGCCGGCTGGTCCGCAGCGTGACTGGGACGCGCATCGAACCAGAGACATCTGGATCGGCCACCGGCACTCCAAAGGTCAGCGTCGCCTCACTCGCGCGGCCAAGGACCACCTCATCCCCGGGTCCGTTCGGCATGGTCACCTGCCGTTCACGTTACCATCCGTCTCTCGGGCGGCCAGTGGAAAGAACCTGTGATTGGCCTTTGAGTCGTTAAACTTGACGCGGCAGAAGCGCCCTCGATGGGTGTCGCGCGACCTCGTGGCCTAATGACTTCGGCGCCACCACCAAACCGTGAAGAGCGCGAGCAGTCCAGTTAGCGCAATGGGTGTCAGCCGGGGATACACAAGAACAGCGCCGATCACAACGAACAGCAGGGCGCCCTCCTCTAGTCGCGCCCCGGCGGAGCCCAAAGGATCGAACCGGTGGCAAAGCCACCGGACGCTTGCTTGAAGTCGACACTGCATCGACCTTCGCCTGTCCTCGTGGTGATGGTGAGCGTCTCGACCCCGTTGGGTCCGCCCCCGGTGAGGAGCTCGGCTCCCCAAGCCGCGCGCACTCATCGGCGGTCAAGCTGATTGTCGTCGCCCGTGTGGGTGTCTTCCACGTCGTCCGTCATTCGTGGCTAGGGCCTGAGGCCGGAGACGGGTACAGCGTGGGACACTGGCGGGAGCGGCCACACCTGTGTCGTTGAGGGAGGGAAGTCATCATGCCGCCGATCCTGATCATGTGTCCGTTCACCGAAGACCTGGTGCCTACCAGCCAGCACGCTGACAGCGCAGAGGAATTGGAGGCGCTGCAAGGTCGGTTCATGCTGCTCGCCTGCCCCGAGTGCGGCCGCGACCATGCGTGGACCTCGGCGGACGCGGTGCTCGCGGCTGAGTGACTGCAAGCCCGCGGACCACTCAGGCATCGGACGGGGTGTCCGTAGCGTGCGAGACTCGGCCTCGGACTGATGGTGGGCGCGTGCTGCTCCGTGTCGGGCGCCGTCACGCTCCTGGCCGTGGCAAGTTCCTAGTAGGCCTCGTGATGGCCACTCGGAGGGAGGCGCGACGGCCGACTCCATCCGCTCAGCCGACTGACCGGGGCGGCGCGAAGCCGGGATCCTCATCGAGTACCTATTCGGCCGGAGTGCGGGATCGGTGACCGGGGTAGACGTGACACCGCGGATGCTCGAGCTGGCCCGCACAGCCCGCTTGCCAACAACACGACGCCCGCCATGGCTGCCGGGATCAGCGATCACGTGTGGACGCTTCAGGAGATCGCAACACTCCTGGACTAATCGGGTATGTAGTATCTCGGTCCGATGAACCGATGGCGTGCGGCGTTCCTGGCTGTCGTTCTCATGTCGATTGCCGGGCTAACGGCGGGATTTCTCACTAACCTCGCCGTCACCGCCAAGGTGGATGGCACCTGCGATCTCGGCTTGTGTGGCTTCGGCGGGTTCAGCCCCTATATGCTGCTGACCTTCTGGCTGCCGTTCGCCGCGGCTGCCGCCCTCACGCTAGCCTGGCTGTGGGGGGCCGGCCGCCCGCACTCAAACTAGACCACTACCGCTGGACCGGCTCGGACGACGCAGTCACCGAGTTCGGCTAGTGCCGCCCCCGTCGGACAACTGCACTGGCAAGGATCAAGGACGCCAAGCCCAATGCCATCAGGAGTGTGCCGGTTTGGTCACCGAGTGGCATGCGGGGCAGCGCCGTATCGGGAACTGCCTGCCGGAGCTTGGCCCGCAGGTCTTCAGCGTCCGTGGCGACTTCCCACAGCGATCCCGGACTTGACAGACTGCCGTCCGCCGCCACAAACCAGACTGCTGTCGCGAGACTGTTGAGTTGCGCATGCACGTTGACGACCCCTAGGACAACGTGTTGTCCTATCTGGAGCCCCACCTCGCAGCCTCTGCCCACCGGATCCGTCGGGCCGATGCGGACGTCCGTGCCGCCGGCCGAGCCTTTGAAGACCTCCTTCACGGCAAGGCGAAAAGCTAGCCCGTCGAGCATGACTTCTTCTACCGTGCCTTCGACGATAAGCTCCGATCCGGAGACGGCCGCATCGAATGTCAGCGGTGGCCCCGAGCAGGCACTTGCCGGATGCGACACGACCAGCACGCCGGCGGCAGCCATCGCCGAGGCAGCCAGCAAACTGCGCCATGTGGACCGTTGGCGGAGCATGAGCGAAGGGTAGCAGTCCTACGCCGGCAGGCGCGTCCCATAACAGGTCCAGTCAGGGCGGAAGACTGCATGCGACAGGGTGTTTGATCTTCTATGCAACCACGAGCACTCTGCTGGCCTTGGCTCGCTCTGACGTTCAGCCGCTGGCACTGATGGCCGCTCTCGCGGCACTGACCTTGGCCGCCTGCGTCCAACCCACCGAGCCAAGCGCATCACCTTCGGTGGCGGAGGCCAAGGCATCGCCGACGGTCACCGTTCTGACCGAGCGGGGTCTCAATCGGGACGCCGATGAGATTGCCGCGTTTGCCACTGCGCAGCTTCGCCGTAATGCTCTGACGTTTCAGCATGACGCACCCCTCCGCATCATCGCCATTACGGCGGTCGATCCGCACCAGGTCCGAGGTATCGAACCGGAAGCCCCTAGGCTGGAGGCGGCCATCACCGAACCCGTCTGGGTGGTTCGTGCATCGGGCACCTTCGGAACGTTCCGCGGCCCGACTCCAGACGCACGAGTTGAGGACTCTGGCTTTTTCGTCATCTCGGATGCCGATGGGTCAATCCTCGCCACCGGCTTTCCGTAGCGATCGTCGACTAAACAGCGGACGCCGGTATGTAAGGCGGATGGCATTCGCGCTCCTACTGTGTAGTCGATCGCGACGTCTTAGCCGCCTCGCTTGCGCGGGTCGCCTACCCTGACCGACGTGGAGCCCGACCAAGTGCACGAGTTGGTGCACCGCGATCCGATCGCCGCGTGGCCGCACGTCATTGCCCTCATCGAAGCCGATGGCGCCAAGGCCGATGAGCTCGACCTTCTCGCGGATCTGGTGTACTCCCACAAACTACCTGAGCTGATCGACCGAATCGAAGAGCAGGCCAGGCGCAGCAAGCCCTTCCGATATGCACTTCTCGACTGCGGCGATGAACTCGGTGGGAGAGGCGGACCCGAGATGGACCGCATCTTCAAGCTGTTGCGAGAGGCGGAGGCCGAGCTGGCAACGGTCGTCGAGTATGAGGATGAGCGAGAGCTGCGGTCCCTCCGCTCGCTCGGCCGTACGGTCCGAGCCATGGTTGGCGGGAAGATGCTGATCTTCAAGCGGAAGCGGCAAACGGATCGAGATCGGCCTTAGGTCCGGCGCTGGCAGCACGGCGTCGATCTGCAGCGGTCGGTCGGCACCTCGTCAGGCGACATCGTCGCCGGAATCAGTGCGGCGAGCACCTGCTGGTCTTCTCCGGGCACCCGTCGGTTTCGCGATGGCGGCTGGCATCAGCGACCATGTGTGGACGATTCAGGAGGTCGCTCTCCTCGACTGAGGCTGCGACAATCGAAGCGTCCTGAAGCTCATCGTCATGGGACTCTTAATCGCTGCATGTTCCTCATCTTCCGACAGCGGGAGGGAGAGCTTGGCGGCCGAATGGGAGCAGGCGCACCCTGATCTGATCGAGAGAGCGGTCTACAGGCCACCGTCCCCGCTGGACCCGCCAGAAGTCCTCATCTTCATGAACCCTGGCGCGACCGACGAACAGGTTGTTGGCTTGGTATGTGAGACCATCGATCCGCAGATTGTCCAAATGGCTGACCCTGAACTTGGCGTGACCCTCTGGGACTCCAATGGCGATTTCATCCCACATCCGGATTGCCCTGCAACCTGACCCGCTACCCATTTCTCCGTCTCATTGCTGTAGACGATGCACCCAGGATACCCACGGTAGTAGCGTGACCGCCATGGACGCCTTCGAATCCCTTCACACAATGGTGCGCACGGATCCAGACGCTGTATGGCCGCGGGTTCTGGCACTCATCGGAGCGAATGGCGACACGGCTGAGGCCCAGGATCTCATCCAAGACTTTGTATACGAGCACGACGACCAATTCATCGACCGCATCGAGGCTGCTGCGCTAGCCGACTCCACCGTCCGCGGCGTCGTGCTACAGGCTTATGTGGGCGGGTTCGCCACCACCGGAGCGATCGAGTTCCATCGCCTGCAAGACCGGCTCGGGCAGCTTGACCATCCGGACCGGCCCGGCTGATCTGTTGCTGGTGTCTCGAAATTGGTGGGCGTCTAACCTATCGAGCCGGATGCTTAGGTGATTGCTCTGCGCGATCGCGCAGAGGGCCGTCCTCAGTCCTGGGGATGTCGCGCCTGCAGCCAAGCCCGCCCGGCCCGCGAGTTGATCGGCGACGGAACGCACCACTGGCGGCCTACGACACCGCGGCCCGCAGTGACGTGCATAGGTGCCGGCACTATGCAGCTCGGCGCCAGGGTGACATTCTCGAAACCGACCCCACTGCGAGCTATCCGGGGAGGCACGGCGTGGACGAACGCGACGAAGAACAGAACCGCCTCATCGAGCGCCTGCTGATCTTCATCGCTGCGGCTCACGATCGCCTGAACGCCGGCGAGCGTGACTTCGCGCGCGAGTTCGCGGAGGCAGGCGAGTGGGAACTGGCGCTCGAGACCGTCGTCGGTGCGTCGCGCCATCGCCTCCTGCTGACGGCGAATGAGAGGCAGGAGCTGGCCGAAATCGAGGCGTCGCTCCGTCGCCTCCAGCCCGGGATGCGCTGGCGCAGCTTCCGGGACCTGGTCCGCGGCGTACTGCGCGCCCGGGTTCGCGGCCTCGTGCGCCGTGATGCGTCCCGCCAGCGACGCCCTGCGGTCGAACAGACGTCGGAGCCGGGTTCACGGTTCGAGCCGCCGCTGCTCCGCGAGGCGATGCCGACCGTCGCTACGTGGTTGCGGGAGGGCCTGCGCCGCGACGGCGAAGAGTTACTAGCCGAGCAGGTCGACACGGCGCGGATCCACGCGCTGTGCGAGTGCGGCGCGGACTCCTGCTTCTCGTTCTACCTGATGCCGCCGACCCCTCTTGCCGAGCGTCAGTGGACGGGTCTCATGCCGAACGGCTTCGAGAGCATCGGAATCGACAACGGGCGCGTTGCGTGGGTACAAGACGAGTTCCGCGGACCGATCGACGCGGTGACCGAGGACGGGATGCGCGCCATACGCGAATACCAGGCACTGGTTGGGGCGGTCCCACGAGCCACGTTCTAGATCCGCCCCGGCCGCTGCGACAGGCGTCCCGCGACGGCTATTACCGACGAGCCGCCTGACCACGCTACCCCGTACCGAGGGAGCCAGCTGCTGGCGGCCTAGAGGTCGGGGTTGCTGCCTGCGCCACCTTCCGTGCGCTCGGGCCATGCAGTCGGCATCGCGTCGGGCCTCCATGCGTAGATCAACGCTCGATGCGTGTTCAGGAGACTTCGCCAGCGGCGCGATCGGACATACCAGCCGGTGGTTCCGTCACGTTCCAGCCGAACCTTGTCAGCGCGCTCGGCGTCCACTGTTGCCCAGACGTGTACCTGCCGATGCAGCGGGCCGCCCTTGAAGAGCACCGGCACCATGTCGGTCCTTCGAGTCATGCTTGTCATTGCGCCAGCGTATCAGCGCCAACCGGCGTCAGTGATCATGTGCGCCGTGCCGTTGTGGGACGCACACCAAGTCCTTGGCGCCGTGGTGTGCCGAGGCTACTCAACGGCAGGAGGAAACAGGTCCATGAGAGCCACGGTGATCGCGACGACGAGATCCGGATCTCGCTACCTCATCCTCATGGACGACGACGGGGTCCAGTGGACGAGTGATTGGCAGGGTAAAACTTGACATGGCGCAAGCGGAAGCCAAAAACCGCTTGCCGTGCCCCGGTAGCATGTTCAGCGTGACGCTACTCGGTCTTTGGCCCGTCATCCTCGGCGCGACGATCATCGCCGTGGTCGCCTTCCTGCGCCCGGATCGTCCCCTCATCGTCGCGATGATTACTGTCGGTTATGTCATGGTGATGCTGGCGCTGCTATGGTCTTGGGACCTGGGACGCGGTGCGGCGTCGGCCATATTCCTTGCGGCCATTGGCGCAACACTCGCCACCATGGGAACCGAGCGCAGTCGGCATGAGAAGCGCGACCGATCCCAGGGATCGAACGAGTCCCGGGGCAGAACCTGACACAAGCGTAAGCGACACTGCCGTCTTCATCGGGCCATGCCAAGAGTTGGGTAACCCATGTGTTGGCTTCGAACCACGCACGGCGCGTCGTGCAGACGTTTGGCCGCGTCACGCCACCGGACAGCGCGATGCCGGCGTCCACGATGAGTTGGGCGCCGCTGATCGGAGTGATCCTTGTGCTCCTGTCCGGCGTCATGGTTCTAAGGGGGCGGCGGTAGGCGCCGGAGGAGCAGCCGATGCTTCGTCGCGTTACCTATTCCGGCGGGAGAACGTCCAGAGGGCACTAACAGCCGCGAGAAGTGCCGCGGCCGCGACAATCCCGAGGCCGAGTGGTACGGCAACGTCTAGAACGAAGACGAGAAAGATCAGCGAGGCAACGGCCGGTACAAGAAAGGCGATCACAATCACGCCAAGTCTCGGGGGACCTCTCCTTTGTGGATTCTGCGGGGAACGACGCGTCACTTCGGGACTCCTCTGCCGGACCAGTGGAGCAGCTCTCCTCCAGTCGCCCGAAAACCGGTTCAGCCGAGGTGAAAGGCCGTAGTTCGCCGGGCCTTCGATGGACCGGTGACGTCTGACGCGGGTTCAGCGGCGGCCACCGCCTGGCCGATGGCTGTTGGAGGTTCAAGGCGCACCTCCGGCACCATTCGAGAGGCGTGCTTGACCATCGGCCCGGGACCGACACTCCGCGGTCGGGGCGGTTCGCACCCAGCAAACGCCGAGAGGCGGAGGCCCGACCGGCCGCAAGGGGAGGTAAATCACGTGGCCTGGGTGTGGAGCTTGGTCGTCGTTGCGCTCGCCGTGACATTGCTCATCCTCCTTTGGCGGTATCGGTGGGCATTTGCGGCACGAGGCACCCGGATGGTGGGGGCGGTCCCCGGCGGGAAAGAGCGGGCCCTGGCAGCTGCGCTCGGCTTTATCGTCTTCGTGGCGGCGCTGCTTCTGCCGGACGTTCCCGTGCTGGTTCGACTCGGTGCCTTCGTCGTGTGCGGCGCGGGTCTGCTGATCGGAAGGGTATTCGAGTATCGAAGTTACCGAGTGCACTTCAAGCGGTGGCAGAACGACCCGACCAACCACCGCGAATTCATTGATGTCAAACTCCACGAGCGCGCCGGTCTGGTGTTCCTGGTTCTGCTCCTACCCATCATCGGCATCGCTGTGGCAGTCGCGGTGGCGATCACGCGATAGCGTGATCCCGAAGCGTCGAGTAACGCGGCAACCTGCCAGCCGGCCTCTGCCCGGGGCGCGGGCAGGCGAGCCTGCCTCGGTAGGCAGCAACTGCGCAGAGCCCGCCCTCGGGGCACAGGCGGCGACTGTCGCTGCGGCAGTTGATAATGATGATGTGCGTCGTGCCGTTCTGCGACGCCCATCAAGTCCTTGACGCCGTGGTGCCGCGAGGGCCACTCTACGTCAGGAGGAAACTGGTCCATGAGAGCCACGGTGATCGCGACGACGAGGTCTGGGTCTCGCTACGTCATCCTCATGGACGACGACGGAGTCCAGTGGACGCGCCTACCGGCAGCGGCACGCGCGGACCCGATGGTCGGCTGGCTCCCCAGCCCACCTGAGATTGTTCAGGGCCGAAGACTCATGCTCGGAAGCATTCAGTCGACTCCGGTGACGCGCGTGTCGTTCCTACCCGGACCGGAACCCCTCTCATGGCCAGCGTCGCCAGACTGGGGCGAGCGTGCGGCAGACGCCCCGCAGCAGCGCCTGAGGGAGCCCTGGAACGTGCGATCACTCTTCGGTGGCAATCGCCACTGATTCGCCGACGAACTGGTCAGCCGCCAGGCGCTCGAGTTCCGCAAGGGGAGCGCGCACGGGTTGCGAGCGACTCGGCGCGGACGAGGGCGCTAGCGGCGAACTCGTCCTCTCATAGTGAAGTGGTTGGCCGGTAGTGGTCGTTTGGGTTTCGATCAGTTGATGCGCCGCGGGCCTCTGTCGGATGGCGCGCTGCCAACGAGCAAGTTGCGCGTTCCGCAGTAAGGACAATCCGCGGTGGTCAAGTACAAGTGCTGTAGCGTCCGAAAGCGCTCCTTGCAGAAGCCGCAGGTCACTTTCCATCGAGCGCCGCGGATCATGCCGAGCAGAAAACCCTTGACGCCGTTTTCGAGCCTTGCGTCAATCGCCCTGACCCTGAGCTGTCCCATCCGGCCAGCATAGTTGCTCGAGACGAAAGCCCCGAAGATTACCCAGGTCACTTTCGCTGGACGAATTGGTCGCGGTAGATGAACAGCAACACAGCGCCACCGATTAGCCCGACTGCGATCAACGGTGCGAAGCGCGGTGCCGCTAAACCGGTGACTAACACAACGAGAACGATGCACGACACGACGAGCCACGCCACGGTGGCGTCCTTCACAATGCGGGCCCAGAACTCGGGCGGCGGCGGTCGATCCACTGCCGACAGCGTAGTTGGCTAGTCCAGCAGCGCCGCAATCTACGCGGTCCCGACCCGACCGCTAATCACAGCAGCCAAAGCACGGCCCTCGACCTCCTCGAGCCTCGAGCAGCGTCCGATCGGGTGTGCGTCGACGCAAAAGAGGAGTTCACGACCAGTTCTAGGCGAGTTTCACGAGCGGCTCGAACGCGCGGAAGCTCCCGCGACTGAGAGCGGAAGAGATCAGGCGCTGTCTGCCACACCCTGGAGCCATTCGCGGGTTTGCGGATCGATGTTCACGAGCCCGAGAGTCGGGTGGTTGCCAAGACCCGAGTGATCCGCGTCGGCGAGATCGAGCGCCGCCCGTGCCCAAGAAGCTGCCGCCGCACTGTCCTCGAGCGCCAATGCTACGCGCGCAGCAGTAAGACAGATCTCAAACCGAGCGCTGAGGATTACTGGTGGGTCGCCAGCGCGCTGCTCAAGCAGGGCTCGGGCCTCCCGCAGGGCACCGCGGTCACGGCGAACCAACGCCACCTGCGCCAGCCACGCCTCCTCCATTCCCGACGTGCCGCTTCCACCTCGACCCGAGATCCGGAGCGCCTGACGCAAGTTTGCCTCAGCCTCGTCGAGCCGTCCGTCTCGAAGCGCTCGTTGCCCGAGGATCGAGAGCGCCATGACTCTTTCGAAGTCGGGAGCGTCCGGCGACTCGACCACCTCGGTCAGGAGTCGTCGGCCGGCCGATACCTTGGCCGGGTCGCCCGTCTCGAGCAGCACGCCTGCTTTGACGCGCCGGTATTGGATGTGATTGTGAGGGCGCGCCCGCGCCAATCGGTCGCGGAAGTCGCGCTCCGCGACCTCGCCCCAGTCAGTCAAACGAAACCACTCGGTCTGTGCCATTTGCTGCTCCAAGCGATCGGACGAAGTCCTCACCAGGCAACCCTGTCGTTGGGGTGTCATGTGTCGCCAACTACGGAGGGTCTCGGCTGACGTGCCCGCACGCGACCCACGTTCTATCGCCGCCGCCGGTACCCCCACCAAGGTAGATCGTTTCACCGGCCGAGGCCACGAGGTTGCCGCTGCTATCTCGCAGGCGGACTGGCGGCCCTCGCTCGACGATGTAGCCGTCCGGCCACACGACCCGATACTCAATGCCATCGGCCATCACGACGGCGCCGTCCCCTCCATCTGGAGCCAGAACACCTGTCAGGAGAGCGCCATTGCACTCTTGCGGCGTTGGCAAAAGGTCAGGGGCGCAGGCAGCCAGTCCGACGGTCAGCATCACCGCAAGTGGGACGGCGCGATTGCGCGAACGCATGGGATGAGCATTGCGGGGACTCCCGGCCGAGTCAAGGTCACCGGTCGGCCGGGAGGGCGTCGGTTTGGCGGGGACATCGCCTGATAGGCTGTTGCCATGTGGGCGTCGCAAGGTGTGAGCGTTGTACTGCTCGGGGTGACCGCCGCCTTCTTTTTCTTCGCGTTACGTCTGCATCGGCAACTTGACGTGTGGTACCGCGAGGATGCGTCACGCTTGTGGCAGGCACGGCCCTGGCGCTGGACAGTCCCGGTTGGCGGGCTGGGTATCGCGATCATGGGACTCGCGTTGCTTGGCGCGTCCATGCGACTGATAGAGCCATGGGCGTTCCTGGGAGCCTGCATCACCGTTGCTGGCTGGTCCTTCGTGCTCGGTACGCCGGCATTGTCGCCGACTCGCCACGCGCTCGATGAGGTGAGGCGCAAGCCGCTGGAGCATCCGGTCCCCCCCACGGCGCGCGCCGATCAACCGCGTGTCGCGCTTGTCATCCTTGGTGGACTCGGAGCGTTCCTCGCGCTCGTGATCGGGTTCCTGGTCTGGTTTGCGACGGACATCTAGTCCAGCAGTGCCGCGACTGCACCGCGGTCTGCGACGAAATCGCCGCCCTGCTCGACTAGCGTCATTCAAACGCTAACCTCTGGTCGTATGGACTCCACGAGCGCCACGATCATCATTCTCGGCTCTACCGCCATTCTCATGGCGGTAGCGACATGGCTAGGCTGGATGCGATACCGAGGCAGAATCGATGAACTGCCGACGCCGCTTCGCGGACCAGGCGCCATCGTGGCAATGATCGCGGCGTTTGTCGTGGTGATTTTTTCCGTCCTCACTATCAGCATCGTCTCGCACTGACCCCGGTCCCGCTCAAACTGATGCACGACCGGTAGCGGGGAGTGTCTGGTTCAACCGGGAGGCCGTCGGCGTTGGCGATCGCGCTCCTCGCGAAGCCGCCGTATGGTATCCAGTCCGCCGATGCGCTCCGTATAGCCGAGAAGGCCGTCGACCATAAAAAAGGCAGACGCGGCGACGCCGCCGACGAGAAGGATCAGCCACCAGTTGCCGCCAACGGCGGCCACATAGGTGACCACTACGAGGACGGGGCCATAGCGGACTAGCGTGGACACGATTGCTAGGCGCCGAGTGCTGATTCGACCCTGCCCCAAACGGACGCCGAGCCACATCTGGACGGCGACGTTGACGGCGATGTAGGCAATGCCGAGTGTGATCAAGAACGGAAGAGGCACCGCGAAAGGTTAGTCCAGCAGGGCCGCGATCTCCTCGCAGGCCAGACGTGATCCGCGAGGCCCGCAGCCGTGCGGGAGGTCCGGGGAGAGGGATTAGCGAGGCTCTTGTGCTGCCGCCGCATCAAATCCGCCGGCGATGTCGCTTGACGAGGTGCCGATCGAGAGCTGGGTAATCGCGACCGGCCGCTTCGACGATCCCGCGTGCGAGACCTGTGGCCACGTTGGCGTTGGTGGGCAGGTGAGCATCGACGCCGACACCGTTGAGGCATGTCGCGGCTTGTTAGTGATCGAGAGCGTGCCAGCGCAGTACCTGTCCAGGGCGCAAATCCGACGGAGCTCGTGCTTGCGCCGCCCCGCGGCCCGCCCCGCGGAGGAGAGAACTCGAGCGAGGGCCAGCGGGTCAAAGGCGCGTAAAAGATCGGCTGCTAGAGTCATCGGATGGACTGGCTGGCCCAAGTCATTGTCCCAATTGCCCTACTCCTGCTGTTTGCGGCGGGTCTCACCGTCGTAGGGATGCTTGTCGGAAGTGTCGGTGCCATCGCCATCAAGCGGAGCAGGGCACCGTGGCGCAACTTCGACCGGGACGCTGCGCGCCTTCACCAGCTGGTACACCCCGACAAGCGGGACGAGGACGGGCCGTAGGCGAGGCTTAACCACCTGACCGGCACGCGACCGGATCAAGCGATATGGAGGAGGTCCGTCACGAGTTCCTCGCCCCGCCCGGTGTTACGCTGACCAGCGTGAGTCGCATCCTCATGTTGACCCTTCTCGCATTGGCCGCCGTGATGGCTGGCTGTTCGTTGTGGAATTCGACGCAGGTGGTCCAGGTCGATGCAACGGAGGTGCGGTGCGCAGGCGAAGTCAGTTTGACCGCCGATGAGTGCGCGGCTTGGGGCGCCGAGCTCCTCGCCGCCGACGGACCGAATGAGGTTGAGACGCTCACTATCACCACGAAGACAGGCGGAGGTCGATGCAGTGCTGACTTCAAGCAAGCGTCCGATGGCTTTGCCACCGCTTCGATCCCCTGCACGCCGCCGGGGCGCGACTAGGCGAGCCCGATACGGTCTCAAGTCGAGCATCCTCGCCACTTCATTTTTCAGTCACTAACCGCATGTGTGCAGCTGATGGCGGGAAGTTCTGTTCTTCGGACGCATACGTCGCGCTGCTCGGCGGGCCAGATCCATTCACGGCGCTTGTGACGGCGCCGGAGGTGGCAGCCGCATGAACCCACCACCAACCGATTGGCTCGCCTCTCTGACGCTGCCATCGCACGCCACGCTGCTGCGTCGACTCGTGGCCGAAGCTGAAGGTCGGCCTGCCTTTCGCTTCATCGAGCTGTGTTGCTCAATCGCGCGCGGGACCGGTGACGAGCTCTCCGACCTCGATCTCGGCTTGGGTGTCGCCGACGATGCGTGGCCGGACGCACTCTCGACGGTAGCTCCGCTGCTCACCGACATCGGCGAGTTGGTCGACCTTCTCGAGCACCGCATCGCCGCATGGGGGGACCTGCCCCACCGCCGCTTCTTCGTCCAGTACCGCGGCGGCGTGCAGGTCGATCTGGTAGCAATGCCGGTCTCGCAGCGGACCGGGATGCCGCCCGGCAACATCGCCCTCTATGATCCCGACCGGACCCTCGAAACGACAATGACATCGAGCTTGGAGCGCGCCACGCCGGAGACTGTCCGGGAGTGGGCCTTCCTTGGATGGATCGCCCTGGACAACCTCGATAAATACGTGCGCCGCGGTTCCTCGTGGGAGGCGCTCGAGCAGCTCCACGAAGCTCGCACTCACCTCTGGCGATTGTGGGCGGTGACCTGCGGCGCGCCCTATCCGGCGTTCGGGCTTACGAGCGCCCTCGACCAATTACGGGTGGCTACCCCGATCGGTCTCGAAGACACAGTTGCGACCCTTGAGCTTCATGACCTTCGCCGCGCGGCTAGCGCCCTCGCCTCGCTGCTGATGCAGATCTCGGCACGCGCAGCCGATGCTGTCGGAGCTCACCTGCCGCTCGCCATGGGGACTTACATATCGGAACGTCTAGCGGAAGGGGATGCAGCGAGCCAGGATGACCCAACTGCCTCACCTTGATGGTCGACGAAGGGGATGGCCTCATCAAGACCGCGTACGACCTAAATCGCTACGGATACTCTGATGCACGCTGACCAGATAGCCCATGCGGCCTGCTGGTAATTCTCGCGGCTTGCGGCGAATCAGCGGCGTCGCCTGCCATTCTGAGGCGACACACCTAAAGCGCCAAGGCGAACAGTAGGAGAGCCCGATGACGATCGCGAAGTTCTGTCCGGAGTGCGGTCATGGAACCGCCGGCGCGAAGTTCTGCCCGGAGTGCGGCACGGCGACCACCGTCGGCGGTGCGCCGGCCGCCGCGGCGCCTGTCGCGGCCCGCGCGCCTGCGGTTGAAGACGAGGAGCGGGAGCTGTGGACTGGGTCTCCGGACAGCGTCCTGGAGCCTCTCACGTCGCGATCGACGAAGTACATGCTGACGTCCGAGCGCATCCGCGTTCAGACCGGCATGATCGGTAAGAAGGCCGAGCAGCTCGAGCTCTTCCGCGTCAAGGATGTCAAGGTCACTC
>JALZJE010000176.1 GCA_030859955.1 Chloroflexota bacterium | reverse complement strand
GGTCGGCGTCGGACAGCGGCTCGATCACCTTGCGCGGCACCCGCGGTCGGACGAGGCCGCGCAGCGCCCGAGCGGCGGCCAGGCCGTCGCTGGCCAGCCAATTGCCGAACGCGTGCAGGCCGCGCACGTAGCCGGCCACGCTCATCGGAGCCAGCGTGACGCGCAGCTCGACCAGCCACGCCCGCAGCTCCGGCGGGGTCAGGCTGTCAACCGGCCGATCGGGCCCGAAGCGACGCGCGAGCCGCTCGCCGATCATGCGATACCAGGTGATGGACCGCGGCGACAGCCCCTCGGCCGCCTTGCCGGCGCAGAAGGCATCGAGCGCCGCGCCGAGGCCGATGGCGGAAGGCAGCGACCTGATTCGGTCAGCCGCTCCCCACGCTCGGCCATCCCACTCCGGCGCGGAGTCAGTCGCTGGGTTGGGTGCCGAGTCAGTTGCTGCCCCGGGGCCGTCCGCCCAACCGGTGCCGGTGCCCGGTTCAGGGTCAGATGCCCATGCATCCGGCCCCGAAGTATCAGATGCCCACGTCGGAACGCTGTCCGAATAAGATGCTCGGTAGCCGGGTGAGTCAGATGCTCGTGGCATGTCGCGCCTCCTTGGCTGGGGGCCGCCGGAGGCTCGGCCGAGCACAAGATGTTGGGTTCAGACGAACCCGCTACCCCACATGTTGTGGGGTGAGGATGAGGCTGGCGCGCCCGGAGGGATTCGAACCCCCGACCTGCTGATCCGAAGTCCGATGCCCGCGGAAGCCGCCTCGCTCCCCTATTTCGTGCTCAGCCGAGCCGCCCGAGCGGCCCAGTTTGGGTTGAGATCCGGGTGAGTATGGTGCTCGCTTCCCGGAGCAGTCTGATGCCCGCGCTCGCTGCCACAAGAGTCAGATGCCCTCGTCATCGTCGAGAGTCTGATGCCCATGGCCGCGCGGTTGGCAACCGTGAGTGTATCTCTTCCGGCGGTCATGCCGGGAGCCTAAACGATACCCGTGAGGCGGGCCGATAGGTCCCGCAACCGTCGGGCCACGGCGGCGTCCTGCGCGCCGCGCGACGAAGCTGCGATTTCCGGCGATCCGCGCATGTGTGCAATCCTCCGGGCTGGACAAAGGATCCACCCGGGATGTCCGCCGCGGCCGCGAACAGCGTCGAGCGGGCACCCTGATCGGGATCCTGTAGGGCGAGCCGTGCCAGCACATTGATCAGGGTGGCCTGAACGCCGGTGCCGGCATCGAAGCACGTACTCCGCAAGCCCCGCATCATCAGACCACGCATCGGTCCGATCCAGCCACCGCCAACCCAGGGGTTAGGATCGCGTCTCACCCACTTTAGCCCTCGGTCCGGATCGGCAATGATCGGTGCTGTCTGGCGCCACGGCCGGTGATGGTCCAGGTGTACACGGCCTGAGGCGCGCCGCGCTAGGCGTGGAGCTCGAAGTAGTAGGAATAGCAGTCGACCTGCAAGGACACGCGTCCCGCCAGCCAGTCACCACGTGCCGCCACAGGCGCCGGGCGCGACTAGGCAAGCAGCCCGAAGTCAAGGAGAACGACGTCACGGCCTTCATGCTGCCCGTATCAGGCGAGCCCTCTATTGGACACAGCGATCGATGCCACCGAGTAGGTCGGATCCGCTCGGGCGATCCACGATGGCCCATGCCGCCACCTCATGGGCATCGATCACCGCTACAAGCTCGACATCGTCGTTGTCGGAGATGGCCGTCTCCTCTATTTCGGGCCACGCAACACCTGTCACATCCTCGAATCGTGCAGCGCTGGCGTACGGGCCGACCACGCAGATGCCATCACCCGACAGTCCGACGTCATCGAGGATGTTCAACCCTGCACCGGGGCTGGCCGACTCAACCGCCGCCTCAAGATCGGGGCTGGCCTGCAGTCCACACGCCGCTACGAACCAAAGTGCGAGGGCGATCGGGATGAACATGAGTCGTGCTTTCATGCTTTACCCCGTGACTACCATTCGGTGCACCAACTCGTGCACTTCGTCGGGCTCCATGTCGAGAAGGGAAGACGACGCGGGCAAGCGAGGCGGCTGAGGCCGCGCGATCGACTTACACGGTAGGAGCGCGGATGCCATCCGCATTACTACTGGCTCCGCTGTTAGTCCACAATCACTACGGAAAGCCGGTGGCGACGATTGACGCATCCGCATCCGAGATCCGCCTCGGCGGCTTCCGCGAGCGGACTGTCAGCTGACTACGGCGCCCAGGCCCGCTTCCCACGCCTAAGCGCCTATCGGAGTTCGCGCTGGTCCGTGCCTCCCGCGACGCCGATCGCCAGAAGCTCGTGCGGACCGCGGAGCGTGAGTACCGCGATCGCGCGGAGGCTCGCAAGGAGCTGCAGACCATCAGCCTGGGCCGCATCCGCGCCACGAAAGACAATGATGATGACCATGCTGCAGACGGCGGCCTTCGTCTGCCATCGCGACACGCAACCTGACATATCGAGCTATTAGGCTGGCTCCCATGCGTGATGCGGTGCGAGGATTCCTGTCGAGCATTCGAGCGCTCGACGACAACAGCGGTTGGCTCTATTTCCTTGACCTGCTCGACCTTGTCGAGATTCACCGCGAAGGCCTTCGGCACGCTGTCTGGCCATCGGACTTTCCCGAGCTCGAGATCGCCACATATCGGGGCCTCCTGATCGTGATCGAAGACAAGCTGCGTGCCGCCATTCAGCGCATGCCGCTCGCCAAGAGCGAGGAGGAGTTCCGGGAGATCTCGGACTTCCTGGCAGGGCTGCTGGGGACCTTCACGCAGCGAGCGGACGCGATCGTCGAGCGGTTGGATCCCGAGCGGAAGGTGCAGTGACCGATCTCGAGTTCGTCGACGGCGCGCTCGACATCATCCGCCGACACGGCTGGACCAATCTCGAAGTCGCGACTGGCCTCAACCCGGGCGGTGCGCTGATATCGTTCGAGTTGCTGAAGTGGGCTGATCGTCCCGGTGTGGAGATCCAGATCCGCGAGCCTACCGCCGAGGACGCGCTCGTGGCACTCGAGCGTCGCTTGGTGGCGATTGGGGACCCCTCGTGAGCGGCCATATACCGTGGGCCGACATTCGCCGCGGCCCGCCGGGCTCCTGGAACCGGGTCGCAGGCGACGACCAGGCGCTCCACAACTTCCGTGACACCATGGCGCCAGAGTGGTGGCGCTCGGCTGCGTGTGGCAAGGGCCCGGCGGTCGGCACGAGCCAGTCGGACACCGCACCCAATCCCTGCGCGACGTGCCTGCCGGTCGAGCCCGAGGACCTAGACGACGTCCCCGGCGAGCATGCTGGTGGCTGAGCCGCGGCGCGCTTGGGATCGGGCTCGCGATCGCGTCTGGAAGGCGCTGCAGCAGCTTCGCGAGCCGACCGCCCGGTCAACGACTCCAGCGCAGGCCGAGCTCGAGCTCGCGCTCGAGGACCTGGCCGGCACAGAGCAGGCCGCAGGCCCGGTGTACGTCCTGGTGCACGACCCGTACGACGCGAAGATTCGTGGGGTCTTCACGACGCGGACGCTGCGCTGGCCGCGCTACCGGCGACGTACTGGCTCGATATGACAAGCTCGACGACCGGTGTGCCCAAACAGGAGATTCATGGGAGGTGCTGTCGAGTCGAGCAATTCCTACTCCTCGACGACGTCCCGGACTTCGGTCCTCGACCATTGCCCAAGAATCATCATCACGTCTGGGTCAGCGTGTGGGATGCGGACGGAGTCCACACCCGCCGATGCCGGTTTCAAGGCTGCTGGACGCGCCATCCGGGGTCCCCTGACCGCCATCGTGAGAGTGCCCGGCGAGCCGAACGACAACGAGCTCGACGTCGACACCACCCTGCGCCGCGCTCGGCAGACCCGGATCCCGTTCCCGGTCGGCGAGCTGGAGATGGGCCCGCCGCAGACTTTCCCCGCGGGCGTTCGTCGGCATCGACCCGTCGCTGTCGACAATCGGCCGATCTGCGAATATGAGGATCCCGATAGCGGCGCTCGGTGCGATCGCGACCTCACCGATGCCGACCCGCGAGGCTGGAAGCACACGCCGCCCCTGGGTGGCCCGGCGCCCAGGGAGCCGAAAGTGCGGTATCGCCGGCGCAGCTACCTATAGGTAGGGCCCGGGGGCGCTAGGGCGGTACCCCCGGAGGGGGGCCCGGGCGGTCGTAGCGGCTGGCCGCGTACGAGCCGCCTTCTGCGCGGAATGCCTGACCCACGATCAGGAGCCGTGCATGCTCGAACGCGGCACGTCCGTCATGCGAAGCAACGTCTCCCGGACGTCGTCGCACACACTTGGCGGGACGCCGTCGTCGCACACCACCGGCATCGGCCCAAACTGCGGCAAGGCCGACCAAGCGCTCAGCGCACCCATCGCGAAGGCGGCGCACACGCGCCGTACGAGGAGTCTCACACTGGAAGTGTACGGCGCAGTCATTGGTGGGCTGATTGGCACCCGGCCAGGGCTCGGGACCGTCACGGCGGTCAAGACACCACGCTTGGGATTCAACCGGTGGCGGTTACGGTGTCCCGCCATAGGCTCGGACAGTGTTATCAGCTTGCTTGGTCACGGCAGCTCGAGGACCGTGACGACACGGCTGCCCTCGATCATGAGCCGGACTTCGGGCCAGACATCTGTGCGGCTCGAAGGGACCAAGTCGCTCACGAAGCTAGTCACCAAACAGCTGAGGTTCACGGACGAGCTGAATCGCCCTGAGTTCGATGGAGGCTCCACTTCTTGGAGGAAGATGGAGTCATGCCAGACAACAAGAGTCGAAGTCCGTTCCAACGCCGCTTC
>JALZJE010000158.1 GCA_030859955.1 Chloroflexota bacterium | reverse complement strand
CGCGAGCCATCGCTGGAGGCTTTCCTGGAACCGCTTCAGCGTCGGCTCCCCCGCTTCGAGCCGCTGCCGGCGCACCTCGATTCAACATGGCTCGACCTCGCACTGTCAGGCGGGCAACTCCCACCGGTTGACCTGCGCGGGCTTTCCGGCTTCGACGTCCGGGTCTACGAGCTGATACGCGCGGTACCGGCCGGCGAGACGGTGACCTACGGCGAGGTGGCCGCGCTCATAGGGTCACCCGGCGCGGCTCGAGCGGTCGGTGGCGCCATGGCACGCTGTCCGCTCTTCCCGGCCGTCCCGTGCCACCGGGTCGTGCGAGCCGTCGATGGCTGGTCCGGATGGGGCGGAGACGTCCTGCTGAAGCGTCGGCTGCTCACGGCCGAACGCGGCCACGCTCGTCCCTGATTCCCTGGGGCCGCCTCATCTCCGCCCATCACCTCCGGCCAGGCCTCCCTTCCTCTCGAACGTTCACCGGGAGAGGGCTATATCGGGTTCGGCCTCCCGGTCCGTGTCGAACTCTCCCGACCCGAGAATTGACGACGATTCTCGTGATCATCCACGCTCATTATTGGTCGTCGGCGCCACCACCCGCGCCGAACTGACGCCTGCTTTCCGTGCGTGAGAATCTGAGAGGAAAGGCGACGTGCGGCTCAAGCATCGGCTGCTCAAGGCAGAATAAGCGTGACAGTTGCATCGGGTGAGACCAAGGTCGGACGAACGCGACCTCACGCGTCGCGCATTGCATCGGGTGGCACGGGCAGCGAAGGAGCGGCGTCTAGTGCGACTTTGGTGTCATTGGGTGCAACTCCCACCCGGTGAGGAGCGGCCGAGCAGGGCGGAACGGTGAGCTACTTTTTGGGGCTCTCAGCCTCTGCCACCTCGTCGGCGGTGGGCACCTCGCCGCCGGCCGCCTGGGTCATGCTGATCAGCGACGCGTTGACACCATGGAACACCTCATCGATCAGGCCGTACTCCTTGGCCTCGTCTGGGCTCATGAAGTAGTCGCGCTCCGATTCCTTTTTCACCTTCTCCACGGTCTGACCGGTGTGTTCGGCAAGGATCTCGAGGAGCCTGGTCACCAGGTGCAGGTTCTCCCGCATCTGGATCTCGACATCGGGCGTGTTGCCACGGAAGCCCGACGAACCCTGGTGGATCATGATCCGGCTGTTGGGCAGCGCGTAGCGCTTGCCGGTCGCCCCCGCCGCCAGCAGCACCGCGCCCATCGAGGCAGCCTGACCGATGCAGATCGTGCTCACCGGAGCGCGCAGATACTGCATCGTGTCGTAGATCGCGAGACCGCTCGTCACCACGCCGCCCGGCGAGTTGATGTAAAGCTGGATGTCCTTCTCCGGATCCTCCGACTCGAGGAACAGGAGCTGGGCGATGATCAGGTTGGCGACGTTGTCCTCGACCGCGTCACCAAGGAAGATGATGCGGTCCTTGAGGAGCCGCGAGTAGATGTCGAACGCGCGCTCGCCGCGTGCGCTCGACTCGATGACCATGGGGACGAGCATCGGTTATTCGGACTCCTCGGGCTGCTCGGGGGATTCTGTCGCCGGGGGGGACGCATCGGTCCCGATGGCGCGTTCGATGAGCGTGTCGACCAGTGTACGGTTGCGAATCGTCATTCGCAGGTAGCTCCGGCCTCGGCGCGAGGTGAGGTACTCGCGGAGCTTGGCGTCGTTGTCGTAGCGCGCAAGCTGGTCCGCGATCTCTGCATCGATATCGGCGTCCGTCGCGTCGACCCCCTCCTTCTCGGCGATCGCCGAGAGGACGAGAAGCGTCTTGACCCGACGCGTCGCGGGCTCGCGGAGCTCGGTTGCGAGCTCCTCCGGGCTCTGCTTCGAGAGCGCCAGGTACTGCTCCATGCCGATGCGCTGCTGGGCGAGCCGCGTACGCAGCTCGTCGCGCATGATCTCGATCTCGTTGGCCAGCATCACCTCGGGAATCTCGACGGTTGCGTTGGTCGAGGCGAAGTCGATGATCCGGTCGCCGAACGCGTGGCGCGCCTCCGCTTCGGCCCGCTTCTCCATGGCCTCGCGGATCTCCGCCCGCAGCTCGTCGACCGTCTGAACGTCACCCACGCTCGTCGCGAACTCATCGGTCAGCTCGGGGAGAACCTTCTCGCGCAGGTCCAGCAGCTCCACGTCGAAATGCGTCTGCCTGCCCTTCAGCTCCTCGACCCGATAATCGTCGGGGAAGGTGATGTCGAAACCCGTTTCATCGCCGATCTTCAGCCCGACCAGGTGCGCCTCCCAGCCGGGAATCATCCGGTCCTCGCCGATGACCAGAGGCATCCGATCGGCGCTACCGCCCTCGAAGGGCTCGCCGTCGACCGTGCCCACGAACTTCACGCTGGCGATGTCGCCCTCAGCCGCGGCGCGGTCATCGATCGGTCCCAGGGTCGCCTGCTGCTCGCGCAGCTCGCCGAGGACCTGCTCGATCTGCTCATCGGTCACCTGGGGCGTCTCGAGCTCGAACGAGAATCCGGAGTACGAGCCGAGCGCGACCTCGGGTCGCACCGGGACGGTGGCCGTGAAGGTGATCGGCTGTCCCTCGGTCACCGAGGCCGGGTCGATGTCTACCTCGGGCTGATCTATCGGGATGATCTTGGACTCGTCGAGCGCACGGTCGTAGGAGTCGCTGACCAGGTGGTCGATGGCTTCGGCAAGCACGCTGTTTCGACCGACGAAGCGGTCGATCACATGACGCGGCGCCTTGCCAGGGCGGAAGCCCGGCACTTTCGTGCGCTCGGCGACGTGGCGGTAGGCGGTGGCGAAGTGCCGGTCGACCTCGTCGGATGGAACCTCGATCTCGAGGACCATCTTCGAGCCCGCTTCCGGTCGCGTCGATACGGTGACCAAGTCAGCTCCCAATGTGCAGATGCCGCGGCGTGGTGGGCGAGGCGAGATTCGAACTCGCACGTCTTGCGACACCGGCTCCTAAGGCCGGCGCGTCTGCCGTTCCGCCACTCGCCCTTAGTTTTGTGCTCCGGAGACGCGTATTACTCGGTGGTGACCCCTTGCATAGCGCATCAGACGCGTATAACATGGCGAATGTCTAAACCCGCCCTGTGAGACTCCTGAACACCATGCCCAGAGCCACCACCGAAGCCCGTAGTGTAGCGAACGGGCCGACCATCGCCAGCACGCGCGAGTACTGGACCCTGCACCTCAAGAGCCAGGGCCGCGCCGAGCGCACCATCAGCACCTACCTCAACGCGCTGCGCAAGCTGGATGAGTTCCTAGCCGAGCAGGGCATGCCGCGCCAGCTGCGCGCCATCCGCCGCGAGCACCTCGAGGCCTGGATCGCCGACATGCTGGGGCGCAACCAGGCGGGCACCGTGTCGATCGCCTTCCGTTCGGTACGGCCATTCTTCCGCTGGCTGGTCGACGAGGACGAGATCGACCGTTCGCCTATGGACAAGATGAAGACCCCCACGCCACCGCAGAATCCGCCCGCCGTCCTCAGGGCCGACGATATCGGCCTGCTGCTGGCGGTGTGCAAGGGTCCCGACTTCATCAGCCGCCGCGACCTGGCCATCCTGAGCCTGATGCTCGACACCGGCATCCGGCGTGGTGAGCTGGCCGGCATGACGGTCGGCGACCTGAATCTCAGCCAGATGGTGGCGTTCGTCGAGGCCACCACCAGCAAGAGTCGACGCGGGCGAGCGGTGGCCTTCGGCCCCTCCACCGCCAAGGCCATCACAAGGTACCTGCGCCACCCGAAGGCCCCTCATGCGCCCCAGGATGCGTTGTGGCGGGCCAGGACCGGCCTGCCGCTGACCGGCAATGAGATCTATCACACAGTCCGTCGCAGGGCCGAGCAAGCGGGCATCCGCGTCCATCCACATCAACTTCGGCACACCTGGGCCAGTCACATGCTCGGCGCCGGGCACTCCGAGGGCGACGTGATGGCACTCGGCGGCTGGGCCAGCCGCGACATGCTATCGAGGTACGGTGCCAGCGCGGCCAGCGAGCGGGCCATCGCCGCCTATCGCTCCCCCATCGAGTCACTGAAGGTGCGACGATGACGACCGAGTGGCCGGCACGACGCACGTCCAACGGCAACGTGCTCTGTGGACGGATGGTGGACGGCCAGCATGCTTGTCAGGGACCGATCGGGGCCATTGACGATACAGGGCAGTTCTACTTCCTGCCTGGCGTCATCGAGGAGCCCGAGCGTCCCGGCTGGTGCAATCCGACCGCTAGGTCGGAGCGACGCATCAAACAGGGTCATCTGCCGCGCTGGCACCGAACCGTTCGGGCCACCACCGGCGAGCGGGTACTGGTCTGGAAGTCGCCATCGCTGCCAGCGCGCTATCCGTGTCCGCACTGCCGTTGCATAGCGGTCATCGACGAATCCGTTGCCGAGACGTGATCCCCTGTGCTACGCTCTTACTACTGAATCAAAGAGCGACTCGGAGCACATCCGAGAAGTAGGTACGGAGTACGGCCGACTAGCCTGCCCCCTCGCTGTAAAGCCTGGGACGGGGCAAGGCGAGAGGGACGTGCTCTTTTGGCATCTACCGAACGCTCGCTCCGCGCGAAGATCGCCGCCCATGAGCGATGGGCCCGCGAACCGGATCGCACCGCCGCAACCGCGCCGGCGCGCAAGGCGCTGGATGATCGCTACCTCGCAGCGGCGCGAGTCCTCCACCCTCATCTGAGCGAAGAAGAGATCCGGGTCCGCGCTGCGAACCTGCGAACGGCGGATGCCACTCGCGCCGCACGCGCGCGTTGGACGAAGCCGGGAACGGCGGTGGCGTAGAGATGCCTGATATGGCGAGACGCCGGCCCCCGAAGGCCGACGTCCACACCGCTGCTGCTGATCACGATACCACCACCATGAACACGGGCGCGAGCTTCGAATGGCGCGAGTGCCCGCAACATCCGTGGTATGGCGTCTCAGTCATGGTGACCGGCGCGCAGGCCGTATGCGTCCCGCCACTCGACGGACCGAATCACATGGTCTCGGTCGCATCGTGAACGCCCTCAACTTCGATCATGAGCAGGGCGCCTATTCCGTCTGGTGGGATGATCCACCGGTCCACATGCAGTTCGATCGACTGCGCTGGGACCGTTACGGCGCGCTCGGTGGCGAGGTCACGGTCCGCCTGCTCGAGCCGGTCGAGACGCTGGTCCATTCGGCACACGCCACGCTCACGACCACCGACGGGCGAACGAAGCTGGCGAAGCATTGCCAGACACGCTCTCCCGAGGCTGGCGTTGACTGGCTGGCGATGACGGATGCCGCCTGTATCCGGGTTCGTGACGCCTTCCGTATTGGCAAGCCGGCAATCCGCATGGAGAACGTCACTGACGTTGAGCCAGGAGAGGCGCAGCTGCGCGACTCGCTGACCGGGGATCCAATCCTTCCTCGCAATGAGCTGGTGATCGCGTTCGGCGACGGCGACACCGGGAAAAGCATGGTCGCCCTGTTCGCGGCGGGCATCATGCAGACCGGGCGCTCCGATCTGGCAGGCTTCGAGGTTCCCGATGGCAAGCCGATCCGGGTTGGCTATGCCGACTGGGAGACCTCAGCGGGGACCCAGAAGGCGCGACTCCGCCGCATGTTCGGCGAGTTCTTCCCGAAGGACATGGTCTACATCCCTGGGGCCGGTCTCTCGCTCCCGGATTCGGTTGATCGCTTCCGGCGCATCATCCGTGAGCACCGCCTCAACTACCTCATCATCGACTCGATCGCCTACGCCTGCGGCGGTCCACCAGAGGATGCATCCGTAGCGTCGGGGTTCCTCAACGCCCTCCAACAGCTCGGGCTCGGCAAGAGCCTCGGCGTCCTGGCCATCGCCCATGTGACGAAGGCCGATGCCAAGGCATCCGCCGACAAGCCGTTCGGGTCCGCGTTTTGGGCCAACAGTGCTCGGATGACGTGGTACATGCGCCGCAACGAGGGTCACGGCGAGCAGTACAGCGTCGGCCTGTTCAACAAGAAGCACAACCTCGGACCGCGGTCGCGTTCGATCGGGCTCACTCTCGATTATTCCGATGGTGGCCTGGTGTTCGGTCGTACCGATGCTGCCAACGATGCCGCCCTCGCAGTCGGGGAGCGGCTATCGCTGCGCGTTCATCGAGCGCTGATCGAGGCGAAGCAGGCGATGAGCTATGCGCAACTCGCCGACGCGCTCGACGCCGATCCAAAGGTCGTTGCCGAGACGTGCCGACGGGGGCTTGGAACGATGTTCACCAAGGTCCCGAGCGAAGGCCGCGAGGTCCGCATCGGGCTTATGACCAAGACCTTGGAAGTCGCATGAACAACATGTTGCGCAACACTCCGCAACCGTTGCACAACGACGGCAACGCAACAACGTTGCCTAGGGGTGTTGCTGTTGTTCTCAGCTCGTGGAGACCTCTCAGCCGTCCACCTCGTCGGCTCTGGGTCCCGTGCTCGATCTGCCACTACTCGTCCATCAATGAAGATCGTCACCTTCGCGGCTGGCAGGAGTCCACGGCTACACCACGGCGCTACCGCTGTGCTGAGTGCTCGTCATGAAGCGCCATCCCCACCGTCAGGTCGTGTGGAAGTTCGACAGGTTCTGGCCGGTCGAGGCGACACGCGACACGGTGTCCACCGTCGTGTGTGCGCGCTGCCGTGAGTCAGCACCGAATGATCTGCCGGCGCTGCGTGGCGACGGTTGGCTCGCATCGAAATCGCGCAACGAGATCGACCCGCCGCTTCTCCTCTGTCCACGATGCGCGCGAGAGGAGGCGGCGTGATGCAGTACCCCTTGGGGCGTAACCCCACTTCGCATGCACGCTGCGCCGTACCTGGGCAGCCTCATGCACACGCGGAACGGTTATTCGGTTTTGGTACTACGGAGCCTCGGTGTCAGGGTCTGCGGGAGATCACATTGTGATGCGCAGTTGCCTGCGGTCGGGTTGCTCCGCGCTCACGACTGCCTCGTATTGCAAGCCGCATTACCTCGCTCAGCGCCGCGGGCTCTATACCCATCGCCACGCCGAGCGCAGTCGAGCGGTCCGCGCCGCTCAGCCCTATTGCTCATGGTGCGGAGCCGTGACTGACCTGGTAGCCGATCACGTCGTGCCGGGTCACCCCGACTCACCGCTGCGCACCTTGTGCCGCTCCTGCAACTCAGCAAGGGCGAACCGAGGGAGGGTCCATCGCTATGAATGAGCACCGTGGTCTGCATAGGGGTGGGGTAGCAACCCTTGGCATGCACGAACGCCCGAACCCGGCCACCTTCCTCGGATTGTGTACGGGTTTCCAGATTCTGCGCTGTCGCGCGGAGCACACCGTTTTTCTCGCCGCGATGTGGCCGGGTTCCGAAGCTCGTGTACGTCTCGAAGTCTTTGAGACCCCCAGGGGGTCAATGTGACGGTGTGTGCGAATGATTGGCCGGGTTCCGGCATCTGTGCATCCCAAGGGTTCTTACCCCACCCCTATGCAGACCACGCGGCCTTCATCCGCCGGGAGGGCGCGTCGTGACTGCCCGCGCCCTTCCGGCACTTACCCACCGCGACGGATGCCCAAGCGCTCGCATCGAGAGCTTCGAGGCCGTCCGACCAGGTAAGCCCCGCTATCAGCTCGACCGGGCCGGCATTGTCGCCGCCACCTGGCGCGATGCGCCGATCCATCTCACCGTCGTCCGCTGCCTCAACTGTGGCGGGCAGGAAGTCCATGAGGAGTCCCAATGACCGACCACCGACCATCAACCGAGGAACAGGACCGCCGCCGGACGCGCCGCGAGCTGCGCGCCGGCATTTACCAGACGAATCCGGAGTTAGAGCACCTAGAGAAGCATCCCGAGCTATTGGACGCCATGAGCACGGCGGATGCCGCCGATATGCGGATGCGGCTCGGCTATTACCGGCGCGATCGAAACGCCGCAACCCTTTCAGATGAGGAGTTCACCGATGACGCGGCGTGAAGCACCCCTGCTGAGCCGACTCGAACAGGCCCGCGACGAGGCGGCCGCGGCGCGCGCGGCAGCCGATCGAGCCGCCGCTCCTGCGCTCGAGCAGCTCGCACGGCTAGAGGCTGAGTCGGCTCGTTTCGCGGCGGAGGTCGAGGCGAAGCGAGAGGCGCACGAGGCGACCGTTCGTGAGCGGTACAAGCGTCAAACCTTCTCTCCCGACCCGTTCCGGGAAAGATTCACCGAGGCCGTGGTAGATGGCGACATGGCAGCCGCCTTTCGGGTGTACCGGGAGATGCGCGCCGCGCGCAACGGGCGCATCGCGGCCGGCGAGGTGTTCGGCATGGGAGTCAACGTCGGAGCTGATGAGCCAAAGCTCGACGATTGGCTGAGGAACGCCCTTTACTCGGCAGATGGCCGGGACCGGGACGAAGCAGGCGCAGCCATCCGCGCTGAGATGCTCCAAGGTGCCGACGGGTCGCCGCTCCCGCGCAAGGCGGCTTAGTGGCAGTCGTGAGCATGGAACAGCAGGAAGG
>JALZJE010000156.1 GCA_030859955.1 Chloroflexota bacterium | reverse complement strand
AGTGGATAGTGGCTATATCTAGTATCGGATAGTGCCACTGTCCGCTACCATGCGTCAAGCCCATGCGAATCTCCGACCTGAGCCGCCAGAGCGGCATCCCCATCGCGACCATCAAGTTCTATCTGCGGGAGCGCGTCCTACCCCCGGGCACCCGCACAGCCCCCAATCAGGCGACCTACGGCGAGGCACACCTTCGTCGCCTGCGCCTCATCCGCGTCCTGGTCGAGACAGGTGGGCTGTCGTTGGCGGCGGTGCGGCGGGTCGTCGATGCGCTTGGCGACGACGGCTTGCCGCTGCACGATGTCCTTGGTATCGCGCACCGGGCGCTGGAGAAGCCGGTGCCGAGCGGAGACACCGGCCTGGACGCGGTGCGGCGCGAGGTCGATGTCTGGATCGAGACGCGCGGCTGGCAAGTGGCGCCGCATGCTCCAGCGCGAGATGCACTGGCCGCGACCCTGGTCGCGCTGCGTGGCTTGGGCTGGCAGGTGGGTCCACGGGTCTTCGATCGCTACGCGGGGCACATGGATGAGATCGCCGCCAACGAGCTGGCGTACGTGGCCGGTATGGAGTCCCGTGAAGCCGCCGTGGAGGCGACAGTCATCGGAACGGTCGTCTTCGAGCGAGCCATGGTCGCGCTGCGCCGACTGGCCCAGGAGCACCACTCGAAGGCACGCGAGCCCGGCCCGTGAGTCGGCGTGGCGCGTTCCACGGACGGCCGTAACGCAGCCGAAGTCACCCCGCAGGCGATCACCGACGAGCCGCGCTGACGGTGACGCTCATCTGCGATACGGGCCACTGCTCAGCGTTCGTCGGCATCGAACTGCACCAGACCCGGCATGGTTGCGAGCAGATGACCGCTGGCATCGTAGGCACGCACCTCACTTGCTTCGGCTGGTCCCGGCCACCAGGCCAGGAAGAAGCCATCTTTCACGGTCGCCACGACGACCAGCCCGTCGTCGCGCACGATGTCGACCGTCGTCACGGTGTCGGCCACCTGACCGAGGAGTGTGGCCGTTTCGCCCTCGGTCCGTTCCGCTCGAATGGCGGTGAGGATCTCCACGGTCCCATGAAGCGGCGGGCGCTGCCCGGCGGACATTGCCTTGGTTCGGTCAGGGAGGATCAGGCACAGTGCGACCGCGTCTCCGTCACTGAACAACATCAAAGCGGCCTGGCCGCGTCGATCCTGGGCGACCAGTGGAAGGTGTGAGAAGGAAGGCATGCGGGAGCGGGAAGATGGGACCACTGGGCAGTCCGATTCAGCAGCCGCCGCGAGCGCCGGGTCGGGAACTCCCGGCACCGCCGTCCAGGATGCGAACGCCGCTTGCGGTCGCCCCAGGGACTGGGTCACGATCGCCAGCACCAAGACCACCGTAGCGGCCACCGCCGAGACGGCCACCAGCCGCCAGCGGCGCGGTCGGGCGATGTGGTCGGCCATGACCTCGCTGACCGGAACCGCCAACTCGTAGCGATCGAATGAGTGGCGGATGGCCTGTGTGAGCTGTTCGTCGTTCATGGTCATCGCTCCTGGGTTCCCGTTTCCTCGAGTCGTCGTCGCAGGGTCGAGAGGGCGCGGTGGAGATGCGCCGTGACGCTGCCTTGGGCGATGCCCAGGGCAGACGCTGTCTGTGCGGTGCTCTGATCCAGCAGGATGCGTAGCGCCACCACCTCGCGCTGGCGGTGGGGCAGCGACCACACGAGTCGCGCCAGCTGATCATCGAAGGGTGCCTGGGCGGCCGCTGCGGCGACATCCGGCGCCACCGCGGGATACTCATGCCGTAAGCGACGCCACAGCGACCGGTGCGAGTTGCACGCCACCCGCACGACCCAGGCGGTCGCATTGGGATGGGTGCTCAATCGTTCCCAGTCGCGGTAGGCCCGAGTGAACGCCTCTTGAACCGCATCCTCGGCGCGACTCCGGTCGCGTATCGTCACGAGCACAGCCCGATAGACCGGGTCACGCGCCTCGGCGTAGAACAGTTCGAACGATCGGAGGCCTGCGGTCGCCGTTTTCGCCCTCTCATGGGCGGGCCGGTTCATGGCAACCTCATCGATCTCCACGTCCCTATAACGCCTAGGCCTCCTGTTTCACTTACCGTGCGCTGACCTTCGCTCCTGTGTCGCCGAGGTACTGTTGTCGTATGCTACCCGTATGCTGACCGTGCCTCAGGTTGCCAGGCGCTTGGCCAAGGATCCCGAGACGATCCGGCGCTGGATCCGATCCGGCCGGTTGCCGGCTCGGAAGATCGGGACCCAGCACGTCATCGAAGAGGAAGACCTGGAGCGGTTCCAGGACGCGGAGGTGCTTCCGCTGCCGGAACCGTGGACACGGACATGGACCGGCGAGCGGATGCCCAACTGGGTGTCCATCGTCCGCCGCGATCGGGACGAGCACTGAGCCGCATCGTCATCGACGCCAGCGCCGCCCTGTATGCCAGCGGCGGGCCGGGTGGGCTTGCCGAGCTGAGCGATTACGAGGTCGTCGCGCCACCGCTGATGTGGTCCGAGGTCACCTCCGCGCTTCGCCAGCGAGTATTCCGCGATGAGATCAGCCCCGAGCTCGCCGAGCAGACCCTCTCGGCGCTGTTGGAGGCGGCGATCGAGCGAGCGATGCCTCCGGAGCTGTATCGGGAAGCGTATGCCCTGTCCGCTCGGCTCGGTTGGGCGAAGAGCTACGACGCCGAGTACGTCGCCCTCGCACGGCTCCTGGACTGTCCGCTCCTGACCGCAGATGCCCGGCTGCGTCGGGGTGCCGCTCGTGTCATCGAGACGGTGGCACCGGACGAGCTCTGATCGGGACGAGGAGGCGCTGTTGTTGTTACTGGACGGGTCATGAGCGGGCCGGACTGCTGCTCTCTGCGGGTGCCCGAGCCCATCGGCCTTTGATCAGGAGTCGACTATCGCGACGGCCTCGATCTCGATGAGCATCTCCGGCGTGAAAAGGCTCTTCACGCCGATGAGGGTGAGTGCCGTATCCGGGAACGTGCGCTGCGCGCGTGCGGCGCTTCCGCCGCGAATGAGCTCGTCGTACATCGAAAGATCCCAGTCCACGACGTAGGTGGTCATCTTTACCAGCTCGTCCAGGCTTACCCCGGCCGTATCGAGCGCGAGGGCGACATTGAGCAGGGCGCGCTCCGTCTGTGCCGCGAGGCCCGGGACGACCATTCCGCTCTCGTCCGTGCCCACCTGGCCGGAGACGTGCACGATCAGGTCCCCCCGCCCGGCCGTTACATGGCTCCCGCCCGGGGGCGGTTCGACCCCGGCGATGTTGTGGCGCGTGACGGTCATCGCGCAAACTCTCGGCTCGGCCAGCCGAACGTTTCCAGATCCTCAGGCGACATGAGTCACTTCCTTTCCATAGCGATGCTATAACACGGACCATAGCGCTGCTATGGCATGCTGTCAACATGAGTCCCAGAACTGCTGACGCCTCGGTGCGGACCGCGCTGATAGAAGCAGCCGCTCGACTCATCGCCGACAAGGGAACGGAGTACCTGACGCTGCGCCGGCTTGCCGACGAGGTCGGCACATCGACCATGTCGGTATACACCCACTTCGGCGGGATGGAAGAGCTGCGTCGCGAGGTACGTCGCGAGGGCTTCGCCCGACTGGCGACACACCTTGCTGGGGTAGAGCAAGGCTCCGATCCCATCGCGGACCTCACGCTGCTCGGGTTGGCCTACTACCGGAATGGCAACGCCAACCCGAACCTCTACCGAGTGATGTTCATGGAGCGGCCGCTCGACGAGACCGACGCGTCGGCCGGAATCGACACTTTCACTGTGCTCGTGTCGGGCGTGGCCCGGTGCATCGCCGCCGAGCGGCTCGACCGCACCGACCCGGCGGAACTGGCAACCCAACTGTGGGCCGTCGTCCACGGGTTCGTCACTCTCGAGCTTGCCGGCCTCCTGCCTCCCGCCCAGGCGCTCCATTCCTTGTTCGCCACCGCCCAAAGCTTGTCCCGTGCCTACGGCGATGACCCCCACGCAGCGGCTCGATCGGTCGCCGCCGCGCGCCGTAGGGCCGGCCTTCACGAGACCTGAGTCTGGTCGGGTCACGGCAAGTGACGCTCCTCGCAAGCGCCGGACCTATTCGCGAAGGCGCGACCAGCGGACGCACATCCTTGACACGTGAAGTAAGAATGCTTACGGTGTCGGTATGAAAGCGATAGTCTCTGAGAAGGGGCAGGTCACGATCCCGAAGTCGGTGCGGACCAAGCTCGGCCTGCGGCCCGGCACCGTGATCGAGTTCGATGCGGATCGCGGCCGCCTGATCGGCCGCAAGGCCGGCGGCAGGGATGTCATCGATGAGCTCTACGGCTCGCTCAAGATGGACGAGCCGGTCGACGAGTACATCGAGCGCATCCGGGGCCGGTGATCACTGCGGTCGACTCGAACATCCTGCTGGACTTCCTGACCGGCAGCCAGGAGCACGGTCCGCGCTCCGCGGCGGCGTTACGCCTAGCGGCGACGGAGGGTGCGCTCGTCGCCTCTACGGCAGTGTGGGCGGAGGTCATCGGCGCCTACGACGATCCAGCTATGGTGACGAGCAGGCTCGACCTGCTGGCGATCGAGCTGGTGCCCGATGATCGCAAGGTCGCCATCGCGGCTGGTCGGGTCTACCGAGCGTACCGGACCGCCGGTGGCACGCGGCGTCGGATCTTGCCCGACTTTCTGATCGGCGCACACGCGCAGGTGCACGCAGATCGGCTCCTGACTCGTGACCGCGGGTTCTATCAAGCGCACTTCAGTGGCCTGGCCATCCTGGACCCTTGATCACCCCACGATGACGGGACGACACATCGGAGTGGCCGAGCGCCGCGCCCGCCTGGGAGTCCGGCACCGACTGGCGACCGGGACGGCAGGGGCGTCCGTGGCGGAGGCCGCGGCATCCGTCGTGGTGATCCACGCGACCGACCCGGCGAGCGTCTTCCTCCAGGCACGCGCCCGCATGGTCGCATCCTCGCCGGCGGGCATCGAGCGGGAGCTGTACGACGAGTTGAGCGTCCTGAAGATGCTCGCCATGCGCCGGACCCTGTTCCTGGTGCCGCTCACCGACGTGCCGATGGTCCACGCAGCGGCCTCACGTGCCATCGCCGAGACCGAGCGCCGGCGGACCATCGCGATGTTCGCCGAGGGTGGCGTGGGTCCGGATCCGGCGGCACTGCTGGAGGAGCTCGAGAAGATCGGCCTGGCCGCTGTACGCGAGCGCGGCGAGGCGACCACCGCCGAGCTGAGGGCGCTCGATCCGCGGCTCGACCAGAGGATCACCCTCGCCCGCGGAAAGTCGTATGAAGGCTCCATCAGCGTCGGCACGAAGGTCTACTTCCACCTCGCGCTCGACGGCCGCATCGGACGTGGGCGACCGCGTGGCACCTGGATCGCCAGCCAGTTCCGCTGGAGCCCCATCGAGCGCTGGCTTCCAGACGGCATCCCCGAGGTGCCTGTCGACGACGCCCGCGCGGAGCTCGTCCGGCGCTGGCTGCGCGCGTTCGGGCCCGGCACCCGCGACGACATCAAGTGGTGGACAGGCTGGACGGTCGCCGCGACCAGGCAGGCGCTGGCCTCCGCCGGCGCGGTGGAGGTCGATCTTGATGACGGCGATACGGGCTACCTGCTGCCCGAGGACCTAGACCCGACGGACCCGCCCGAGCCGTGGGTCGCGCTCCTCCCGGCGCTCGACGCCACGACGATGGGCTGGAAGGGCCGCGACTGGTACTTGGGATCGTATCGACCCGCGCTCTTCGACACCAATGGCAACGCCGGCCCCACGATCTGGGTCGAGGGCCGCATCGTCGGTGGCTGGGCCCAGCGCCGGACCGGCGAGATCGTCCCGCAGTTGCTCGAGGACGTCGGCGCCGAGACCCGGCAGTCGATCGAGGCGGAAGCTGCCCGGCTCCAGCAGTGGCTCGGCCCCACCCGCGTGAGCGGCAGCTTCCCCACCCCGCTGGAGATCGAGCTCAGGTCCTGACATATGATGTATACTGCCGCCACATGAAGCGCACGCAGATCTACATCACGGACGACCAGGCCGCGCAGATCAAACAGTTGGCGCGGAGTCGTCGAACGTCCAAGGCGCACGTGATCCGCCAGATCCTCGACGCCGCATTGGAAACGGGAGACGCGGAGGCAGAGGCGCGCGCAGGGATCCTGGCCACTGCGGGCATCCTGCCCGAGGCGCCAGATTGGCCCGAGTGGCAGGCCGGAGTGCGTGGTCGATCCGCCGCCGAGCGACTTGCGGAGAGCGGCCTGTAGGGATGCTCTTCGATACATCAGTGCTCATCGCTCACCTGCGCGGTGACGAACGGGCGACCAAGCTCCTCCTATCGGTGCCGATGGCGCAGCGATTGGCCAGCGTCCTGGCGCGCGTCGAGATCGAAGGCGGGATGCGCAGTGGCGAGCGCGCCAGCGTCGCTGGTCTTCTGGATGGGATGCGCCTGGTGCCTGTGACCGATTCGATCGCGAGGCGGGCTGGTGAGCATCTCCGAAGGTATCGGCGATCGCACACCGGCATCGACCTGGTCGACTACGTCATCGCCGCTACCGCCGAAGCGCACGACGTGCCGCTCCAGACGCTCAACATCCGCCACTTTCCGATGTTCCCGGGCCTGGTTCCCGCGTTTAGCTGACCGATCCGAGGCCGGCTCCACGCTGCTCGGCGGTCTCCAGATCCCCGCCCGGGACGAAGAAGCTCACGATCTGATCGACCTGTGCCTGTCGCGTCGCCTCGCTCTGGGAGTCGTCACCGAACACACTCGCGGCATCCACCCAGATGTCTTCCAGGATCCGCTCGTAGCGGTAGTAGACGACGGCCTCCGGGTCCACCTCGACGCCGCCGTAGCCCTCGAAGAAGCGAGCCTCCTCGTGCGGCTCCACAAGGCGGGCGATCCTCGACCCGATCACGAACAGGAGGTCTCGCTCGCGCGGCGCGATCATCGGTCCGTCCCAGTCGACCAGGACGATGCCTCCCTCGTCCGTGACGAGGATGTTCGCTGCGTGGATGTCGGCGTGGCAGAGCACAAGGTCGAAGGAGCGCACTCGCAGCCGCGCGCCAAGCTCCTCCGCGCGCTCGAGAGTGGCGCTGATCCGTCCTGCCTGCTGCCGACAGAACGCCGCGAGCTGTCTGGCTGTCGGTGATTCGAAGGTCTGGCGCGACGCAGCCTCGAGGATCCGGCGGACCGGCACCGCGGCGGCCAGCGCAAAGGTCTCGACCGGCAGGCGGTCTGCGAACGATCGTTCCAGGCCGCTGTCGTGCACGGCGCGCAACGTTGCGCCGAAGGTGTGCCACTGGTCGTCGGTCAGGCCGGCGACCATCGCGTTCCGACCACGCAGGAAGGGCTGGAGCACGACGCTTCGCCCGTCCATGCCGGCCCAAAGCGCCGAAGAGCGGGTCGGTATCGGCGCCAGGATGTTCGGGACACCCGCCTCGAGCAGCGCTCGTGGCACGTCCAGTGCGGCTTCCTGGACGGCGTCGAAGCGCACCTTCAGGAAGTAGCTGCCGTCGGGTGTCGTCACCTCGTACGATGCAGCCTGCAGGTCGTAGCCGGGCACGAAGGAAAGCGCGCTCGCATCGATGCCGTAGGCGACCCGTAGCGCGCCGGCCAGCTCGAGCGGATCCAGGCCCGGGTCCTCAAGCACGCGGCGACCTTACCCGACCGATACGCTAGGGCCGTGGCGACTCCTTTGGCGATCGACCGATGAGTGACGAGGACACCGCGACGGATCTCAGCGCCGAGCGGTTCATGGAGCGGCTGGAGGCGCATCGGTTCCCCGTCGAGCTCGAGCCCGAGGCGCGGGGGCACTACCTGGGGCGGCGATGGGCGGCGGGATGAGCGATGCGCCTGGGCCGCTCGTCCTGTTCGGATCCGGCGAGACCGCGCGGAGCGGCCGACAGGTGCACGAAGAAGTGCTCAGCCGGTTTCCCAGGCCGGTCCGTGTCGCCATCCTGCCCACGCCGGCCGGTTTCCAGCCGAACGCCGACGC
>JALZJE010000108.1 GCA_030859955.1 Chloroflexota bacterium | reverse complement strand
GTGCTGATGCCTGCCAGTCGTGAGGTCGCGTCGCGCGTTCGCGCGAGTGGGGCTGGTCGTGCTCATCGAACGTTCATTGTACCCGCGGGCTCCCTCTTACCGGTTACGACCGATATGGGTTTCGTCTGCGTCTGGCTCCGTGCGCGGCCAACGACCTCGCCTCGTGCGCGGCCAGCGTTCCTCGTGGAAAAAACCGTCGGGCGGGGCTAACAGCCAATGAGCGAGCCGACGTGCCGTGCTCGCCGTCGATCTGCCCCGTGCGGCGGGCAAGTCGCCACGCAGTTCACCTTTCGTTCGACATCTGCCCCGTGCGGCGTTCAAAGCGCCACGCAGGTCAGCTTCGTTCGGCTTTAGCCCCGCAGGACGGGTCAGCGACTCTCGAGGCCATGAGTGACCGGCGGCAGGCGTCCAACTCGATGGATTGGCCAATAACGCAGGACGACCCGCCACCGGACGGTGGCCGCCGGCACGGAACCGAACGTGCGCCCGTCGGTGCTGGCTGCCGGGTTGTCGCCACGAAGCAGGACACCGCCGCCGTCGACGCGTACCGCGCGCTTGATCAGCTCGCGGCTCGGCTCACGGGGATCTCGAGCAAGGACAACGTCGCCGACCCGCGGGGCCAAGCGGGCGGCTACGAGGCGATCGCCGGGTATGAGCGTCGGGACCATGGACCGGCCGCGGACCTCGACCACGTCGAGCCAGCGGCGGGCGGCCAGCAGAACGCCCAGCACGACGAGGGGGCCGATGAGGACCCTCCATCGCACCTGCGTGTCAGCCGGGGCGGCCGTTCACGCGCGTCTTCTCCGGACCACCGGTCGACTTCCACATCTCGTCGATGGTGTCGATCATGGAGAGCAGCTCCCTGGCCGCGCCGCCATCGAGCGACTGCTTGACCTTGGATGCCTGCTTGGTCGCCTTCCAGAACGTCTCGTGCAGGTCGGGATACTTCTCGAGATGCTCCGGCTTGAAGTAGTCGTGCCACAGGACGTCGAGGTGGTGCTTCACGAGCTCCGCACGCTCCTCCTTGATGTTGATGCAGCGGGCGCGGAAGTGCTCGTCGGTGTTCTGCTCGTACTTCTCGATGATCTTCAGACAGGACTCGGCCTCGATGCGAGCCTGCTCGGGATCATAGATGCCGCACGGGATATCGCAGTGCGCGTCGACGATGCGGGTCGGGCGCAGGATGGAGCGCAGGGTGAGCATCGGTTCTCCTCTGGGGCAGGAATCGCTTGCTGCGATTCCATCGGCTTCATTCGTTGCAAGCCGCCTGCCGTGCCTGCGTGTCATTCGAGAGCCTCACGAGCCCATCACGATGCCACCGTCGACCCCGAGCACCTGGCCGGTGACGTAGCGAGCCTCGTCCGAGGCAAAGTAGACGGCCGCGGCCGCGACATCGGCGACACTGCCGACGTAGCCCAGCGGCGTCATGGCGGTCAGGGCCTGGGTGGCCGCCGCGGGCAGGTCAGCCGTCAGATCGGTCTCGATCAGTCCCGGCGCGATGGCGTTGCAGGTGATTCCGCGGCTCGCCAGCTCACGCGCCGTCGTCTTGGTGAGGCCGATGAGCCCCGCCTTCGCCGCCGCGTAGTTCGCCTGGCCGGCGTTTCCCATCCGGCCGGCAGCTGAGCTCATGTTGATGATGCGACCGCCACGCGCCTTCAGCATCGGGCGAGCGATCGCGCGTGTCATCCAGAACGGTCCCGACAGGTTCGTGCCGATGACCGCATCCCATTCGTCGGTGTCCATCCGCATCAGCAGGTTGTCGCGGGTGATGCCCGCGTTGTTGACGAGGATATCGATCGGTCCGAGGGCATCGATGGCGGCCTTGACGATCGCCTCGCACGCCTCACGGCCCCCGCTCGTATCGCCCTGGACGCTGACCGCCCTGCGGCCGAGTGCGGAGAGCTCGGCGACTGCCTCATCGGCGGCTTCGGCATTGCCACGGTAGTTGACCGCCACATCGGCTCCCTGGCCCGCGAACGCGAGCGCGATCGCTCTCCCGAGACCGCGGCTGCCGCCGGTGACGAGCGCGACCCTGCCGGTCAGGTCGAACATCGATCTCCCATCAAAGAGCGGTGACCGCAGCGGCGACATCGGCGCGCACCGGGTCGGGCTGTACAGGACCGATCCGCGTCTGCGCCCCGGGCGCCAGGCTGCGTCGGGCCGGGTCGGCGGTCCACTCCACGACCGCCGCACCGGCGGTGTAGCCGGCGCCGAAGGCCGCCATCAGCAGCCGGTCGCCGGGCCTGATGCGGTCTTCTGCCAGCGCCTCGACCAGCGCCATCGGGACCGATGCTGCACTGGTATTGCCGTACCGCACGATGTTCAGGTAGGTCTTCTCGGCAGGGATGCCGACCGCGTTCTGCACGTTCTCGATGATGCGCAGGTTCGCCTGGTGGAAGAGGAACTGGTCCACGTCGTCGACTGTCAGGCTCGCGTGCCGTAGAGCCGCCTGCGCCGATTCGGCGAGCTGGCGAGTCGCGTACCGGTAGACCTCCTTGCCGGCCATGTGCACGAAGTGGCCACCCTCGGCCACCGTCCGTGGCGTGGTCGGGCAGGCCGATCCGCCGGCCGGGAAGATGATCCCCTGCGCGCCGCTGCCGTCGCTGTACATGTCGAGGCCCAGGAGGCCACCCGGCTCGTCGGACGCAGAGACGATGACTGCCCCGGCCCCGTCGCCGAACAGCACGCAGGTG
>JALZJE010000099.1 GCA_030859955.1 Chloroflexota bacterium | reverse complement strand
GTCGGCGTCATGGTCAGCGGCGTCATGCTTCGGCACCCGGCGATGCTCGCCAAGATGGCGATCACCCTCGACCACATCAGCCATGGCCGGGCGCTGTGCGGTCTGGGCGCCGGCTGGTTCCGGCAGGAGGCCGAGATGTACGCCATGCCGTGGCCGAGCACCGGCGATCGGCTGGCGCGGCTGGACGAGGCCGCCCAGATCTGTCGCTCGCTCTTCGATGAGCAGCGTACGACTTACCACGGGCAGCACTACCACCTGACCGATGCGGTGGCCGCTCCAAAGCCGATCCAGTCTCACCTGCCTCTCCTCATCGGTGGCGGAGGCGAGTGCCGAACCATGCGGATCGCCGCGCGCCACGCCGACATCTGGAACACCTTCGGCTCGCCGGCGGCAATGAGGCGGAAGGTCGCGCTGCTGCACCGGTACTGTGCCGAGGTCGGCCGGGAGGCTTCCTCCATCAGGGCGACCGTGGCGCTCATGCTCGACCCTGAAGAAAGCGCGGACGGCATTCGGACCCGGCTCGACGCTTACCGCCGGTCGGGCGTGGGCGGCGTAGTGATCGACCTCCCGGCACCGTACGATCTGCAGCTTCTGGAGCGGGTTGCGCAGGTACGCGAGGCGGCCGCTGACTGACTCATGCCGATAGGTCACGCCGAGGTCCGTAGGCAGAGTCTGGCAGCATGGGCGTATGCCGCATGAGCCGCTGAAGGCGCTGCTCGTCGATGTCGGCGGGACGCTGGTCGACGACGCGACCTGGCTGAAACAGGACCAATACGAAGCGCACATGGTTTCCCGTCTGCGCGATGCATTCGGGACCGAGCACCCCTGGTTCGCTCCGTTGTCGAAGCACCGTTTCGTCGAGTCCGATGCGACGACATGGGAGGAGCAGCGCACGGTCGAAGTCGTGACTGCGATGCTTGCCGACCATGGCTACCGCGCCTCTGCCGAAGAGGTCGAGCGCATCTGTCGCGCCTGCGCCGCGCCGCTCAGCCAGGTGGTGGAGCTGGCGGATGGCGCGCACGAGGTCGTCCACAAGATCCGGGATCTTGGCGTCCGGATGGTGATCTGCTCGAACACCCTGTGGCGCAACGACGCCGACAGCCGTCGCGATTGGGAGGAGCTCGGCTTCGGAGACTGCTTCGAGGACTACGTGACCTCGCACGACACCGGTTTCGCCAAGCCGCACCCGGCCATGCTCGAGCATGCCCTGGCGGCGGTCGACGCGCGGCCGTCGCAGGCGGCGATCATCGGCGACCGGTCGGAGCGCGACCTCGCCGGAGCTCGCTCGGTCGGGATGCGCTCGATCTGGATGCGCCCGCCCGATTTCGTCGGTGAACCTGAGCCTGCCCCCGATGCCGTGGTGAGCGGATGGCCTGAGGTGCGGCCCATCATTGAGCTGTGGCTGAACGGGTCGGGAGGCAAGGGATCATGACGGAGACATCAGCGATTCCGGTGCGACCCACCGATGTGGACCTCGGAGTGTGTCGCGGCGTCCGTTTCGATCGCGGAGCCGAGGCGTGGGTCGTGCTCCTGCCCGGCGCGAGGTACCCGACAACGGCGCCACTGCTCTGGTTCGCGCGTGAGGCCGTTCTGGCGGCGGGTCGCAACGTCCTGGCCGTGGTCGATAGCCGCGACGGCAGCACCGCCGAACCGCAACGCTGGGCCGAGGAGCGCGCGGACGCAGCGATCCACCACCTCGGCGACACGGCTAGACCGATCATCATCGCCAAGTCGATCACCTCGCTGGCGGCCCCGCTGGCTGCGCGGCTGGGGCTGCCGGCCGTCTGGCTCACGCCGCTGATCGGTGAAGCGGGTGAATCAGTGACCGAGGCTGTGGTCGAAGGACTGATGGCAGCATCGGCGCCGTTCCTTCTCATCGGCGGGAGTGCCGATCCGAGCTGGGACGGTGCGCGGGCTCGGTCGTTCGCGTCCGCCGAGGTGCTCGAGATCGCCGACGCCGATCACCTCCTCCAGGTGCCTGGCGACGTGGACCGGTCCATCGATGCGCTTCGCACCGTCACCGCTGCGGTGTCCAGGTTCATCGGTGCCGTCGATGGAGCAACGAGCGCCCGCCAGGCGCGGCTGACTGGTATCGACCACGTCCAGCTCGCCATCCCGCCCAACGGTGAGGCTCAGGCCCGCGACTTCTACGGCTCGTTGCTGGGACTGCGGGAGGTGCCCAAGCCCGAGCCGCTCACGCAGCGCGGCGGTTGCTGGTTCACCGGTGCCGGCATTCACCTCCATCTCGGCGTGACTGATGACTTCCTGCCGGCACGCAAGGCGCATCCGGCCTTCCGCGTGCGCGATCTCGGGGCGCTCCGTGACCGGCTCACCTCATCGGGCGTGGTGGTCGAGGACGACGATGCGCTCGCGGGTATCCGGCGCTTCTACGCGGCTGACCCGTTCGGCAACCGGCTCGAGTTCATCGAAGATGCCGATGGCGGCTTCACCGAACGACGATGAGCGACAGGCTCGCGAGGGACGGAGTCTCGGTGCTCGTCATCTCCGGCCCCGGAGGCGTCGGAAAGTCGGCCGCCGCCTACGAGCTGTCCTTGCTGCTACAAGGTCGCGACATCGGGCACGCGGTCGTGGACACCGATGCGCTCGACCACCTCTGCCCCGTGCCGCCGGACCTGCCGCGACTGACGGAGCACAACCTCGCCGCGATCTGGGAGAGCTATCGGGAGCGCGGCGTGTCGCGGTTGATCCTCACCGGCGTGTACCTCGATCGCCCGGCTGAGATGGCGTGGCTGAAGCGAGCCATCCCCAACGCGGCCTTCACCTTCGTTCGCCTCTTGTCCGGCAAGGACACGCTGCTGGCGCGCGTTGCCCGCCGCGAGCTCGGCTCGGGTCAAGCGGCGCAGGGCGAGCGCAGCGCGCAGCAGCTCGCCGCGATGGCTGCCGACCAGCGACCGGAGGTGCACGAGCTGCAGACCGATGATCGTTCGGTGACGGAGATCGCCGGTAGGCTGTTGGCGCGTTCAGGCTGGGGCGGAGAAGTGTCGGTCCGCCGAGCCACGCCTGACGACGCCGACGCGTTCGCGGATGTGCATGCCCGCTCATGGCAGGTCACTTATCGCGGGCTGGTGCCGGACGCGGTGATCGAAGGGGTCATGGAAGGTCGAGCGGCCCGGGTCGATCTCGTGCGGACCATGCTGGCCGCGGCCGATGATCCTCACCATCTATTCGCGGCGGTCGAGGGCGAAGTCCTCGTCGGCATGGCGGCGACCGCGCCGGCTCGCGATCCGGACGCGTCGGCGGCGACCGGCGAGCTGCAGGCGATCTACCTGGCGCCCGAGGCCATCGGCCGCGGCATCGGTCGCGTGCTGCACGACCGGGCGCTGGCGGATCTGCGCGAGCGCGGGTTCACCGAGGCAACGCTGTGGGTCCTGCGCGAGAACCAACGGGCACGACACTTCTACGAGGCCGCTGGTTGGCAGACCGATGGCGAGACCAAGGACGAGGAGCGACCCGGCGGAACCCTCCACGAGATCCGCTACCGTCGCGCATTAACCTGAAACCAGACTTCGCATCTGCCAAGATTTCCCATGAAGTTGTTTACTCCTTCGGACCGCGCCGCGACCCTCGCCCGGGTGCTCGACCTCCTGGAGGCGGATGAGCGGATCGAGGCGGCCGTCATCGCCGGCTCGGTCGGAGCAGGACAGGCGGATCGCTGGTCCGATTTCGATATCGCGAGTCTGGTCGTCGATGCCGAGTCGTGCGAGCGGGTCGCGGCCAGTTGGGTCGGGCTGATCTATCGGGAGTGGGACGTTGCGCACCACTACGAGACGGCCTTCGGATCCACGCTCGTGCGCGGCTTCCTCTTGACCAACGCGCTGGTCGTGGACCTCGCATTCACGCCCATCGCGGACTTCGAGGTGTGGGCACCCGTGCGCGTGGCGTTCGACCGCACGGGTACGGCGACCAGGGCGGCCGAGGCCTGGCAGCCGTGGTCGCCTACACCGGATTGGCGAGGGGAGGCGGGCTTCGCCTGGCACGACGTGTTGCACGCCTGCGTCGCCATCAATCGCGGCAAGCCGTGGCAGGCGCTCTACTTCCTCCAGCGCGTGCGCAACCGGACCCTCGCCCTGTCATCGGAGCGGCACGGACTCGAGGCCGATGAATTCAAGTACGTCGATGCACTCCCTCCAGGAGAGCGGGATGCGCTGCTGGCGAGCCTGGTGACCGATCTTGAACGGGAGCCTCTGCTGGCTGCGATCGAAGTTGCCGCCCGCGCCTTCCTCGATGAGCTTCGGCGAGGCGATCCTGCACTCGCAGACCGGCTGGCAGAGCCCCTGATGCTGTTCGTGCATGGCTCGCAGGACGCCGGAGCGGACGTGGTTGGATGACGACCGACGACCGTTTTGCTGGCCACGCCGATGGGTTCGACGAGCACTACACCGAACCTCGTGGACGGGTTCGCCTCGACCTCATCCTCGAGCGGCTGACCCGCGTCCTGCCGCCTCCGCCGGCTCGCATCCTCGACGCGGGCGGCGGCACCGGGGCCTTCGCCATCCCATTGTCGCGCATCGGCCACGACGTCACCGTGGTGGACCAGTCGGCCGACTGGCTGGAGCACGCTCGCGCAAAGGCCGATGCGGCAGGCGTTGGTCTGCACCTGGTCAACATCGGGCTCGAATCATTGGCCGATGCCGGCCTCGGGCCGTTCGATGCCGTCCTGTGCCACGCCGTCCTGATGTACGTCGAGAATCCGCCGGCCGTGCTGCGGACGCTGCGTTCGCTGGCGGCTCCGGGTGCCACCTTCTCGCTCCTGGAGAAGAATCGCGACGGCATCGCTCTGCGCCCTGGGCTCCAAGGCGACTACGTCGAGGCCCGTCGACTGTTGACCGAGCGCCAATCAGTTGGTCGCCTGGGCGTCGAGAACCGTGCCTTTACCGTCACCGAGTGGCTGGCGATGCTGGACGACGCTGGCTGGCGGCCCGATGACTGGGTCGGGATCCGACTCTTCTCGGACCATGCTCCCGATGACCTCGGCGCCGAGAGGTACGCCGCGCTCCTCGACCTGGAGCGCGCCGCTGGCGCGATGGATCCGTATCGCTAGGTCTCGCGGCTCGTGCACGTTTCCGCCTTTGCTTTGTCGGATAACGGATGAGCCTCACGGGATCACTCGTCGGCTCGACGCAGATGGGAGCCGAGGACGCAAGCCGGCTGGCGCACGTGCGCTGGATCGGTGGCGGCAGCGGCGCCGGCAAGTCGACGGGTTCCTCGCCCATGCTCCGCGACGAGCACTTCACCGCCGAGATCGCCGATGATGAGGTATAGGGGCCCGTCGAGTTGACCCGCCGTGGCAATCTGTATCCGGCGCCACTTCGTGCCAGCTCGGAGATGAAGGAGATCGGAATGGGAACTGTCATGTCAATCCAGAAGGTCGTTAGAACCTGCACGGAAGGCATGACGCTCCATGCGAACCCTCAACCTCGGCATCCTGGCGCACGTAGACGCCGGTAAGACCACCCTCACCGAACGGATCCTCTTCGCCGCCGGCGCCATCGACCACGTCGGCAGCGTCGACGCCGGCACCACCCAGACC
>JALZJE010000071.1 GCA_030859955.1 Chloroflexota bacterium | reverse complement strand
GAGTGCCTGAACGGGTGCTCAATAAGCCCGGTCCGCTGACCGCCGCCGAATGGCGGATCATGCGGACGCATCCGGTGATCGGCTACCAGCTGGTGGCCGACATCCCGTTCCTGCGGACGGCCGCGCTGGTCGTGCGCTGTCACCACGAGACGTTTGACGGCACCGGGTATCCCGAGGGCCTGCGGGGCGAGGAGATCCCGCCGGCCGCCCGGGCCTTCTCGGTGGTCGACGCCTTCGACGCCATGACCACCGACCGTCCCTACCGTCCCGCCCTGTCGGTGGACGCCGCCGTCGGCGAGCTCGAACGGATGGCCGGGACGCAGTTCGACCCCGAGGTCGTCCGGGTCTTCGCTCCGCTCTGCGAGCGACTCGTTCCCCGCTCCGCCGCCTGATGGTCCGCGGCGTCCCCCACAACCCGGCGATCGAAGCGCGCATGCACGACCTGGGTGACTTCATCCGGGACCAGCGGCGCACCGCCCGGCTCTCGCTGCGCAAGCTGTCCGAGCTGGCCGGCATCTCGAATCCCTACCTGAGCCAGATCGAGCGGGGCCTGCGCAAGCCCAGCGCGGAGATCCTGCAGGCCATCGCCAAGGCGCTGCGCATCTCGGCCGAGACGCTGTATGTGCGGGCCGGGATCCTCGACGCCCGCGACGGGGAGCATGATCTGGTGGCCGAGATCCTCCGCAACGGAACGATCAACGAGCGCCAGAAGCAGGTGTTGATCGAGATCTACCGCTCTTTCCAGAGCGTGTCCGACCAAGGGTTGTCCGGGGCCGAGCCGGGGTAGTCCGGCATCGGAGTTACGCCGGCCCCGACTGTAGGATTCCGCCCCATGCCCGTTCGCAGCCTGGCCATCCTCAGCCTGCACACGTCCCCGTTGGCCCAGGCCGGTTCGGGAGACGGCGGGGGAATGAACGTGTACGTCCGCTCGCTGGCGTCGGGACTGGCCCGGGCGGGCGTCGCCTGCGACGTCTACACCCGGGCCGAGCACCCGGCCCAGCCCCGCGCGGTGGTGCTGGAACCGAGGCTCCGGGTGATCCACATCGAGGCCGGTCCGCAGGCCCCCGTCGAGAAGGAGCGGCTTCCCGGCCTGGTGGACGAGTTCACCGCCGCCATGCTCGACGGCATCCGGGAATGCGGGCGGGACTACGACGCCGTCCACGCGAACTACTGGCTGTCCGGTCAGGTGGCGCACCGCCTCAAGCACGAGCTCGACCTCCCCATGGTGGCCACCTTCCACACGCTGGCCCGGGTGAAGGCGGCGGCCGGCGAGCTGGTGCTCGACGACCCGCTCGGGTCCCGGGCCCAGAGCGAAGCCGAGATCATGCGCTGCGCCGACCTGATCCTGGCCTCGACCGGCGAGGAGGCCGATCAGCTCGTCCGCCTCTACGGTGCCGAGGAGGAGCGGATCGAGATCCTCCCGCCCGGGGTCGACCACGCCGTCTTCTCCTCGGGGCCGCGCCCGGCGGCCCGGGCCGCCCTCGGCCATCCGGGCGAACGGGTCCTGCTCTTCGTGGGACGGATCCAGCCGTTGAAGGGCCTGGATCTGGCGGTGCGCACGCTGGCCGAGATCGACGACGCCACGCTCTGGGTCGTCGGCGGCCCGAGTGGCACGGACGGGCCGTCGGAGATGGACAAGGTGAAGAGACTGGCCGACACGCTGGGGGTCGCCGAGCGCGTGCTGTTCCTTCCTCCTCAGCCCCATCACCATCTGGCCGGCTACTACCGCGCCGCCGACGTGTGCCTGGTGCCGTCGCGCAGCGAGTCGTTCGGTCTCGTCGCTCTGGAGGCAGCCGCCTGCGGCACGCCGGTGGTGGCCTCCGCCGTCGGCGGGATTCCTGAGGTGGTGGTCGACGGCGAGACGGGGCTCCTGGTTCCGGTGGAGCTGTCGTTGGATGATCCGATGTCGCCGGTCGACCCGGATCGCTTCGAGCGCAACCTTGCCGGTGCCATCAACGCCCTCATGGCCGATGCCGCCACGCGCGAAGTGATGGGCCGCGCCGCCCGCAAGCGTGCCGCCGAGCGTTTCAGTTGGGATCGAATCGCCGCGGAGACCGTCGACCTTTATCGGTCTCTTCTCGTCCCGTAGTTCGGGCCCCAGCCTTGGCCCTCGATTGGCTCGAGCGCATTTCTTTTGCTCGTTTGCGCCGGGGCGCAAGTAACTACGACCCTCGGGCCGATTCAGCCCGTCATTTGCGCCGTGGAGCAAGCCGCAGGTCTGATCCGGGCGGATTCGGTGCGATTCGGCTTCATCTTCGTGGTTACTTGCGCTGGGGCGCAAACGGCAAGATCTCGGGCCGCCGCTTCTTGTCAGCCAGGCTGAACGCGGGACATGAGTGCAAGCGTGTTGCCTTCACCGTCCTCGAAGAACGTCATCCATTCCTCGACGCCGGTCGCGTCATCGGTGTAGATGACGTGTGGTGCACTGGTGAACCGGACGTCTCGTGAGGTGAGCGACTCCTGGGAGGCGTGGATGTCGTCGACCAGGAAGTAGAGGGTTGAGCCGGGTCGCCAGTCGGCCTCGTCCTTGCGATGCAGGTAGAGACGGGTGCCATCGGCGTCGAAGAATACGAGGTCGCCAAAGGTGAAGGTGTGCGGGAGCCCCAGGATGTCGCCGTAGAAGTGCTCGGCGTGAGAGACATCTCGGATCGAGAGCGAGATCTGGCCAATGGCGCCGAGGCGCATGGTGCTCGAGGTTTTCACAGTGGAGTCCTCCTTTCTGCGCGCAAGCGCGGTCGTGTTGGGAATGCCGGGCCAGTGGCGCAGTTGGCGCCCGCGGACGCCGAGCTTGCCGCTGATATTCGACAGGTGGTACTTGACGGAATCGATGCTCGTTGCACGCCGTCGCGCGATCTCGGCACGGCTCATCCCGTGGCGCACCAGGTCGAGCACGCGCCACTCGGCGGGCGTCAGCACATCCGGATGGGGTGGTCGGCCGCGGCGCCGTCCTGGGCTCACGACCAGAGCGTACCGCGTGGCAGCCTGAATTTCCCTACCCATCGGCTCCTAGAATGCCGGCGTGCGAGCCGTTGACCTGATCCTGCGCGTCGAGGCCGTTGCGCTCTTCGTGGCTGGCGTGCTGCTCTACCTCCAGCTCAATGGCAACGCGCAATGGCTGCTGCCGCTGCTGCTGGCGCCCGATCTCTCGATGATCGGGTACGTCGGCGGCCCGCGGCTGGGCGCGATCACCTACAACCTGGCGCACAACCTGGCCACCGCGCTCGTGGTGCTCGCGATCGGCTGGTTCGCCGCCATCGCTCCGCTCGCGCTGTTCGGCGCGATCCTGGTGGCGCACGTCGGGATGGACCGATCCCTCGGCTACGGACTCAAGTTACCAACCGACTTCAGGGACACGCACCTGGGCCGCATCGGCCGATAATGCGCCGATGCATACGCATCCGCCACAGATCAGCCGCCGGAGGTTGCTCCAGCTCGGGGCGATGGTCTCGGCGGCCGGCCTGGCAGCCTGCGCAACGCCGATCCCGTCGATGACGCCCCGCTCCTCGCGCACGCGCGAGCCGACCACGAGCGCGACTGCCGAGCAGACCCCGACGCCGGCGCCGACTCCGACGCCGAGGCCGGCCACAGGCCGGGTCCTGTACCGAGACGGCGCATTGGCCGATGGCCGTTCGGCGACCATCCAGCGCGACATCAGCATCCTCGTTGACGACGGGCGAATCAGCTGGATCCGTCCCGCCGGTGGGGAGGACGACCCGGGCGATGCGACGGTCGTCGATTGTGCCGGTGCCACGTTCGTGCCGGGCATGGTCGACTGCCACAGCCACGTCACCGGCCCGGGCGGCGCGAACTGGATCGAGCGCTTCAATGATGCGCCGGATGTGCTCGTATCGGTCGCCGAGGAGAACGGGCGCATCGGCCTGGCGGCCGGCGTGCGCTGGATGCGTGACGTCGGTTCGCCGATCGGCGTTGATCCGGTCGATGGGCGCGAACGAGCCCTGGCGCTGGGCGTGCGCGACCGATGGGTGGGCCGCGGCGACCGGCCCTATCTGCGCGCGGCTGGATCCTGGCTGTTCAAGCGTGGGGTGAGTCCGATGTCGTCATCGGTCCAGGCGGAGACCGCCGACGAGCTTCTTGCCGCGGCGATCCGTCAGTTGGATGACGGTGCAGATCTGGTCAAGCTCTACATGGATGGACCGGACGTCGACGTGTCGCCGTGGACGGCCAATGACGTGGCCCGCGTGGTCGGAGAAACCCATCGGCGGGGCGCTCGCGTCGCGGCACATGCCGGGCGCCTGAACGGCGCGCGGGAAGCGGTCTTCGGCGGCGTTGATTCGATCGAGCATGGCTTCGATCTTGATGCCGATGTCGCGGCCGAGATGGCGGGACGCGGCACGACCCTCGTCAGCACGCTCGCCGTGATGCACTCGTGGCTCAGCTTCGGCGACACGACCACCATCGAGCGCTTCGCCGGCGCTGAGGGACGCTTGACGATCCAGGGGCGGTTGGAGCGGGCGCAGGCATCGGTACGAATTGCCCACGACGCCGGCGTGGCGATCGCGACCGGAAGTGATTTCGGCGGTGGTTCTCTGCGCGCCAACCAGCTCGCCTGGGAGGTGACGAGCCTGGTGGCCGCCGGTATCGAGCCTGTCGACGCGCTGGCGGCAGCGACGTGGCGCGGTGGCGAACTCATCGGCGAGGTAGAGGCGGGCGTCATCCGCGAGGGCGGGCCTGCGGATTTCTTCTGTATCCACGGCGATCCGCTCTCGGATCCCGAGGCCCTCTGGCGCGTGTGGCGAACCGCCTGGGATCAGTAGGCAAGCGAATGCCGCGGTCTCGGTGACCGCGGCATTCGTCAGCCGAGGAGCGATTCAGCGGGTCGGATCGGTCCGATCGTCGCGACCGTAGTCAGGGCCAGACGGCCGATTGGCGGGATCGGCCTCAACGCCGGCGCCGTAGGTGTCCTCCGTGCGAGGGGCGGAGTCACCGTAATAGGAGCCTAC
>JALZJE010000052.1 GCA_030859955.1 Chloroflexota bacterium | reverse complement strand
GACACCAAATCAGATGCTCATTGCTGAACTCGCAGGTTGCACCGCGGGTTGGCAGTGTGAGGCCGCAGCCAACCCGCTGAAATCGTCGCTGAGGGGCCTCCGCAGATTTCATCGCGGCTCCTGATCGGGGCTCAGGTGCTGTACACGCCAGGTCACCCGCGTACCCGAGCCCCGGTTCAGCAGTGGTTGTGACCGCAGGCCACTCCGTACGGGCCGGCTGGACGTGCCGACCGGCGCGGAGCACCTCGCTCTTGCCTACGCCGGGAGACGAACGGAGCGAACGTACTCGCCATCCGCCGTGTGGTAGAGCGTCATCGCCGGGCCGGCGTTGACCGAGGCTCCGAGTAGCAGGGCGAGCGGGGCCGGACCGGCCAGGAAGACATGCGCCTCCGTGACACCGTCGTCGCGCACTTGCTTCAGCCGGCGGCCGAAGGCGGCGGTCGCAGCTGCGGCGACCGCGGCATCAACCTGATCCGCGTCGGGGCCGTAGCCGATCAACAGCCGGCGGGAAGGCGCGAGGCCGAGAGCGCTCACCGCTCGATCGACGGCCACGGTGACGTTGCGGGCGAGGCTGACCTCCACGATGGCGACCTGCGGATCGCCCACGGCGATCGGGAGGTCGGTGACGGTGATCAACGTCGGATCCTCGGCACGGCCGAGTTGCCAACCGTTGCCGGCCGTGATTGGGATCCTCGTCACGTGCGGGAAGGCGTGCCCGAAGGCAAAGGCCGGCCCGAGCCGAGACCGGACCGTGATCTCGAGACCGCGGCCGGTTCGGGTCAACTCCGCGGCAAGGTCGTCGCGGGCGTGCAGCAGATCCGCCCATGGCGTGGTGACGCCGGCGCCGAACTCGGGGGACCAGTCGGCCAGGAGGTCGGCGTCGAGGTCGTCGGCCACCGCAAAGGTCGTCAGGTGGAGCCGTAGGGGTCCAGGGGCCGCCTCGGCTGCCCGCCGTGCCAGGGCGGTGCGGAGCAGGTGGTTGGCCATGGCTCGGCGGCCTAGCGTGCCGGGCTTCAACCGCTCGCCGTTGAAGGTGGTGGGCAGCGGCTGCTTGAATGCCTTCGCCGCGCCCTTGAGGTCGGTGACGCCGATGTCGACGAAGATCGGGATGAGCGGGTACGGGAACGGATGGTCGGCGCCCTTCTCCGCTAGGTGGCGGAAGTAGGCGGGCGGCCACTCGTGCTCCCAGACGTAGGCGCTGTCGAGAACCTTCCTCGTGCCGTATATCGCGAAGCCGTCGGTATCGGTCCCGATGCCTTTCACGACAACCGGATCGGTGGCAACGCCGCGGTGCAGGTCCTTGCGATCGCGCCACGACGACAGCCCACGGCGGCGCATCTCGGTCTCGAGCCGCACCACAGCGGCACGATCGCCGTTCTGGTGCGACAGGAAGTGCCGGATCGGCCGGCTCATGCCGCCTCTCCGCGCGTCCGCTTCGGCGACGGCGGTCGGGGCGCCTTCGGCGCAGAAGGCGACTCCTTCACGGTCGGCGCCGAGGGGCCACCCCCGACTTCATGTCCTTCGACCTGGGGGCCGACCCACTCGCCCGTGTCCAGCCAGTGCTCGTAGAAGAACAGCCACGAGTACAGCCATGGCACGGTCGTGAAGGCAATGAACTCGTACTCGTTCGGAGTGCGGTCGTTCACGCACAGGGAGCCATCGGCGAAGGTGTGCGGCGGCCGACCCGTCACCGCCTCCGGCACCAACGCCGGTTCGCGGCACCAGAGCTTGACGCCACCGCCGGACCGGAAGCCGCCCTCGATGTCGATGACGTACACCTGACCGCCTGAGCGGGCGCTGATGACGCAGCGCCAGACCCAGGGCTTCCGTCGCATGCGGGTGATGGCCGGGCGATGCTCGAGCATGGCGAACTCCTGCTCGGCCATCGTGATCGGGCGCATCCCCCGCTGGAAGCCCACTAGCGATCGCCGAACGCGCGATATGCGGGCACGACGATCCCCTTGGCGGCGTCGGTCGCCGGGACGATTGCGCCCCCGGCGATCTTCGCGCCGGAGACGATAGCCCTGGCGTGCGCGGCCTTCGCGGCGACCTCTTCCTCATCGACCTGGAACACGTCCTCGCCGAAGACCTTCTGCCAGGCCTTGATCGAGGCCTCGCGATCGGTCGAGTCCTCGATCGCCTCGATGGTGCTGATCGCGTCGGTCAGGACCTTGACCCAGCGGACGTAGTCATCCTTCGGCCAGGCGAAGGCGGCGTTGTGGCCGAGGCAGGGGTCGGCTACGTACGGGGTGTCGAGGCCCTCGGCGGTGCTCTGGCCGTACTTGGCGAGGATCGCGCGGAGCACCTGGAGCATGCGCTCGGGCCGGTTGTACGAGCCGCCCAGGTACCGCGTCTTCGGGACCAGCCCTTCGGCGAAGACCTGGTAGACCATGACCTCGGACCAGTACGACTTCGGTCGACCCTTCGGCTTGTTGTGGAACTTGACCTGCTTGAACTCGCGGATCACCGGCACAACCTCGCCGTCCCAGTCCCCGTTCAGCGCGCTCAGGCGCTGGCCATAGCCGAGAGGCTGCGTCGGCACCCACCGGGTCCACTCGCGGTCGGGGATGTCGAGGATTGCGGTGGGATCGTCGCCCGGGCGGATGACTGGCACGACGTCGATGTGGAAGGCCGGATCGTCGCTGCTCGGATGGCGGAACTCGACGTGGCAGGACCGGCGCTGCTTGCGGTTGGTCTTGACGTCGCCCTTCTCGTAGCCCTCGACCTCGAGGTCTTGGAGGGCCACGGTCATGTCATCGAGCACGTCCTCGACGGGCTTGCGGCGGTAGGACTCGGCGACGAACACGATGATGTCGACGTCGTGGATGTCGCCCGAGACGGTCCGCCGCCCATACGAGCCGGCGAGGCGGAGACCGGCGACTCCTCGACCGTGGCGAGGCAGTCCGACTTCTCCAGGTGATCGCGAACGATGGGCGGCAGTTTCTCGGCCAGAGCCTGCCGGTCCTCCGGCGGGTTCAGGTTCTTGAGCAGGCCGTCGAAGTGGTCGTTGAGCGGCAGCACGGCGAAGGTCCTCATGGCGGTGGCGTGCTGTCGCGGCGCGGCAGATCGTCGAGGTCGAATCTGCCTGACGGCTGGGAGTCTGTCAAGTCACGGTGATTGCCGTGTGGATGTTGGTGACACACACAAAGTTGTCCACACACCATCCACACCTCACGTCAGTGGCATACTCCGTCCGTGGAACCGTTTTATCCGGAGTTCGGCGACATGTTGCGAGCCGCCCGCAAGGCGAAGGGGGTCAGCCAGAGCGAGGTCTCGAAGGGCGTCGGCCTCAGCAGGACCTCGGTGGCCAACATCGAGCGCGGCCGTCAACGGCTCTCCCTTCATCTGCTCATGGATTTTGCTCGTGTCCTGGACCTGGAACCGTGCGATCTCCTGCCGCCCCTCCACCCTGAGCCAGACATCAAGCCCGATCGCCGGCTGCGCGACCTATCACCCGAAGATCGGGAACCTTTCCTTCGGATCATGCGGCGAGCCCGAAAGGAGCATGCTGATGGCGACGCGTAAGGCGGCGGAAGCCGAGGCCGAGCGCGTGCTCCGCGAGTCGGGGCACCACGGCGACATCCCGATCGACATCGAGATGGTTGCCCGCAGTCGCGGCGCCCAAGTCATCCGCGAGCGACTCGACCGGGATGTCTCCGGGCTGCTGTTCCGCGATGGTGACTCGGTGATGATCGGCGTGAACGACCTGCACGCCGCGCGGCGCCAAAGGTTCACCGTGGCCCACGAGGTCGCGCACCTGGTCCTTCACAAGGGCCGGCCCCTCGTCCTTGACCACGTGCGGGTGAACTTTCGCGACAAGACCTCGAGTGCGGCCACCGACTACGAAGAGATCGAGGCCAACCAGTTCGCGGCGGCGATCTTGATGCCCGCCGCCTTAGTCGAGCGCGAGGCAAAGCGCTTGCTCGAGGATCCGTCGGCCACGGACGCCTCCATCGTTCCGCTCTTGGCCCAGGGCTTCGAGGTGAGTGACCAGGCCATGGAGATCCGCCTCACCAACCTCGGCTTTCGACGTCAGGTCTGACCTCCCGTGGAGGAACTGCCGCTCGATGCCGCCCCGCTTGTCGGCAACCAGGCGATCGAGGACGCAGCCATCGCGTTCGTGATTGGCCCGACGCGGGCCATCAAGGCGAATTCGCTCGATGACGTTCCCGTCGCGAAGAGGCTGGTGGAGGTGATGGACCTCGCCCGCAAGTACCCGTGTCACCACTCGTCGTGATGCAGCGCAAGGAGTCTGATTGCGAGGCCGAGAGGGCCCCGTAGCTGACAGGGACGCTCGCCGCGCCACGGCCTGAGCGAGCGACTGATTCTTGATAAGCCGACCGATAGGGTGTGTCTGTCTTCGGCCATCCGTTTGCCGGCCTCGAGTTCAGCAACCGCGTCAAAGGTGACTCGGTACATGCCCGATCAAACCGGCGAGTGCCGCGGCGCGCTCTTGGGTGATCCTCACGATCATCTCGTCGACGGTTGCCGTGAGCCACATTGCGGTCTGGGTGCCAGCCTGGTAGTCCGCCGGTCCATAGCCATGCACGCGGCCCTCGTCCTGAAGGAGCTTGGCCTGTGTGAAGTGCTTCGGGTCACCCGGCTTGTAGACCGCGAAAGTCCTTCCTTTCCATAGACCGACGACGGAGAACACGGGAACGTCGCTCGGACCGTCCGCCACGTAGATGATGTTCTGAAATGGCACGCGTCGATGCTCAGGCTTCATCGGACTATTCACGTCAATCTGCGGATTTACGTTGACTCCCTTGTTGATCTCGAAGATCGCCCGAGTCTTCGTAGTGTTGTCGATCGAGTAACCCACCTGCATGATTGGGCCGGGCGGCGGGTCCGCAGTCCGGGTCGATAGAAACCCCGGGGGCGCCACAACATCAACAAACTCGCATGCCCAGACGTCGCGGACGAGGGGGGCGACGCCGCTCCCGAGAATCATTTCGCGCAGGCCAGTACTGACGACATAGTGCTCGACCGTAGCCTCTGTCGTCGCCCCCTCTACGATTACCTCGGTGGGCCTTCGGGTGAGCGCCTCCATCAACTCCAAGACGCCGGGGTAGAACTGAATCTCCGCCCCAAGCTCTCGGAGCATCGCATTTGTCAGATCCGGAAAGCGCCCTTCACGGACGTACGTCAATATGTGCTGCAGATAGAGCACGTCCTGCGAGCAGTGACCAAGCCCACGCGCAAGGTAGTGGCTCTGAAGTGCGTTCACCTCATCCCAGAATCCGCTCTTGCCGTCCTCAGCGCGGCCTTCGACACCGTACCTGCGGAACAGAGGTTCCTGCATGTACCCCGGAATAAGGGTGTTGTCGAAGTCCCAGACGATAGCAATCGTGGTCTGCAGGAAATAGTTGGCCGCCATGGTGCAGGGCACTCTAGCCCAGAGTCAACGATTACGCGTGCCGGCCCTGGCGAACCCTACGGCCGCGCTGCCTCCTCGATCTCGACACGAACGGGGAGCCTTCCCTTGACGATCTTCGGCTCATCTTGGTCCGCATCAATGACGTAGTCCGCGAACGCCTCGTCGGTGGCTGGACCGGTGGCGATGAGCGCTTTCGCCTCTTCGACCGCTTGAACCTTGAGCGTGAGGAGATCCGAAGCCGTTGTTAGCAGAGCCCCAGGGATGGATGCACCTCGCGCCGACCTCACGTAGACGAGGTCTCCCCGGCGCAGATTGATGTGGCGGAGGAGGGCAATGAGCTTTACTGGCAAGGCGGCATCTCCAGGGTATTAGAACAATTGTTCTATTGACTCGCGACACCTCGCGTGTCCCGATAGGAAGATTGTCAATGCCCATGGCGCTCTTACCCACACAAGTGCGGATAACTCTGGTGGTGGCGGGGGATAGTCTGTGGACAGGTGCCCGCCCGATGTGGACGCTGCTTCAGCCCAGAATGCGGAACGAGCCTAGTACTGTCCACATCGGACATTTCCGACGCCTTCGATGCATGTAGCGCGTCTTGGCCTGATCGGTCGTCTACCGACGCAGCCGATCGCCGAATGTAAGCACCTGACTTCGACTCAGCCTCCCGCAAATCCGCCGATGCGCTAGTCATCCGATCATGAGCTCGACCGCGTCGACATGGATGAAACCGAAGCGGCCCAGCCAGCCGAAGCGGGCCTGCCAGCCGGTGACGCCCCACTCGGCGTCCGCATCGTCCAGGATCAGCATCGGCGGGCATGGGGCGAGCGCGTCGGCGTGCAGGGCGCTGCGCCGCAGGGTCCGGCGGTCGGTGGGGGAGGGAACGACTCCCATCCCGGGTGGCTTCTGACGGGGGGTAGCCTATCGCGCACAGCCGCGATCTCGTGGATGATCGCGACGCGATCGCTCCAGCTGGTAGCCACAACCAGCCTCGTGTTATCGGCAACTTCCACGGTGACGCTATCGGTTGTCGTCAAGCTCCAGCCTCGAGGCCCGTCGGCCGGCCTCCCACGGTCGCCTCATCGTCGCATGGCGATGGACCGCAGCTTCTCGGGGTCACTGATCGTGATCCGAGCACGTCCTAGGCACACCGCGCCGAGGCGCCGGGCATCACCCATGGCGCGGTTGACCGGCTCTCGGCCAGCGCCGACGGCATCGGCGATCTCCTGCTGCGTGATAGTGACGTTTACCGGATCGCCTGAGCCGTGCTCTGCGGCAAGGTCCAGGATGTAGCGCGCCACTCGCTCCGCCACGTGGCCGTTTCGACGGAGGATCAGCTCACGGCGGGTGTCGCGTGCGCGCCGGAGTGCCTCCCGTCCGGCCGCCAGATTGAACGCCGGGTCATCTCGATGCAGCATCGTGATCATTGGCAGCGAGAGCGACAGAATCCTCGAGGCCGAGACCGCCTGGACCCATACATCGTCCCGGACGCCGAGTAGGGTGCCGATGCCGACGGCCTCTCCGATCGCGACGTTGCGGAGCGTTTCGATCTGCCCATCGACCTCGACGTAGACGCGCAGCAGGCCGCTGATGACGATGCCGGCGA
>JALZJE010000050.1 GCA_030859955.1 Chloroflexota bacterium | reverse complement strand
GACACCAAATCAGATGCTCATTGCTGAACTCGCAGGTTGCACCGCGGGTTGGCAGTGTGAGGCCGCAGCCAACCCGCTGAAATCGTCGCTGAGGGGCCTCCGCAGATTTCATCGCGGCTCCTGATCGTGGGTCATACGCTCACATGGCGCGAGTCACTGCCCGGCAAGAGTCCGTTCTATCGCGTTCCGGCGCAGAGCGCACAGACGAGTTCCGGTCTTGACCAGATGGGCGCGGTCACCGCCCTAGGCTAGGTTGGCGATTTGCACTACTCTTTGACCGCACACATCAACGGAGCGCCCGAATGGCAGCCAGGCGACATGTCACGCCGAGTCCAGGCGGCGGCTGGGACGTCAAAAAGCCCGGAGCCGGCCGGTCGAGCGGCCACTTCAATACTCAGGGGGAGGCGATTGACCGCGCCCGCAGAATTGTGACGCGGGAAGGCGGCGGAGAAGTTCGAATCCATGGACGCGACGGGAGGATTCGCGATTCGGATACCGTCCGACCTGGAAGCGACCCGCATCCACCAAAGGACCGGAAGTAGCCGGCCGCTTCGGCGGGCTTACGCCTCGCCAATGCGCTCCGCCGCAACGGGACTCAGGGACACGAACTCGGAGTCGGGAAGGAGCGGAGGGTCCGATTCCAAACCCGCCTCGATCGAGACTGCGGCAGTAGGCCTCACCTCTGCCACGTCTTCGTCCTTCAGCAGGTCGCGCTGCGACATCTCGCGGAGCACCTCTACGACTGCCGAGATCGGAAACGTTCTTCGTGCCACAAGTTCCCGGCAGATGTATCGGTCCTCAGCGTCCGGCAGCCGCACCTCTGCGGGAAGGCGTGCGTCAGCGTCGAGGAACGCTCGCACAAGATAGAAAGACTTGTAGAAGAGCTCCATAAAGTCCCCGTCGTAGGGCAATGGCAGCAGGACGAGATTGAGGATCTCATCCCTCCGGGGATCGTCCCTCGCGTGAGTCTTCGGGTAGATACCGATCCTGAGTCCTGGGGCGCCCTCAAGCGCTGCACGCTTGATCTTCACACTCGTCCCGACCCAGTTGTCGACCGCGTGATTCCCGAGGAATAGGTCGGCCTTCCAAACGCCCCGCATGCTCCGCGGCAGGCCGGTCCTGTCGTCCGGCCGCCGGAATGCTCTAACGATGGTCCTGACGTGCCTCTTCAGCTTGGGCGGCCGGCCGCGATAGCCTACGTACAACTGGCTGTCATCCGTAAGAGCATTCTCGACCGACTCGATGACCGGAATCCGCCCGTCCTTTTCGGGGCCGAAGAGCAGAGATTCGGTGCCCTGAGGAATCCCGCAGTACCGTTCCAAGACTTCGCTGGCGAGAGGCCAGATGAGCCGGTCCCGGCGTGCGATCGCGTCATGAACGGCGTACTCAAAGCAAATGCCTGCGTCGCCGCTCCCCTCGCGGTATTCGCGCGCTAGGTCCGCCAACGTCCACTGCGCTAGTCCGCCGAGTCGTGCGATCCGCTCGCTATTGAGCGCGAAGAGCGTGGCCTCGATCACGGGGACGACCATCGCGAACTTCGACCGCACCGGATCGCTGATCTCGTTGATTTGCTTGCTGAGGAGGAACCGCATCGGTGACGCTCACTGCCCGTTGTCTTCGACGGTTCTCATGAGACCACGTTGGCCCCAACGCTTGTGGCGGCAGATGGACAAGTGCTGCTCCGTCGAGGGCGCCGCTGATTGCCTGTCAGGCGCCGCCAATCAGCACTCAGACCCCGGCATCAGTGGGTCGTTGATCGTCACGACCATCTGGATGCGACCCTCTTCGACGACGCTACCGCCGTCGATCTTGCCGCATGCCGGAGGCTCCTCGCTGAAGCGAGTCTCGTTGTCGTCGAAGCCCTCTGTTCCGCGTCCATCCTCGATCTGCCAGCGGATGGTGTAGCCCTTCTCGGCAGCCATCTCGGCCGCATCGGCGGGCGGACGCTCGAAGATGTCGGTGCCCCAAAACGGCTGGCCGAAGTTCGTCAGGCCCTCGCGCCCGACGACACAGTCACTGAAGGAGATCCCATCCTCAACGGTAATCCCGCATCCCAGCCGCTGAGCCACGACGCCGCCGGCAAGCACTATCACGGCGAGAAGGGACACGCCGGCCGCCAGCAAGAGCGTTCGACGTCGTGAGCGAGCGGGATGATTCCGATAGCCAGCCAGCGCCATGCCGACCCGGCCATCGATCCGTTCCGCCAGTGGCGCGGTCGGTCCGACTGGCCGGTACATCGCCCTCAACTCACCTTCGAGCGAGGTACCCCGGCGTGGATTCGATTCCGTCATGAGTACGTCTCCCGCAGCCGGCTCAACGCCCGGCTGATCAACTTCTGCGTCGCCGCTTCACTCTTGCCAATCACGGCCCCGATCTCTCGCGCACTCAGCCCGACGCCATATCGCAGGGCGAGGCATTCGCGCTGGAGTTGAGGAAGTTGCCCAACGTGCTCGGCCAGCTCTCGGTCCTCTTCGCGCCGTATGAGGTCGGGCTCGGGTCGTCCGTGCTCGCTGTGCGGGTGCTGGTCGGGCCGGATGAGGTCGAGTGGATGGATCGGCCTGCGGCGTCGGGTCGCATCGATGCCTGACTGCGAGCGATGCGAAACAGCCACGCCCCCATGCCGTCCCGCCCACCTCGATACGACGACAGCCTGGTCAGCGCTCGCTCGAACGTCCTTCCCGTCAGCTCGGCCGCCTCGTCGTCGTCCAGCGCGAAGCGGCGCACGTAGTGGAAGACCGGATCTCGGAGCCGTCGGTACGCCTTCTCGAAGTGCTCCTCGACCTCACCGGCGGTCGCGCCGGCTGGCCGAAGGCCTTCGTTCTCGGCTTCCAGGCCCGTGTCCATCGTCCCTCCCGACTGGATTCTTACTCATACAGACGCTCTCGGGCTCAAGACCGGACATCGTTGCGGGCTCGCACCTGTTGTCCGGTTCTTCGAGCTTCTGCGTCTTGTAGGGTGAAACGCAGTACCCGAGGACGCCGTGGACAATCCAGCCCTGGCCGCCGAGGTGGACAACCACCGCGATCAAGCGACCCCGATGGACGCGCGCCAATTCGTCCAGCAGTACGAAGAGTGGCGCCAGCCGATCTACCGCTATCTACGGTCACGGTGCGCGTCGAACGACGACGCCGCCGACCTGACCGCGACGACGTTCGAGCGGGCGTGGCGATCGCGCCAGACCTATCGCGGCGGGTCACAGGAATTCGGGTCATGGCTGTTCGGCGTTGCGCGCCGGCTGGCCATTGACACGGCGCGCCGGCGGAGCAGTGCGCGTCGGGGCCTGGTCTTCTGGCCGATGCAGACGACCGCCCCCGATCCCGCGGACCTGGTCCTCCGTGACGAGGCTGATCGCGCGCTCGTCCAGCGGCTCGCGGGACTACCCGAACTGCAACGTGAGGCGCTCCTGTTGCGCTATGCCGGCGGCCTCAGCGCCCGGCAGATTGGGACTGTCATCGGGAAGGGCGAGGACGCTACACAGAAACTGATCAGCCGGGCCCTGGGCCGCCTAAAGGAGGCATATCGTGACCATGAGTGAGACCCTCGAGCAGCGGCTCGAGACCATCCTGACGCCAGGACTGCCGGTCGAGCTGCGGGCGGGCATCGACACGCGAGTGGCCGCAGCCGTCGCAGACGCGGCCCCGCACACCGGCCCTCGACCAACGGTCCGGCTGCGCCGGATCCTGGCAGTCGGGATCGCCGCCGTCTTGATCGTTGGAGCCGTGGGTGCCGGCTACGACGCGTTCCAGCGCATCATCGGGAGCGGCGGATGGCAAACCGCGTGGGAACGGGCCGAGTTCATCGGGCAGTCGGCCACGGCGAATGGCCACGAGGTCATCCTTCAGCGCGCGTACGCCGATGCGGGGCAGGTGGTCGTCGGCGTGTCGATCCCCACCATTCCGGATGCGATGAACTTCAGCGGCCTGAGCGTCACTGACGAGTTCGGGCAGGAGTACTGGCCGACCGGCGGGACGGGCACCAACGAGGTCGATGGGTCGGTGCTGGTGTACGCCTTCCTGCCCACCGGGGCGATCCCGGCGGGGGAGCGGCAGTTCGAAGTCACCCTGCAGGCCAACGGGATGAGCGAAGCGTGGCAGTTCAGCTTCCCACTGACGGTGCATGCGGCGGTTACCGTGCCACTCGAACTTTCAAGCACGGCGTCGGACATCACGTTCCACTTGGGCGATGTCATCGTCAGCCCCACGGTAATTCGGATGCAGGTGGCCGTCGACGAGCCGAGCACCCCCACCGACCAAAGCTGGGCTCCGGCTATGGCGTCGCTGCGTCACGACGGCGCGGAGATCCCACTCAACGGAAGCCCACCCGAGATGATCTCGACGCGCGGTGTTGACGATCCGTCCGGACATTGGGAGTTTGTCGTTACCGAGCTGGTGGGCGGCGAAATCGACGGCGAGCAGGTGCGCAGGCAGGGGCCGTGGACCTTTGCCTTCGACGTGCCATAGGTCTCAGGTTGACGACGGAGTCGTCCAAAGGTCGGACGGTTATCCATTCTAGGATCACCGTCCGAAAGGGCGGCTTCTGCGGATTACCCGTGTTTGCCGGCTCCCTGCAGACGAACCTGACGCCTCGCCTCGATAACTGACTGCGTATCAGGACCTCGGTTGCGTCGCACCACTCAGCGGTACCGTCGGTGCAGCCTTCGCGCCGGCCGGTCGCACTCCTACGCTGGTCGAAGCACGGGCGCGTGTCTGATGTCCCAGACCATCCCGCACGCCGTGAGCGCTATGGACAACCCTGGCGCTGCCAGCGTCTGAGGTGCCGATCGAAGACGCTGCAGGCCTTCAAGGAAGTCAAGGAGGGCCAGCGCGCGGAGCGAGTTGATTTCGGTGGGGTACCTGAGATCGATGCCATGCATTACGGCATGCCGGTTGAGCGGTCCGAGGTCGCCCGCCTGCGCCGCCCGCTCGGCTTGGCTGAACTGCAGCGGCGACATCACTTGTAAGAAGACGGCGAAGTAGCTCATGAGCGGAGCGTCACGAGAGGCGGCTCCCGCGTGCCGAACTGCCCTTTCTACGGCGGCCGATACCCGTGGTCGGCGCGCGCCACCTCGATCGGTGGTGCCGTAGAGGCCCTCTCGGAACATCTCCCGACAAATTCCGTCCGCTTGAGCCAAGAGCACTGGGATGCTGAGCCCGTATTCGCCTCGTCTGTGGGCATCGGTCGCTTGCTGCAAGAGGGGGCGCGCTCAGGCCAAGCAGTGGCCACCGCGGCGACAATGTCTGGCAGGCGTTCACGGGTCACGCGAGCCAGCACTCGATCGGTGGCATCCCCGTCGTTGCGGGCCGAGAGCAGTTCCATCATTGTCGGCAGGCCGACGCCGGGACCCACATACCACCCGCGTTGCAACAGATCAATGCGCAGCGCGAGAAGCTGCTCGTAGATGTCCTCCATTGCATCGCACACCACACCGCCAACGGTACTCAGGCGGACGCTAGCCTCCGCCGCGACGACGCGCGTGGCGCGTGAGAGGCGGTCGACACGAGCTCGTGCGGCCTGCAAGGCCAGACGCCCGTGCGCCAAAAGGACACTTTCGCCCGGAATCATCCGGAGATGATAGAACCGACCAGCGCCGGGCGCGTCGCGGCGTAGAACTCCTTGCAGGCCCCGGTTAGGACTTTGCGACGGGCGCTATTCCCAGTAGCCCGCCGAGTGAATGAGCAGGCCGGGACGCTTGGCGAACGACTGCCAGTACGGTAAGCGCTCAAGCAGAAAGGCCCTTCGACGGGGCGATAATCTTGGCTCGTCGGCGATCGCTTTCGGCAGGTTCTGCACGAGAGAAAGAGCGTCAGAGTTTCCTGGCCCAAGGCGCATTGTCGGTTGCATGCGCTTGACCAAGATCGAGGTCCGCCGGCGCGCGAGCGTCATGTCGTCACGGGCGTTGGCATCTGGCGTTAGCGAGTCGAGCGATCGAACGATGATGGTCTCCCGTCGCCGCCGGTCGCGACGATCGGGGTGCCCATACACCTCGGAACGCCGCCCGGCTAGGAGTACCAGGCGCACCACGACGTCTCGGCCGTCGACGTAACTCGGCAACTGGAACGCCTCCGCAAATCCGCGCCAAGCGTCCTTCTCAAGGGCCGTGGCATAACCCTGAAGCTGGGCGCGCGCCGCGTCGAAGGCGTCCCTAAATCGTGCATCTCGCCGGAATAGCTCAATGCCGGCCCATTTGAGCTCAAAGAGGGTGACATACGTCCATCGGCTATCCCGCGTAATGCGCAGGAAGTCCGGACGCAGGTCGAGTCCACCGGGTAGGCGCGGCTGAGCGAAGACGCCGCCGTGGATAGTTCCGTGGTGGCCGTAGTCCGGCGTTCCGCTCGGCGTGTAGGCGACTGCAAACGGGAGCATGCATGGGTTGAACTCCAAGAACGCCTGAAAGCGCTGTTCGGCCCGAGGACCCAGCTCGAGCAGGTCACGCCAATCCCTTGCCAACTGTGTGCTGTGACGCTCCCAAGAAATGGGAGCCACCCGACTAGGCGGCTCTTCGATGGGAGCCACGCGATAACCACTGAACCCGCGGTCGTCGCTTGGTGGGTCGGGCGGCCGTTCTCGCAAATTCGCCTCCGTCTGGTGTGTCGTCGCCGTTGCGCATTCACAGTATCGGGGACACCTCCAGAAACACACACACGCACTACATCGGCACGTCCGGCCCGCTAGGATCGAGCGATGATTGGCTCGCGGGCTCCTGCCTCGATCTCACGCCTGTCGCTCGAGAGCTTCGCGCGACTTCACTCGGCACGATCCGGGCAGCTCATGTGGTTTCTGGGTGCTGGCGCATCCGTTTCGGCGGGCGTTCCTACCGCCGCACAGCTGATCTGGCAGTTCAAGCGGTTCCTCTACGCCACTCAGACGTCGACGCCGATTGCCGGGATTGAGGTATCCGATCCGGTTGTTCGCCGGCGTCTCCAGCGCCATTTCGACGAGCAGGGCGAATTTCCACGCGCTGGAACTCCCGAGGAGTACGCCGCCTTCTTCGAAGGGGCCTACCCGCACGCCGCGGACCGAAGAAGGATGCTTGACGACATCATCGCGGCGGCGCGGCCGGCATACGGGCAGCTGGCACTGGCGGCCCTGATGGTCGAGGAGATCGTGAGCGTCATCTGGACCACCAACTTCGACCGAGCGGTTGAGGACGCCGCGAGCTCCCTCTCGGGCACCACGACGACTCTCACGACGGCCCACCTCGCGGAGCCTGCCCTCGCTCGCCGTGCCCTCGGCGAGAGCGATTTCCCGCTTCTGGTGAAGCTCCACGGCGATTACCAGTCCGACAACCTCAAGAACACTTCGGCGGAGCTTCGGGAGCAGGACAAGGACCTTCGGGAGACTCTCCAAGCGGGCTGCCAGCGCTTCGGCCTAGTCGTCGCCGGGTACAGCGGCAGGGACGCCTCGGTGATGGATGCGTTGGCAGCCGCCGTCGCGGAGCCCAACGCATTCCCCACCGGCCTCTTCTGGATCCATCGTGAGCCCAATCCACCCGATGGTCCGCCTGCCGACTTACTGCAGCGCGCGGCAGCGGCCGGCATCCAGGCCGCGTGGGTCCAGTCAGGAACCTTCGACGAGCTGATGGGGGAGATCCTCATCCCCATCGAGCTATCGGCTACCGCGACCGCGAAATTGAATGCGACCCGGCCGCCTGCCCGCTTCGCCCCATTCGCGCTTGCACCAGCTGGGACCCTCTGGCCGGTCATCCGGTTGAACGCACTCCGCCTCATCCGCCATCCCACGACCTGTCGCCGAGTGCAGTGCGGGATAGGTGGCACGGGTGAGGTGAGACGCGCGGTGACCGAAGCTCAAGGCCAGGTCATCGCCCTGCGTCGCCGCGACGGGGTTGTGGGCTTCGGGCCTGACGGCGAGTTCCGCCGCATCTTCGACCCGTACCGCATCAGCACGTTCGACGAACAACCGTTGGTTGGCCGGGCCGGCAGCTCGACCGATGTTGGCCTACTCTACGAAGCCCTGTCCGGCGCCCTCGCCAGAGAGCGTCACGTCGTCCATCGCCGGATGAAGGGTCATCACGTTCTGACGATCGACCCAGCGTTGGCCGCGGATGCCCGCTTCGCCGGCCTTCGTAGCGTTGCGTCCTCGCTGACTGGAACCATCCCAGGCACTGCGTTGGCGTGGACAGAAGGGGTTGAACTGAGCCTCGAGTGGCACAATGGGCAACCGTGGTTGGTCTTCGACCCGGTGGTATGGGCCGAGCGCCCGCCGGATGAGGCTCAGCGGAACACGCGTCTGGCTTGGCTGAAGAACCGGACAGCACCTCGTTACAACCGCGCGTGGAACTCGTTGTTCGAGGCGTGGTCGGCGATCCTAGCCGGGCCAGGACCGGTCTCGCTATACGGCATTGCTGAGCGGGACGGTGTTGACGCGATCTTCGAGCTCGATCCGATTACGGCATTCAGCAGGGCTCCGGCATGACGCGGAACCCAGCTGAGATAGGTGCCTATCGGCGACTCCCGGAGCCGGAGCTCCTGTTCGACCTGGCGGACCCGACAAAGCGCCACGCCCACCCGCTCCACGGTCTGCTTCAGCACGGGCCGCTCAGTCAGAGCGCAATGACACTCCTCTCACCACAGATCCGCCTAGCGCCGATCACTCCGCATCAGGAACTCGCGCCGCTCAGCGGGCTGATCGACGAGCTGCGGAGGCAGCATCGACCAAAAGAGCGTCGGCCGTATCTGCCCGACTATCCTGGGATGACGCGGCTGTTCGGTCGAGAAGCCACGATCGCCGGCCCGCCGGCCCGCGTCGAGCTCCCGGCCGACCTCGACGCGCGACTTGCCGGTTCTGAAAAGCCGCACATCGTTCTGGCCGAGGCGCTGGGCCATGCGATCGCTCAACTCGAGGCCTGCCGACCCGACTGGGATGTGGTGGCGATCTACTTGCCGGCGCGTTGGTCCGCAGGATTCAAGGGATCCGACGACGACTTCGACCTACACGACTACGTGAAAGCGGTGGCGGCGGTTCGGGCGATCCCATCGCAGATCGTGACCGAGGAGAAGGCTCTCGCATACTACGACCGCGCGAGCGTGGCCTGGCGGCTCTCGATCGCTTTGTACACCAAGGCAGGCGGCGTGCCGTGGAAGATGGTGTCGCAGGAGCCCGAGACTGCTTTTATGGGGTTGAGCTATGCGTTGCGCGGCGACGCCACAGGCGGGCCGAGGTTCGTCACCTGCTGCTCGCAGGTCTTCGATGCGGAAGGTGCCGGCCTTGAGTTCGTCGCCTTTGACACGGAGCGCGACCGGGTGACGGTCGTCAACGATAACCCCTTCCTTACTCGGGAGCAGATGCGAGCCGTGGTTGCCAGCAGCCTCGCGCTCTACGTCGACCGCCAGGCCGGCCGGACGCCGCGTCGAGTCGTCCTGCACAAGCAGACCGAGTTCCGCCGTGATGAGCTCGACGGGATCTTCGACGCCCTGCCATCGGTACCCGACATTGAGGCGGCCCAGATTCTCGAGCACCCGAACTGGCGCGGAGTCTTGCTCAATCGATCGCGTTTACCCACCGAAGGCAATCCCAGCGATCCCGACCGATACCCGGTCCACCGGGGGACGACGCTGATCCTCGATGAGCGCGACATGCTCCTCTGGACACACGGCAACTCGGCTGCGGTCACTGGCGGTCAAGGCTACCTCCAGGGCGGGAAGGGAATTCCGCGACCGATCATCGTCCGGCGATTCGCAGGCCGCGGTGCGCCGTCACTGCTCGCCTCTGAGATCCTCGGGTTGACGAAGATGGACTGGAACAATGACGCTCTGTATGACATGCTCCCGGCGACGTTGGGCTTCGCGAGCACGTTGGCCCACATCATCAAGCGGATGCCCACGATCGATCGGCGGACGTACCCATTCCGGCTCTTCATGTAGGGCGAAGGATTGACAC
>JALZJE010000317.1 GCA_030859955.1 Chloroflexota bacterium | reverse complement strand
GCGCAGGACGTGCTCAATCATCGGGCGACCGCCGAGTGGCATCAGCACCTTCGCGGGAAGCCGCGTGGATCCGACACGGGCCTGCACGATGGCGACGACGCGCCGGCCGTCGATCACAGAACGTCGGTGGCCGCGCGCCGGACGGTCGTGATGACGCTGTCGACCTCTTCATCGGTCAGGAGCGGGAAGATCGGCAGGGAGACGGCGCGGGCAGAGTAGTCAACGGCGACGGGACAAGCCTCGGGCTCAAAGCCCAGCTCGCGGTAGTAGGGGTGATGGTGGACCGGGATGTAATGCACCTGCACCCCGAGGCCGAGGGCTTGGAGCCGTTCGAAGAATGGGCGTCGCCGCGCCGCATCCTTCACGCGCACCACGAACAGGTGCCAACCCGGCTCGACCCCTTCGCGGACATGCGGCAGGATGATGGCGTCGAGGTCCTCAAAGGCCTCGAGATACCGTGCTGCGATGCCGCGCCGACGCGTAATGAAGCCGTTGAGGCGCCGTAGCTGGCTGCGGCCGAGCGCGGCCTGCAAGTCGGTCAGGCGGTAGTTGAAGCCGAGCTCGTGCTGCTCGTAGTGCCAGGGGCCTTCGTCGCGCTCCATCAACGACCGGTCACGGGTGATGCCATGGGTCCGGAACCGCGCCGCTCGCGCCGCAAGTTCCTCATCATCCGTCACCACCGCGCCGCCCTCGGCCGTCGTGATCGGCTTGACCGGATGGAAGCTCAGCTCGCTCGCGCGGGCCAAGGCCCCGACCGGCCGCCCCCGGTAGGTGGCGCCGAGCGAGTGTGCGGCATCCGCGACGAGCATCACATCACGCCGGCGCGTGACGTGATTCAGCTCGTCATAGTCGGCCGGATTGCCGGCGTAGTCGATCGCGACGACCAGGCGCGTGCGATCACTGATGGCGGCGTCGACGGCGGCGGGATCGATATTCCCGGTATCACTCATGACGTCAACGAAGCGCACCGAGGCACCCAGGTACAACGCCGCGTTGGCAGTCGCAGCAAAGGTCAGAGGGCTTGTCAGGATCTCGTCACCCGGGCTCAGCCCCGCCGCGAAGTACATGCCATGCAGAGCCGACGTACCGGAATTCATTGCGACGGCGTAACGCGCCCCGCTTGCCTCGGCGAGCGCCTGCTCAAAGCCTTCGACCGCCGGACCGGTGGTGAGGTAGTCGGAGCGAAGCACTTCCACTACGGCCTCGATGTCCTCTTCCTCGATCCACTGGCGCCCGTACGGGATCGGTCGGTCAGGCACTCACCACCATGTCGCGCAGCTGCTCCACGGTGAGCCACTCTCCGTTCGTATCGCTGGCATACCTGAATCCATCGGGAACCGACGCGCCGTCGAGATGCTGCTCGGGCCACCAGTCCATCTCGGGCTGAATCACGTAGTAGTCGCCCATATCGATGGTGCGACGCGAGTCAGGCGAGCTGATCATCTCCTCATGGAGCTTCTCCCCCACGCGAATGCCGACGATCTTCAGCTGCGCGTCCGGGGCCAGCGCCCTCGCAAGGTCAACGACGCGCATGCTGGGGATTTTGGGGACGAAGAGCTCACCACCGTGCATTCGCTCGAAGGAGTCCATGACGAACTGGACGCCCTGCTCCAAGGTGATCCAGAACCGCGTCATTCGCTCATCGGTGATCGGCAGTTCACCCGACGGTGCGAGCTGTTTGAAGTACGGCACAACGCTGCCCCGACTCCCCACGACGTTGCCGTACCGGACGACGGCGAAGCGAGTCTTCATGCCGCCGGCATACGCATTGCCGGAGATGAAGAGCTTGTCGCTGACGAGCTTGGTGGCCCCATACAGATTGATGGGGCTGGCCGCCTTGTCGGTGCTGAGCGCCACCACTTTCTGGACGCCCTGCTCGATGGCGGCCTCGATAATGTTCTGGGCGCCGTGAACGTTGGTCTTGACCGCCTCGAATGGGTTGTACTCGGCAGCTGGAACGTGCTTCATGGCCGCAGCGTGAACGACCAGGTCGACGTCATGGAGCGCCCGGTACATGCGCTGGTAGTCGCGCACGTCGCCGATGAAAAAGCGGAGGCGTGACTCATCTGGATAGAGCTGCTGCATCTCGTACTGCTTCAGCTCGTCACGACTAAAAACGATGACCTTCCGCACGCCGGTTCGTTCCAGCACGGTCTTCGTGAATTGCTTGCCGAACGAGCCGGTTCCCCCGGTAACGAGCACCGTCCTAGCATCGAAGACCGTCATCTTTTCCTCATGCGTCCCACGCGGTGCGGCCAAGTCACGCCGCCGGCCCCGTCATTCTAGGGGGCGGGAATCTTCTGCGGCGGTGCGCCGGGCACGGTCGGCCCGCCCGAGTCTGTAGGGTGGACGCCCCGGTCCCCGACGCGCTGCTAGACTTCCTTTCGGTGGGCGCCGGCCTGGCAGTGTTGAGTCCTCGCGTACGCATTGCGTTGCATCCAGCTTTCCAGCCTACGGCAACTAGGCGCTGCTAGGGAGGGGAGGGCTCAGTGGAGTGGATCGGCTTGATCAGCGGCCCTCTGCTGGTCGCCGCTGCAATGGTGGTGGTTTCGCGTTTCTACGATCTGATGCGCGTTGACGACCCGTTTGTCTACTCCTTCGCATTTATCAGCATATTCTGGATCGCCGGCATGGGCCTCGCGCCTTACATCCCTGGGGCGCTTGAGATCGAAACGCCCACCAAGCTGCTCCTGGCTGTCGGATATGTGAGCTTCGTTGCCGGCGGCGTTATCGGTACGCGGCTGCCGCGCGGCAGCGAGTGGTCCCGCCGCTACGATCGTATTCAGCCGCAGCGAGGTCTGTCCTCGCTCGAGCTCGGGCTACTTGGCGGGACCCTGATAGTTGGGCTGCTGTCCATCCTGCTATTAGTCGCCCTCGTCGGCGGGATCCCGGTTTTGATGCCCGATGCTGAGCAGGCGCGTGTAGATGAACGAGCTGGACTTGGCTATCTCTTCATCTCTGCAATTTGGCTGATGGCCCTACCGACCGTCGCGCTTGTCAGCCATGCACGAATTCGCGGAAGTGGTTCGTGGATCCTCGCCGCCACTCTTGTCGCGGTCGTCGCCACCGTCGCAATGGCTGTTATCGGAAACCGAGGCCCTCCTATCATCATGCTGATAGGAGCGGCTTTCGTGGCCGTTGTAGCGTGCGGGGCGTTGCCTCGCTGGCGAACTCTCGTCCTGATCGGTGGGGCGGCTCTGGTTGTCCTGGCCGTGACCGTCGTGCTTCGGACAGGTGAGGACCTGACGCTCGCGGCCGTGTGGAATCGGATCGAGTGGCAGATGTACGTGAATCCTTCTAATTTTCAACGACTCGTGGATTTCATTCCTGAGCAGGTCGGTTACCTACTCGGATATGGCTACTTGATCGATCTCGCTGTCCTCCTGCCTGGCCCGCAGATCAACTTCAGCACGTGGCTCAAGGAAGCCATGGGCTTGGAGTTTGCCGGCGGCGGCATCACGATAAGCCTCCTCGGCGAGCTATATGCCAACTGGGGACCGGTGATTGCCGTGATAGCGCCTGCGGTAGTGGCCATCGGATTGTCGATGGTTCGGGGTGTTCTTTCCGTCCGAACGCCACTCGACGGAGCGTTCGTGATCCTGCTGTCGCTCTCTCTTGGAGGAATCATGCAGTCGGGGATTGTCAGCCCGTTGCTGTACAGCGTGCTGCCGCTTACAGGACTGTACGTCGTCTTGCGGGTCGCGGGCGGGCAACTCGCCGCCAGGCCATGGCTGGCACCACAAGCTCGCTCGGTTGGTCGGGACTCCTGATGTGCGGGCTGGAAGTTGATCCCATCTGACCGGGAGTCACCGTACGAGATTGCACATCACTGGGCTGCAACGTGGTGCCAACGCTGGTTCCTGAGCTCTGACGGCCTCGATCGCATGCGGCTGGGCACCATCGACGCTGGATGGGCCACGCACGTAGAGGCCTATTACATCCTGCACCGCGTCGCCCTCAGTCGCCTCCATGGAGGCCACTTATCTCGGTCCTCCCTTTCTTCCATGCTCAAGCGTGCAGGGCACGATCGCGCTCTTCGCCATGCGTTGCTTCGAGCAACCGCACGCAGACGAGGGTACGCGAAGCCGCGGCCAGCGAAAAGCATGGTTCTCCTCGAGATTCCGACTCCCTCCATGACCGAGGGGCCGATAGCGGTCGCGAAATCTCTAGGGGATCAGGCGATTACGGCGGTGGGCGACCCGAGGGTCTACGGCACGCTGATGCACCACGGGGTCGGCGGACTGCCGCTTCTGACCAGCTGGCGAGATGAGCGTCGCGCGGTCACCGAAGCCCGGGCCCAGGCGGCAGCTGCGTTTGAGGCCGTCCTCCACGCCCCCCCTGCAATGGAACTCATAGGCATCGATGTTACGGATGCCGCGCTCAACGCCTTGCGTCGACTCGCGCTCCGCTCGATTCCGTGGCTCGCGCCGGAGCGCGACGCCATCGCCGCGGCGATCGGTGCTGTGCAACCCCGGACGCTCGTGATGGCGAGTGATCAGCATCGCCTCGGTCGATTGGCGACCGCCCTGGCTGCCGAGCGCGGCCTGGAGACGGTCGTCGTCCAACACGGCCTGCCCCAGACTCGCATCGGGATGATCCCCGTCGTTGCCGGTTGTCTCGCGGTGTGGTCTCGGGATTCGTACGAGTGGTTCGTGCGCGAGGGCACACCGAGCGCGAAGCTGTGTGTCACGGGCGATCCACGAATGGAGATGCACCGGCGGGTGACGGAGCGCGCTGAGCGGTCGATCCTCCTGTTGGCCCTCAGTCCAACTGATGAGACGGTGAACCGGGCGGTGGTGCGTCTGGCGCTCGGGATGCGACAGGTGTGGCCGCAGGCTCCTCGGCTCGTGGTGAAACTCCATCCTGGCCATCGAGATTGGAAGTGGGTAAGCGACGAAGTCGGCACTCAGCAGGGAGTGTCGGTGCTGCATCGTGAGCCATTGGAGCCCTTGCTCCAACAGGCGTTGGCAACCGTGGTGCTGCGCTCGACTGTCGCTCTGGAAGCACTTGCCTTCGGGTCGCCGATCATCAGCGTTTGTGTTCCGGGAGGCGTAAGCACGGCCGATCACGAGTTGAAGTCGATGAGGATTCCCGTGGCAGCCTCCCCACAGGAGCTCCGCTCAATAGTTCAGTCGATGCTCGACGAGCACCATCGCCACAACTATTTCAACGAACGTTCGGCAGAGATCACATCCCTGCTGGGGGAGATCGAGGGGGCTGCTGCTCGGGTCGCTGCACTTGCGCGCGGCATCGGGTGCCCGGGAGCATCAGCCCACCCCATGTGACCTTGGAGCGATGGCTCGTTCGCCGACGGACTGCTGATAGGCACCGCGATCGCTTGGTACCGCCCTAATCGTCCCGAGGATGATGCGCGACTCCTGAGTGAGGCTGCGGCGAAACGAGTGTCCTGGAGGTCGCCGAGGCGCTCCTCGAAGCTGCGATCGGAGCGGCCGTTGACCAGCCGCAGGCCCGAACTGCGGATTGTACGGTCCCTATGCGTGCCCGCATCCCGCTCATGGTCCGTATCGGAGGGCGATGGAGATATCCTGATCGAAGGTTGTCTCCAGGGTTGCAGTTCCGCCGGAGACGGTGAGGCCCTCGCTGGCATTGGTGATGCGAAAGCCGTCGGGTACATGGATCGCCACGGTGATCGGTCCCGGCAGGAGGCCCGGTTGTTTCTGGATGGTCAGGCGGTAAAGGCCGCCGGCTTCATCGGTTGCGGCAGCTTCGGGGCTGACCCAGGAATTGCGCAGGGTGGTGCTGCCGGGCGGCACCTCGAGGTAGTCGCTGATGACCGCCCGTCCGGCTTCAACGTCCAAGTTGCCACCGGAAACCGGTTCGAGCTCACTGCGCTCCGGCACAAGAAGGCGGAAGTACATCCCGAGGCTCCGGAGCTGTCCGACTTCTGGAACGGCGCGGTGTGGCGCGCCTCCCGGCGTGAGGATCCTGTTGTTCCACGTGACGTCGAGCGTGTTCCGGGCATTACCCTCCGTGTCCAGCACCACGTCGAGGTCGAGCGCGCGGGTGGTTATTGCGCTGAGCTTCGAGAACGGCCTCACGTTCGAGTCGACCGGGTAGAGGTAGTCGCCGGCATCTGACCGCACGGCGCCATCGAACCCGTTGTCGACGGCCAGTTGCTGATGAGCGGGGTCACTGAACCAGGCCAGGACAAGGCGCTCGTTCTCGAACGTCGCCTTGGCCCCGAGCAGCTCGCTCCACCGCTCCGGGGGCAGCGCGAGGAGCTCCGCGATCAGCTCATCTGCCAGTGACGATAGAAAGGCCTTGCGGTTCTCGTCCGGGTCATCCGAGGCCCGCGTGAGCTCGAGCACCTTGAGCGTCGTCTCCCCAGCGGCGAGCGTCACGTCATAGTCCGGCACGGTGATTGGCCCCGTGATCCGGAGGAGCTCGTCGATCGTGTTCGTGGTGACTGCGACGACCCCGTCCACGGTCGTGTCCCCGGACTCGTTGACGTAGAGGCGGAGGGCGTCACGGGCGCTGGTGGGAAAGTCGGGCGACCAGTTCGCGTCCCGCAAGGGCCATGGCAGCCCCGGTCGCAGGACGTGCTGGACCAGCGCTGGGGGAGGTTCCACGTACGGGTAATCCACGGGATTGTCCAACAGGTAGACATCCTGGAACGTCCGCTCGGTGATCCTGCCTTTGTCGAAGCTGACCAGGCCGTAACTGCCGATGAATCCGCCGGTGGGACGCAACTCCGCCGGGTTCTGGGTAAGCACCAGGTAGCGTCGCGGCTCCTCCCAGCCGAGGATGCCGGAAAGGTCGGCGGCCACCTCCACGTAGGCGTCGAGGGCAGGTCCGTACGATGCAATGCGCGCCGCCATCGCCTCACGAGCGCTCTCGATGGGATCGGCGAGGCCGCCCGGCACCGCTCCCAATGTTGATTCGGCACGCTTGAGTGAGGCCGAGGCGGTGGCTACGGGTTGTTGCGTGGTGGCCATCATCTCGACCACCAGGGCCAGCGCGGACGCGTTCTCCGGATCCGCGGCCTGTGACGCCTTGATATCCACATACCGGCCAGCAACAGTGAGTCCGGCCTCGGCAGCATCAAAGATGTCGTCCGCGGCGGAGACGATCGCATCGGCACCGCGCACATCGGCGGATGTTGGTGGCGCCATGCGCCCGAGTCCGACGAGGGGATCATGTGCCAATAGACCGGCCAGGCGATCGAGGCGCTCTCTCGCAACGACCACATCCTGCTGGATGCTGTCCAGTTGGGGGCGGTTGATACCGATTCCCGCCTGTTGGACCCTCGACCCGATCGATTCGACCTCGCCGCGAAGCATACGGGCATCGTCGATGGCGGGGAGGTAGCGGAATATGGCCATCCCCCCGGCAAGACCCAGGAGGAAGAGCACGCCCAACCCCAAGGCTGCCGCGACGAGAATTCGTCGCCTTCTCCGCCGATGGCCTTGCCGAATCCTCCGCCGAAGCGGCGCGAGTTCCAGCACCGCCTCGGTTGAATGTAGAGGTTGCAGCGTCAGGTGCTCAGGTGCTCAGGTGGCGGTGCTTGCGTCGACTCCGGGCATGCTTCCATTGTCCATTAATACCATTAATAGGCCCCGCGACCACTCAGGACCGCCCGGACAGTCTGAATTGCGATCATGGTGTCCAGGCTGAACCCGCGCTTCCGAACGTAGTCAACCTCGAGCGCGATGCGCTCTTCGAAGGTGCGGTCCGAGCGCCCGCTCACCTGCCACAGGCCGGTGATCCCGGGTTTGACCATGAGCAGCTCCCGGGCTTCGCGGCGCCCGACAAGCTCATCGGCGAAGTAGGGTCGCGGGCCGATCAGGCTCATCTCGCCGGCAATCACGTTCAGGAGCTGCGGCAGCTCATCCAGGGACGACCGGCGAAGGAACGGCCCGACGCGAGTTCGGCGCGGGTCGTTTCGGATCTTGCGATTTGCGGTGTACTCCAGCCTGCGCTCCTCGTCGACCGACAGCAGTGCTTCCAGGTGGTGGTGGCTGCCGTCTCTCATGGTTCGGAATTTCAGGACCTTGATGGGACGGCCATCCTTGCCCACTCGCTGGCACCGATACAGGATCGGGGCACCGGAATCCGCGTACACCGCCACGGCGACGGTGAGCAGAACAGGGAGGAGAAGGATGAGCAGCAGCGTTCCGAAGACGATGTCGACGACCTGCCTGATGAACAGATAAAGGTGATTCTCGGACGGCGCCGAGGCCGCGCGCGAGATAGAACGCATCTCTGGCAGGCTCAATCTTGCAGTTCCCCTCAACCAACGAACGTGCGGCACAAGAGCTGGGCAGGCAGTGAGCACTGGCTCGAGCCGGACGGTGACTAACCCTAACACCACCACGAAATCCAGCAAGCGCACTCAAGTACCGGTACTTATCGCGATTGTCGGTCGTAGAGAACCTTGTGTGCGCTCTCCTTCGCTGTCTCCAGCCAAACGTCTCGCTCCGTATACTCGGACACGATGAGTTCGACCAGGGCCGGCACCATGCGCGCGCTCGCGAAGACTGGCCCGGGCCCTGGCGCGGAGCTGGTAGATCGGCCTGTTCCGTCGCCCGGACCCGGCGAGGTGCTCCTCCAGATGGAGGCCGCGAGTATCTGCGGGACAGATCATCACCTCTACACGTGGGACGACTGGGCCGCCGAGAACCTGGTTCCGCCGAGGATCATGGGCCACGAGCTGGCCGGGACCGTCACCGCAGCCGGCTCGGGTGTCACTCGTGTGCGCGAAGGCGATCTGGTCGGCGTCGAGTCGCATCTGTTCGACTGGACGTGTGCGCAGTGCAGGCGGGGTGACATGCACCTGTGTCGCAACCTCCAGGTCATCGGCGTTCATGTCGACGGTGGATTCGCCGAGCAAGTGGTCATTCCCGAGGCCAACGCCATTGAATCGAACGGGCTGGACCCTGCAGTGGTCGCGCTCCAGGAGCCGATGGGCAACGCGGTCCATGCCGCGTTCGTCGAGCCGATCGAGGGCCGGAGCGTGCTCGTGACGGGTTGCGGCCCCATCGGCCTCTGCGCTGTCGGCATTGCTCGTGCTGCCGGAGCAGCCCTGGTGATCGCGACCGATACTGAGGCGTATCGGCTCGAACTGGCTCGCACCATGGGCGCTCATCTGGCACTCGACGCCGCCGATCCTGCCACCGAGGAGCGAATCCTGGACGCCACCGGCGGAGATGGGGTCGAGGTGGTGCTCGAGATGAGCGGCGCGGCACCGGCACTCGACCAGGCGCTGCGCGTGACCACCCGCGGCGGGCGGATCAGCCTCCTGGGCATCTTCGGGGAGCCACCCCAGGTTGACCTTTCGGAGCTTGTGATCCAAAAGGGACTGCGCCTGTACGGCATCTATGGGCGCCGCATCTACGACACGTGGGAGCGGACGCAGTCTCTCCTTCGGTCCGGCGCCCTAGACGTGTCGCCGATCATCACGCACAGGCTCACTCTCGCGGATTGGGAGCAGGGCTTCGATCTCATCGCCTCCCGCCACGCCGGGAAGGTCGTCCTGGTTCCATAGCTTGCGTGCCGGCGCAGCTATTTCTCGCGTGGTGAGGCGTATCGGCGCGACTGACCCGAGGTCCTTGGCCCAAGGCGCGTCATCTCTCGTTCGGTGAGAGTTGGGCCGGTTGGACGTCATCGATCTGCGGACAACGTTCACCCGATGAGAATTGTTGGGCAACGGCGCGGATGCTCGCAGATAGCGCTTCCGTGATGAGAGATAGCCTCGACTCGACCGCGAAGACCTCATGCCGATAAGTCAGCCCAAACCGGCTGGTAAGCGTGCCCGCGCATGATGGTGGGAATGAATTTTCTTCCCACAGGTCGTCTCCTGCGCATGCTTCGCATTCGTCGTGGCTGGCGCCAGGATGACGTCGGCCCCAAGTGCGGGCTGTCTGCTGCCGCGATCAGCCGACATGAGCTCGGCAGTATCGGCTCGTGGTCGGCGTTGGAAAAGCACGCGGCCGTCTTCAGCCTGCGGCTCGATGTTCGGCTGTTGGGTCGCGCCGGTGCTCTGGTCCGACTTGGGGACGAGGAGCATGCCGCAATTGTCGAGGTCATCGCGTCGTCGTATCGCAATGCCGGCTTCGACACCGAAACGGAGGGCAGCTTCAGCGAATGGGGCGAGCGCGGTCGGATCGATCTGCTCGCGTTCGAGACGTCCACTGGCAACCTCGTCATCGTGGAGGTCAAGACGCAACTGTTGGACCTACAGGACCTATTTGGAAGTCTCAACGTCAAGGAGCGTCTGGCCGCCAGCGTCGCGGAGCGGCGGGGATGGAAGGTACGCCGTCAGACGGCGTTGCTGGCCGCGGCTGACACTTCGGCAAATCGTGAAATCGTTCGGGCTCATCCAACCCTTTTCGCGGACTTCGTCCGACGGCGGCTGAGTGCGGCGGCGCTGGATGCGAATCCGCGTCACATCCTCACCTGGGTCTCGCACGAGCAGGCGTCTCGGGGGGCGTGGGTCGCCGGCCGACAGCGCGTGCGCCGGGCATCTCGATCGCAGGCATTGGACGGCGCACCGTCAATTTCCGCCGAATGAGCGCTGTCTCGACGTCCACCTCCAATCCGCCGAGATCTTACAGCTATATTCCGCCTGATGGGAGGTGGCGACCGGTTCGCGCATCGTCGCGTGAATAAGGTCCATGTCGTGAGACATAGACTCGGTATCGGGCGGATCGATGGTCGGGGCTCCGATATGGATCACGTCGTGGGAAATAGGAGGAGTTGTGTCGCGGAGGAGCCTGCGGGAGCACTATCCCGCGGGCCCCTCCGCGGGCATAATCCGAGGACATGTCCGATACGACCGCCCGAGCTCGCGACCCGATGGCCTTTCTCGATGCCGAGATCGAGCAGCTGAAGGCCAAGGGGCTGTATCGGCGACTGCGGGTGGTCGAGAGCGAGCAGAAGAGCCGATGCGTCATCGACGGGCGCGAGGTGATCACGCTCAGCTCCAACAACTACCTTGGCCTCACCACCCACCCCAGGCTGAAGGCGGCCGCGCTCAACGCCGTGGAGCAGTTCGGTGCGGGATCCGGCGCGGTTCGCACGATCGCCGGCACCATGAGCCTGCACGAGGAGCTGGAAGCCAGGCTCGCGGCCTTCAAGCACACGGAGGCGGTCCTCACCTTCCAGTCGGGGTTCACCGCGAACACTGGCGTCATTCCGATCCTGGCGCCCGAGGGCGCTGTGATCGTCAGCGATGCGCTGAACCACGCGAGCATCATCGACGGCATTCGGCTCACCAAGGCGGAGCGCAGGGTCTTTCCCCATTCCGACATGGGAGCGCTGCGCACCACGCTTCGAGAGATTCGCGAGGCCGATGCCGGCCGCGCCATCCTGGTCATCACCGACGGCGTTTTCAGCATGGACGGCGACATCGCCAGGCTGCCGGAGATCGTCGAGGCCGCGGAAGAGTTCGGCGCCATCGTCATGGTCGACGATGCGCACGCGTCGGGCGTCCTCGGCCGGAATGGACGGGGGAGCGTCGACCATTTCGGCCTGAACGGTCGCGTGCAGGTGCAGGTCGGCACCCTGTCGAAGGCGATCGGTGTCCTGGGCGGTTACGTCGCCGGACCCGCTGCGCTGCGGACGGTCCTCGAGCACCGGGCGCGTCCGTTCCTGTTCTCCACGTCTCACCCGCCGGCGGTGGCGGCCGCCTGCCTGGCGGCGATCGATGTGCTGGAATCGGAACCGGAGCTCATCGAGACGCTGTGGGAAAGCACCCGACACTTCAAGGCAGGGCTGGAGAAGCTGGGCTTCGACACCGGGAACAGCGAAACGCCGATCACGCCGGTGATCGTCGGTGCCGGCGCGCTGGCGCATCGGTTCAGTGACCGGCTCTTCGAGGAGGGCGTCTTCGCCATGGGGATCGGCTTCCCGACGGTGCCCGAGGACAAGAGCCGCGTCCGAACGATAGTCACCGCCGAGCATTCGACGGAAGAGCTGGACATATGCCTGGAAGTCTTCGAACGGGTCGGGCGGGAGCTCGCGATCATCGATGCGTGATCGTCATCTGAGCGCCACCACCCTGCGACCGACCTTCATCGATGGGGACCTTCGGCCGCCGCGCGTCCCGACCTCTCTCGCCGATGATGCCACGGTCGACGAGTTGGCCATTGCCGCCGCGATCGGAGATGTCGAGGCGGTGGGACGTCTCTACGACGCACTGGTCGGTCCCATCTACCGCTATGTCGCGGTTCGAGTACGCCGCCGCGAGGATGCCGAGGACCTGACGCATCTGGTGTTCGAGCGGATCGTCGGCGCGCTCCCGCGCTATCGGCACAACGGCCGCCCGTTCGCGGCGTGGGCGTTCCGCATCGCCCGCAACGCGGTGATCGATCATCAGCGGAGGCTCCGTCCCACCCAGCCCCTCGCCTCGGTCGCGGAGCCCAGCGATGGCATCGGCCTGGAAGCGCACTGGTTGCAGGATGAGGAGGCCCGAGAGCTGCGAGCGGCCATTCGGCAGCTGACGCCCGACCAACAGGAGGCGATTGCACTCCGCTACGCCGCCGGGCTCTCCGCAGAGGAGGCGGCTCGCGTCATGGGGCGCCGAGCGGGCACCATTCGTGGCTTGACCTTTCGCGCCATCGAATCGCTGCGGCGTCACTTCGACGGCGAGTCGCGCCGATGAGCCTCTTCAACCGCGCGCTCCGACCCCCACTGGTCATGTCCGATGAGGCCGTCGAGCGATGCCTTGTCGCGCTGCGCTCCCAGGTCCAGCCCGATCCGCTCTTCCGACGCCGGCTGCGATCGGACGTGGTCAACCGCTTCGTGGCCGCTCGCGAGGGGATCGAAGTCCCAGCTCCTGCCAGCCAGGTGCGCCACATGGGCCAGCTGGGTCGCGCGTGCCTGTATGCGAGCTGTGCATTCGCGCTCAGCGCGGCGAGCGTTCTCGCCGCTTCGCAGGAGGCGCTCCCCGGTGAGCTCCTGTATCCGCTCAAGCAGCGCATCGAGCAGGTGCGCATCGACGTCCTGCCGAGTCACCTGCATCCCGAGCTGACCGCGTACGCGCTCGGCGAGAGGATCGAGGAGATGGGACGACTTGCAGATGCAGGCCGCCTGGACCTCGCTGCCACGATGGCGCCGGAGATCGATCGGGAGTACGAACGGCTCTCGGCGTTGGGTGGCTCCTCAGATGAGGCCGATGGTGCGCGAATCGAGCGTCACTTGCTGGTTCTCGAAGGCTTGATCACGAAACTCCCCGAGTCCGCGCGCTCCGCCGTGGAGCATGCGATGAGCGACACGCCGCGGACCCGACAAGCCACCTCGATGGACGGCCGGTCGAACGCCGAGACGAAGGCCGACGCCGATCCTGTGCGCGGCGGCGCACCCG
>JALZJE010000044.1 GCA_030859955.1 Chloroflexota bacterium | reverse complement strand
AGGCGTCGCCGGGCGCTCACGACCTGACCTTTCAGATGATCAGCCCGACCGGCAAGCCGACCCTCCAGCAGGCTCCGCAGCTGCGAATCGAGGTTCCCGCCAATGCCACCAGCGCCAACATCGTCGCGGATCTCAAGGGGATGCGGATCGCCGAGATCGGGCGGCATCGGATCGAGGTGCGCGCGGGCGACCAGCTGCTCGGCAGCAGTCCCTTCCTGGTGAACCTGGTGCTGCGGCAGACACCTGGCAACGCCTGAACTCGCCGCGCGAAACTCGACGATGGGTCACCGGACGAATATCCGGCGACAATCTCACGACCGGCGTGCTCGCGACGTTCCAATCGGCATGAATGAGATCGAACGGGCATTTTACGCCTCGGACCCCGCCTGGGACGGCCGTTTCGTGGCCGCCGTGCGGACGACGGGGATCTTCTGCCGTCCATCGTGCCGCGTTCGGAAGCCACTGCCGAAGAACGTCGAGTACCTGCCGAACGCGGCTGCGGCACACGACGCCGGATACCGTGCCTGCCTGCGCTGTCATCCCGAGGCGGAACGACCGTCACCATGCGAACGATCGACACGCCGATCGGGCCGATGCGGGCCGGCGCCCGCGACGATGCCATCGTGCTGTGCGATTTCGCCGATCGCGCCATGATCGGTGCCCAGCTCGCCGCCGTGCGACGTCGCATCGGTCCCACGCGGGAGGGTACATCTCCGCTGCTCGACCGCCTCGCACTGCAGCTGGACGAGTACTTCAGCGGCTCCCGCCACGAGTTCGACCTGCCACTCGACATCCCCGGGAGCAGCTTCCAGGAACGCGTCTGGAGCGAGCTGCTGCGAATCCCGTACGGCGAGACGATCAGCTACCGCCAGCTCGCGGAGAGGGTGGACGCGGGAGCCGCGTACCGCGCGGTGGGGCGCGCGAACGGCTCGAACCGCGTAGCGATCATTGTTCCGTGCCACCGGGTTATCGCGGCCGGTGGCGGCCTCGGCGGTTACGGCGGCGGGTTGCCGGCCAAACGCCACCTGCTCGAGCTGGAAGGGCGCGCCGCCGTCAACGGCTGGCGGCGATCACCTCGGCACCGTACCGCTCGATCGAGTCGCTGTCGGCTATGTCAGGCAGGACGATGAAGACGCCCTGCGAACCAGCCTCCTCCAGGGAGCGTGTCCGCTGGAGCAACGTGTCTGCATCGGCGATCGGCCCAGCCTGGCCGGCCTCCGGCTTCAGGTTCAGGCCGCAGAATCGCTCGATCTCGTCGGGGTCGCGACTCTCGGCCTCGCAATGACGTCGCAGGATGTCCATCTTGTGACGCATCACGGCCGGATCCGATGTCGTCTGGTGCGTGGCATCCCCGTACTTCGCGACCAGCTTCAGCGTCTTCTTCTCGCCCCCGCCGCCGATGAGGATCGGTGGATGCGGCCGCTGGACCGGCGGCGGATTGTCCATCTGCTCGGCCAGGCGGGTGATTGCTCCCTCGAAGGCCCCGGTCTCGCCGTCCCATGCCCGGCGAGCAATCCTGAGCAGGTCCTCGAGCATTCGAAACCGCTCGGCAATCGGCGGGAAGCGAACGCCGAACGCCGCGTGCTCGCGCTCGTTCCAGGCGGCGCCAACGCCGAAGTAGGACCGGCCGCCCGAAAGCACATCGAGCGTGGAGGCCTGCTTGACCAACACGGCCGGATGACGGTAGGTCACCCCGGTGACCAGTGTGCCGAGCTTGATGCGCTTCGTGGCCGCGGCCAGAAAGGCCAGCATCAACCATCCCTCCAGGATCGGATCCTGCCATCGGCGCAACTGGATGAAGTGATCCCAGACCCAGATCGAGTCGAATCCCGCATCCTCCGCCCGCCGCCCGATGTCGGCCAGGTGCTGACCCATCTCGGCCGGTCCGCCCGACCAGTTGAACTCGTTGATCTCGAGCCCGAATTTCACGCGCCGCTCCTTTCAGCCACGAATACCAACCGAGGCGATGCCGCCCATCAGCTTATTCTGACTGAAGGCATAGATCAGCAGGGGCGGGAGCATCGCCACCAGCGTGGCGGCCATGACGATGTTCCACTCCGTTCCGACGGTCGTCACCTCGCGAGCGAGTGCCAGCGGCACCGTGAACCACTGTGGATCATCCAGGTAGAGGAGCGGCCCGAAGAAGTCGTTCCAGACGCCCAGGAACGTGAAGACGGCCACCACGAGCAGAGCCGGGACCGAGAGCGGCAGGATGATCCGCGTGTAGATCGTCCAGTGGCCAGCGCCGTCGATGCGCGCCGCCTCGTCCAGCTCCTTTGGGATCGTTCGCATGTATTGGCGCAGCAGGAAGATGAAGAAGGCGTTGCCGGTGAATGCGGGGACGGTGAGTGGCAGATAGCCGGCCGGGAAGCCATCCTGGGTGCCGTACCAGCCGATGTTGAAGAAGAGCAGGAATTGCGGGATGAGCAGGACCGGAGCGGGCAGCAGCATGGTCGCCAGGACGGCGGCGAACAGGACGTTCTTGCCTCGGAACTGGAGGCGCGCGAAGGCGTAGGCGATGAGCGAATTGGACAGGACCGCTCCGATGATGTTGACCGTGGCGAGGATGAGGCTGTTGAGCGCATACCGGGCGTAGGGCTCCCGGGGCTGGGTCAGGGCCTCCACGAACGTCCCGAAGTTGAAGTACTCGGTCGGAAACCATTCGGCCGGGAAGGTGAAGACCGGCACATTGTTGGGCTTGAGGGCAGCGGTCAGCATCCAGCCGAGCGGCAGGATGATGAACGCGGTCAGCGCCAGAAGGCACGCGTACACGAACAGTGCGTGCGCCAGCCGCTGTGGGGTCAGCCGGGCAAGCCGACCGGGACGGTTCCGGCCGGGCCTCGCCAGCTCGGTCACCAGCTGATCCTCCTCATGCCTGGTAGAACACGAAGCGCTTCTCGAGCTTGAACGTGAGCCACACCAGGACGAGGCCGATGACGGTCAGGATCCACGCCAGCGCCGCCGCATAGCCCAGCTGGCCCTCCACGAACCCGCGGCGGTACAGCAGCAGCATGTAGAAGAGCAGCGAGTCAGCGGGCCCAGCGGCCCCGCCGGCGCCGGAGATCACGATCACCGGTCCGATGATCACGAGGGCAGCCGTGAGCTCGCCGATGAACAGGAAGAACATGGTCGGCGAGAGCATCGGCAGGGTGATGTGCCGGAACTTCGACCACGGTCCGGCGCCGTCCATGGCCGCTGCCTCGTACAGGTCCGGCGGGATGTTCTGCAGCCCCGCCAGGTAGATGATCGCGTTGGTGCCGACGCCCCACATCCCCATGATCGCGACGCCCCATAGCGCGAAGTCGGGATCCTGGAACCAGTTCGGCGGATCCTCGATTCCGATCGAGCGCAGGATCTGGTTGACCGCTCCCAGGTCACTGTTCAGGAGCGTGAACCACAGGACCGCGATCGCTACGCCGGAGAGCACCGCCGGCACGTAGAGCAGCGTCCGGAAGAACGACATGCCACGCAGCTTCTGGTTGAGGAGGAGTGCGACGAGCAGGCCGCCCACCAGGAAGAGCGGGACCGCGATCACGATCCAGGTGAGCGTGACACCGATCGACTTATAGAAGTGCCTGTCCCCGGTGAACGCCTCGACGTAGTTGTCGAAACCCACGAACTGCCCGGGCCGCAACAGCTGCTCATCGGTGAAGCTCAGCCATACGGCCCAGCCGAGAGGGATGAGGAGGAAGGCGATGGAACCGATGATCCAGGGCGACAGGAACAGGTAGGCCGCCCGCTCCTCCGAGCGTGAGGCTGGGCCGGTGGGCTTCCATCTCCCCTTTGACAGCCCGGCCTCGCCGACAATCGGGGCAGCGGTGCCCGCCTCGTCGAGCTGCTCACCGCGGACGCCGTCGCCGCCGAGCTGCATGGCCATCGGCTCCCTCCTCCAGGGTTCTTCTACTCCTCGGGGCTGGCCTCGGCCTGCTCCTCCTCGACCTGGTCCTCGAACTGGGACCGGTCGAGCGTCTCCCAGCGCGCCCATACCTCGTCCAGTCGCTCCTGCGCCAGCGCCGCCATCTCGTCCAGGATCGGTTGCGCCGCGGGGTCGCCGTCCACGGTCAGGCGCCGCATCACTTCCACCGGATCCCAGTTTTCCTCACCGGGCGGGGCGAAGACCAGCGCGCGCGCGTTCTCCAGCACGCCCAGAAACTCCTGCTTGACCGGGTCGTCCTCGCCGAAGCCCTGCTCCTCTGCCACCTCCGTGGAGAGAGGCGGATCGGCGGTGGCCTGCATCTGGATTCGCTGTCCCTCGGTGGCGATGAACTCAAGGAGCAGGAGCGCGTCGTCCGGATGCGGGCTGTCGGTGAATGTGCCCCACGGCGCGGTCCAGGTGTCGACGAAGTCGTCCTGGCCCTCGACGACGAAGAAGGGGGCCATGCCGAACTCGATGTCGGCCTCCTGGTACGTGGGCACCGCGCTGAAGTCGCTCCAGGTGATTGCGATCTGGTTCTGAGCGAAGAGGTCGCTCGTCGAGATGGTGTCGAGGACGCTCGATCCCGGCGCCAGCCCCTCGTTGATGAGGGCAGCGCCGATGTCAAAGGCATCGGCCAGCTCGGGAGCGTTCATGTTGCCCACTGCCGTGCGGCCATCCTCCCCGTGGATCGGGTAGAAGCCGAACGCGATGTCGGATGGCATGGTGCAGCCGTAGACGGTCTGCGTGGGGTCCTCGTTCGGCTGGGCGAGCTCACGGCACACATCGGCGTATTCGGCGAAGGTCATCGACTCTTCGGCAGATGGATACGGCACACCGGCCTCGTCGAACATCGCCTTGTTGTAGACGAGGACGTTCCCTCCCAGGAACGTCCCGATGCCATACACCCCGTTGGCTGGATCGTTCTCGAGCGCACCACGCGACAGGCCGCCGGGGTTGTAGTCGTCGATGCTGACTCCCCAGTCGGCGAGCTTATCGGTCAGCTCGACGACGTAACCCGCCTTCATCCAGTCGTCGCTCTCGATGATCGCCACGTCGGGAGGGTTGCCGGCCACCAGCGAGGTGTTGACCTTGGTGACGTACTCCTCCTCGGGGTACACCACGATCTCGAGGTCCTTGCCGTCGTTCGCTGCCTCGAACGCCTCCTCGATGGCGTAGATCGCGGCCTCGTCGTCTCCCTGCGCGAACATCCACATGCTGATGGCATTGCTGTCGGTTCCACCTGAGTCATCTCGAGCTCCGCCGAAGCACGCGGAGAGCGAGAGTGTGACGATCACCGCGGCGGCCGCCGAGATCCGATACCGAGTCTGTCCGTGCATGGCGTGGTGTCTCCTCGCTACCGGGTCATGGCTGGGAATTCGTGGGCGGCATTGCGGCGTTCGCGGTGCTCATGCCGTCGGCGCCTCGTAGGTCAGCGACACCTGCAGCACCTCCCCCGGACGCGTCAGTGCCGTGAAGGCCGCATCGGCCTGCTCGATGGGCAATGTCAGGCGAGGCAACCCCCCAAGCGTCACGGCACCGCTCATTGCGAGCTCCAGGATCCTGGCGCGCAGCGTATCCCACGTGTGCGTGGGATGCACGTTGCCGATCTGCCCGCAGGTGATGCGGATGCCGTTATGGTGAAATTCGTCGCCGAGCAGCAGGCCCGCAGCCTCGCCCTGGTAGAAGCCCAGGGCCACGACGTTGCCGCGACGGCGCACGACGCGAATGGCCTCGTGCAGTGCGCGCGTCGAACCCGTCGCCTCCCAGGCCACGGGAATCCCTTCGCTGCCGTGACGCGACTTGAGCTCCGCCGCCACGTCGCTGCCCACGGCGGCCCCCACCGGCGTCATACCAAGCTCGGCGACGATCGCCAGGCGGCTGGGCAGGCGGTCGACGACGTACACCGGATCCGCGCCGGATGCACGCGCGATCTGGGCGGTGATGATGCCGACCACGCCGGCGCCGAAGATCACGGCCGGCGCCCCGGCGTGCTCGTTCTCTCCGAAGGCGACGGCGTTGACGCAGATCGGCCCCATCTGCGCGAAGTCGACGCCATCGTCCCAGCTCAAACCACCCGGCAACAGGTGGGACGCGGCGTACTCGCCCGCCAATGCCGTGAGCTCGGTGTGGCGCCATGCGCCGTACACACGGGCCCCAACCGTTACGCCGTCGGCTCGGCTCTCGACCACCTCCCCGGCAGCGCGGTAGCCGAA
>JALZJE010000031.1 GCA_030859955.1 Chloroflexota bacterium | reverse complement strand
GGCCAGACGCATGACCTGACGCTGGTCGAGTCGCGGTCGACGCCGTCCGGCGTGACGCTCCAGACCTATCGACCGGCCGGTCGCGCGACCTTCGGGACCGCCGGCTGAGGGCGCACCGCCTCGGCTTACATACCGCCCGTCGGTCGCCCGCCATGGACTGCGTACATGTCGCGGAGCAGCCAGATCTCGCCGGCGTGGTAGAGCAGCTCCTTGTTGACCCACCAGACGATCTCGATGAGCGGCAGCTCGGGATCGAGGCCCCATGGGAACGCGCTGCGACCCACGGTGTCGAGGTCCTCATCGGTCATCTGGTCGAGCCCGTTGCGCCAGCGCGAGAGGCCTTCCTTCATGAACGCGATGCCCTCGGCCGCGGTCATCGGCCAAGTCAGGTCGCCCGGCTGGAGCCTGTGCTCGCCCACGAGATAGTCGGCTCGATGCCAGCTTCCGTCACCCAGGTGCCCGATCGACCAGGCAATGGTGCGCGGCAGAGCTTCCGCGCCGGACGGCTCCATGCCCAAGGCGTCCGGCATCGGCCGGCCATCGACCAGGCGAACGCTGAGCATCCGCTCGACCGGTTGCCAGAGGTACTCCTCGTCGGTCAAGCCCTCGAGGCGTTCATAGAGCACGCCCTGCATGTAGTCCCACTGGGCGAGGAAGGGCGCCAGGCGGGCCGGGCCCGAGTGGTCGTGGTGGTCGTTCATGCGCGCACGATACCGACGGTCCCTGACATGCCGCGTCAGGTTCCTGTCGGCGTGGCCAACACCTCGGCGAGATTCGGGGCGGACGGGCGATCGACCAGGTAGCGGGCGAAGAGGTCGACCTCGATGTTGGCGACGTAGCCGACCCTGGCCTGGCCCAGCGTCGTCAGGTCAAGCGTGGTCTTGACCAGCGACACGCTGAAGCCGTCAGCGAGGGCCTGGACCACGGTCAGGCTGATCCCGTCGACCGACACGAAACCCTTATCCACGATGTATCGGGCGAGACCTGTGTCGCCGAGGCGGAAGTGGACCACGCGCGCCTCGTCCTCTAGGCGAACGCCGACGACTTCGGCCACCCCGTCGATGTGGCCCTGGACGAAGTGCCCGCCGATGCGGTCGCCGACCCGAAGCGATCGCTCGACGTTCACTCGTGCCCCGTTGACGAGCTGCCCGAGGTTCGAGCGGCGGAGGGTCTCGGGCATGAGATCGACGGTCATCCGGCCGTCGTGGTGCGCGGCGACGGTGAGGCAGACTCCGTTGACCGCCACGCTCTCGCCCAACTCGACCAGGCCCTCGAGGGCGACCGCACCGATGCTGAGGCGGTGGGCAGCGCCGTCATCCTCGCGGCCGGTGACCGTGCCGGGCGAAACGATCCCACTGAACATGTCGGAGATGGTAGTGGTCGTGCGGCGATGCGGCGCCCGAGGTGCTCCGGCTCCGCGGGGGATGACGCCCGGCAACTCGGTCAGCTACCGGCCGGGTCCGGCTCCTCGGCAAGCTCCACCCACTGCTCCACGCGCCTCGATCCAGGTGCGCCGAAGAGATCCGTGGAAAGGTACTTGGCTCCGGCGTCGACGGCGATCGTGACGGTCGTGGAGCCAGGGCCGAGGCGTCGTGCCAGCCGGTTCGCGGCGACCACGTTCGCGCCCGTCGAGGTCCCCGCGAAGAGCGCCTCTTCCGCCGCCAGCCGACGGGCCATCAGCATGGCCTCTTCCGTCGAGACGGCGTCGATCTCGTCCACCAGCGAGCGGTCCCAGAGCGGAGGGACGAAGCCGATGCCGATGCCCTCGATGTGATGCGCTCCTGTCCGCCCCTGCGAGAGGATCGGCGACTCTTCGGGCTCCACGGCCACGATGAGGGGCCCCGTCGTATGGCGCCGCAGCGCCCGCGAAACACCCATCGTGGAGTGCGCGGTGCCGACGCTATGCACGAAGGCGTCGATCCGCCCGCCTGTGTCGGTCCAGATCTCCTTACCCATCTGCTCGAAGCCCCGTCCGCACGCCTCGTTGCGGAGCTGATCGAACCACCAGGCTCCCTCGCGTTCGCCGATCCGGCGCGCCGTCTCGATCATCGTCTTGATCAGACGCTCGGTGATACCCAGACCTTGACTGCGGACCATGGTGATGCGCGCGCCGAGCGCCGCCATATGGCCCGCCTTATCGTCGCTGAACGCGTCCGAGTAGACGATGAAGAGCGGATGCCGCTTGGCGGCGCACACGAGCGCCAGGGATGTTCCCGTCGAGCCGCCCGTGTACTCCACCACAGGCTGACCGGTAGCCAGCTGGCCTTCGGACTCGGCGGCCTCCACGCCAGCGAGCGCCATGCGGTCCTTCATCGACCCGGTGGGATTGCTCGACTCGACCTTGACGAAGACGCGGCCGGCATCGGACGGGACCACCTGGCGCAGCTCGATGAGCGCCGTCCCGCCGATCGCGCTCAGGATCCCGTCGCTCGCGGCCTTGCTCACCGGCGCATCATGCGACTCGGACACGCGGCCCCTCGAACGTGTCCGGGCCGATCACCGACCGGACTCGTGCGCTTCATCCGGTTCGCGGCGGAGGTGGGAGGGGTCGCTCGGGACGGTCATGGTGTCGGCCGCCAGGAAGATCGCCCTCACCAGCAACAAGACGCCCGCCAGCGCGACGAGCAGCCGTGCCGCGCGATCGGTGCGACGCGTCGTGTCCATGGTCCCTCCTCGCCGTCGCCCCCGTGCCGCGGAGTGTACCGGGCGACCGAACGCCACGGG
>JALZJE010000358.1 GCA_030859955.1 Chloroflexota bacterium | reverse complement strand
GCGCTGAGCTGCCGAGTCGGACCCGATGGCGACTGCGGTCCAGGTTGAGTTCGACTTCAGCCCCTCCGCCGGCGACACGCCGGGAGCCGCGGCACGCGCAGGAACGGCGCTATGTCTTTCCGGCGGGGGTTGGCGGGCTGCGCTGTTCCATCTTGGGGGGCTGACCCGACTCAACGAAGTCGGCATCCTACCGCAAGTAGGTACGATCAGCGCCGTCTCCGGCGGCAGCATCCTGGCTGGATTCGTACAGGGCCAAATCGCCGATGGGTGGCCGCTCCCTGGTGGGTCGTGGCGCAGAACCATCCTGGAGCCATTCTGCCGGCACGCGGGTCGCGACCTGCGGAGTGATGCGTTCCGGGCGCGGGCGAACCCGTTCGGGCCGAAGGCGGCCGATGTCCTGGCCGGCACGCTTGATCAGGCGCTCGGGCTGGGCGGCAAGCGCCTGGAGGCGCTGCCCACCGATGTAGATTTCGTATTCGGTGCCGCCGACATCGTCTCGGGGAGATACTGGATATTCAGCCGCACGAGACTTGGCTATGCCGATACCGGTGTGACCGTCGCGGCCACCGGACCATCGCCACTAATCTCCGTCGCCCCAAAGGTGGCGGCCCAGGGGACGATCGCAGCCGCGGTCGCCGCATCTTCTTGCTTCCCTCCCGTCTTCGCGCCCATGCGCTTCGAGATACGCGGCTGCGAGGAGGAAGGGGTCGGCCTCCTAGTGGACGGCGGCCTGATAGACAACACCGGTGTGGAGGCCGTAATCAAGCGCGCAGCCTGCATCTTGGTATCCGATGGCGGCGGCAAGTTTGACGCCGGCTGGCGGGGCGGCGGCGTCCGCAGCTTCCTCCGCTATGCCCAAGTGTCCGATCATCGTGGTCGGACCCTCTCCCGGCGCTGGCTCACTGAGCGCTTCGCCCGCGATGCTCCAGCGGGAGTTGCGTGGTCTATTCGCGAAGGCGAATGGGCTGGTGCGCAGGTGCCCGAGACCGCCACTGCCGTGGGAGCTATCCCAGCCTACTCAAGAGAGGTCGCCGCTCGCATCGGGCTCATCCGGACTGACCTCGACTCCTTTAGCGATGCGGAGATCGCGATACTCGTCAATCACGGCTACCTGGTGTGCTCGCGCACTCTTGCGGCATCGTGGCCCGCGGCGGATGGCAGCAGGCCGGTTACGCTGCCATTTCCCGCGTTGGGTCCAGAAGAGACGCCTGACCCGGAACTCCTGCACGCCTTGTGCATGAGCCCTACTCGCCAACTGCTCGGGCGTGGAAAGCGACGCCTGCCGGTCCTCGACGACTTCGTTTTTGGGCGCGCTCCAGACTGCGATTGAACCAGAGGCGCAAGTGCGTTCGGCGCCTCTGATTGCCGATTTCGGCCAGACGGTGTCGTGGCAGAAGACGCCGCGGATGCGCTTTCGGGCGCGGACGGGCTGCTAGCCGGTGGCATTGAAGCGCAACCGACCAGCAACGCGGCGACGACGACGATTCCGACGCAGCAGTTGAGCCGAGCCATCAGCGCAGATTCTGTTGGCCACGTCAAGTGACGGCGCGGAGACGTGTACCCTACGGCCCCATGACACTGGCCAGCGTGTCGGCCTCGATCACACAGTGCAGGACACGGACGTGATCGAGATCGCGCGGTGAGCCCTCAGTCGGCATCCGGCACCGCCGCTCTGCCCACCACGATCGAGCCGGGTCGGGTGCCCATCGTCAGTTGGGTGCCTGACATGGACGAGCGGACGCTCAGCCAGGCGACCAACCTGTCGAACCTGCCGTTCGCCCTGCGCCATGTGGCACTCATGCCCGACGCGCACGCGGGCTACGGCATGCCCATCGGGGGCGTGCTCTTCGCGGAGCGCGCGGTGGTGCCCTATGCCATCGGCGTGGACATCGGTTGCGGCGTGGCGCTGGCGGAGACGGATCTCACCACCCAGAGCATGTCCCGCGAGGAGCTCGACCGCACCCTGGCCGAGATCGCCCGCCGGGTGCCGACCGGTACCGCCAGCCAGTCCACCAAGGTCGACCGCGAGGCCGCGCTGGCGGAGATCGGGCTGCCGGTCCCGGAGTCGATCGAGCCGGCCTGGCTGGAGCGCGCCGTCGGCCAGCTCGGCACGCTGGGCTCGGGCAACCACTTCCTGGAGGTGCAGGCCGACGAGGAGGGCCGCGTCTTCGTGATGCTGCACTCGGGCTCGCGCAGCCTGGGCAAGACCATCTGCGACGCGTTCCACAAGCGCGCGCTGCACGAGAACCGGCTTTGGCACTCGGACCTGCCGGATCCGGAGCTGGCCTACCTGCCGGTCGGCACGGACGGCCACGCCGGGTACTGGGCGGCCATGAGCTTCGCGCTGCGTTTCGCGGAGGTGAACCGCTCGCGCATGCTCGACCAGGTCGAGGCGGCCTTCTCCATGCACACGCGACTGGGCAGCTTCACGCGCCTGGTCGATGTGCACCACAACTACGCCGCCTGGGAGAACCACTTCGGCCAGAACGGCATCGTCCACCGCAAGGGCGCCGTGCGTGCGCGGGTCGGTGAGACCGTGCTCATCCCGGGCTCCATGGGCACGGCTTCGTACGTGGCAGAGGGTCTGGGCAACGCCGACTCGTTCCAGACCTGCCAGCACGGCGCCGGTCGGGCCATGAGCCGCACCGCGGCGCGCAGGGCAATGACCAGCCGCCAGCTCTTCGATGAGATGGCGCGTCTGGGCGTGATGCTGCACTCCGGCGACCCGAAGACGGCCGCCGAGGAGGCGCCCATGGCCTACAAGGACATCGAGACGGTGATGGCCGCCTCGACCGACCTCATCC
>JALZJE010000309.1 GCA_030859955.1 Chloroflexota bacterium | reverse complement strand
TCGGTCAGTTGGCGACATGGCGCGCCCGGCGGGACTCGAACCCACGACCTTCTGCTCCGGAGGCAGACGCTCTATCCGCTGAGCTACGGGCGCACGTGACACCGCATTGTATCGGGCGACCTGGCGTCAGGTCGTGAAGAGACTACCTCGCCGCACGAGCGAGCATCCAGACCTCTGTGCTGCTCGGCTGGACCGGGTCCGCCGAATGACGAGAGGTCTGAGGCCGCGCTCCCAATCAGACGCCGGGCTCAATCCCGGTAGTTGGGCCGTGCTCCGCTGGGGTTCTCGGAGTTCGACCAGCCGCCTGACAGCGACCAGCCTTAGTGGTCGTGCGACCGCCACATCGAGGATGCTCGGTTGTCCTGGCTCCAGAACTGGTTGCCCGCCGCCCCCAGCCGGCGAGGCGTGCCGCAGATGACGTGAACGCGGCCGCCATGTGACCCCACGTAGTCCTCGAAGCGCACCCCACCGCCAGTTCAGCCGGCCGTGGAGAATGTGCACCCGCAGTCGCGCTGATTCTTTTGTAATCCTCATAGGGCGTACCGACGGCCAGGTCGTCGAAGCCACCTGCGCTCGAAAGCGGGGCAGCTTCAGACTACCGGCCCGAGGTCTACGCTAGGTCTTTGCTGTGCGTCCATGCCGTCCAACTCAACGGTGAGGGCATCAAAGTCCGGCATCAAAGCTACGACACCCCTGGCGGCCTCTGTCAGGGCACGCTGCATCTGCTCTGGCTTCATCGGTGTCGGTGGCTCGTCGCTGCCGTTCCGTTTCGCTTCCCAAGCGTCGTGCTTGCGGGTCAGCTTCCGCTCTTCGAGTGTCAGATTGGCCACGATGATGCCCACCGCAAGGCCGTAGCGTTCGCTGCGCGTATCGAGGGTGGCATCACTGGCCCCCTTGGCGATAGTACGCTTGTAGCCGGCCCAGTCGGTGAAGTCTTTGTTCAGAACGATCGTCGGGATGAGTTCTTCCACGCCTTTCAAGTCCGAGTACACCTCGCCCCGCTGCGTTGCTAGATCGTCGCCCTTGAGGTCCTGAAGCTCACCGACGACCGTGTCGTCCCAGCCTTGGTCTCGGCCGGCGACCCAGATGAACGCCACGTCTCCGCTGTTCTTGGTCGGACCCATCCCGCCGCCCTTCGGTTCTGCCGTCGGTTTGGGATCAATCGCATTGACCACGTTGATCCGTATCGGCCAGGCTATCCGGCCGAGGCCGCCGTTACTGCGCACCCAGGTCAGGGCCACGTCGACGTCGACCGGCCCTTCCGGCATCTCGGCCGACGCCGCCAGGCTCAGCCTCAGCCGACCCTTGCGTAGATCGCCGACGCTCAGGGAAGGGTCCGTCGTCAGCCGGCCCTCCAGTGTGATCTCGCCTCGTTCTGGTACGAACCCGTCGATGCCATTGATCTCCATGTACACGGTGGCACGGCCGCCGATGAGCAGGGTCGTCTCCTCGGGCCCCGTCATCGAGGTCGGCTCGGCGTACAAATCGGCCTGGTCCTTCGGCTTCGGCGGTTTCGGGCCCTTCCCCCCGCCTGTGGCAGTCGCCAAACCGGGGACCTTCGTGCGCAGGGCGCGGTTCAGTCGCTTGCGGAAACTGGCGGTGATGTTCTGCGCGCTTGAGGCCAGCGCCACTTTCACGAAGTGCGACTCGAACTCGTCGAGGTCGGCATCGTGAGCGAGCGCATCGGCCACCGACTCCTCAAGGGCGCGGCCCTCGGGGCCGCGGCGGATCTGAGCGCGGAAGCTGTCGAAGACCTTGTAGCGTGTCTTCAGCTCGATGTTGTCGCAGTCGATCTGAGCAAAGAGCCTCTGCCCGACGCGGCGACGGTTCTCGACCATTTGCTGCAGCTTCTGACCATCCCACGCGTGGTGGATCTGGCCGTTCGTCGTGAAGATCGCCACGAAGCCCTTTGCGGTACGCGTCCGGCGCTTGTCAAGATCCTCGAACAGCCACCAGCGCATACGCACGTCACCCACATGGGATACGGAGATCGCCTGCCAACGGCTGCGGCCAAGGATGGTGCCGTCGCCGGCCTTTAGGGACTCAAGGCGCTGGCCGAGTCCGGACAGCACCGATGCACCCCTCTCGGCCGGCCGGACGTTCGCCTTGTTGGAGCGCCCATCCTCGAGCAGGTACGGCAGGGTCGGTTCGAACAGGAGGGTCTCAGCGTAGGCGTAGACGGATTCCTCGTTCGTCCAGTTCTGAACGCCCATCTTGCCGGCGAGGTAATTGATGTGAGCCACGTATGTTCCCGGCTCGAAGTCAGAATGCGACTTCGCCGGCACTGAGTACGGCCGCTCATCGGCATTCACGAGGTAGCGGTAAAATGGTAGACCGACATCGACCGCGTCGGCCTCGCGCACCACGGCAACGGTGATGCGGTCTTCATCCGCCGTCTTCAATAGCGTCGGCTGCCTACGGGTGATGACCACTGTGGCCTCGCTGAACGCCGATGCCGACGAGCCGCCCTTGCCGAAGATGCCGTGTGTGTAGGGCTTGCGCAGCTTGTTCGACTTCTGGAGGGAGAGGATCGTGTCCGGGACCTCGGTCGCGGTCATGCCTATGCCGCGGTCCCGGAAAGCAACGGTCGGGCGGCGTACAGGGTCATCGGAGTCCAGCAGGGTGATGTGCGACCGCGGAGCCAACTTCTCGCGCTGGCCCTGAGTCATCTCGCCCACGCCGCCGCGGGGTACCCCGAAGAACGCGTGTGCGGCCTGGGCGGGGGAGCGGCAGCCGAAGTCTTGCAACCGCTCCGCTTCCAGCTCGATGTTCGCGTCGAACATATTGGTGGCGCGCTCGAAGATGACAGACGTCGCGTCGGCCGAGCTGGAGATTGACGACCAATTCGCTTCCTGATCACCAAGGAAACGGACGTATTCCCCGCCCAACGCTCTGAGCAGCAACTCTTCCAGTCTCTCAATATCCCTGACGGTCCGGGCATTGAGCGCCGCGTCTACAATGGCATCCATGCGACTTATCCCTCCTTAGCGACAGCTGAACCGGAATCGGTCAGCTGGTAGCGCCCTTCGATCATCTGGGGCTGGACGAGGCCCCACTCGCGAGAGCGAGAGATGAAGCCCACTGTGTTGGTAGTTGCTGTGTGCCCCCGCCACTCGGGGAAGTGGGAGACGAGTGCCTCACGATCGGGGTTGATCGCGACGACTCTGAGGACCTTGTGCCAGGCGGCTCGCTCCGCTGGAGCCCACTCTGCAAGGTGTCGCCACCAACGCTCGAAGACGACCTGCGGCTGCGGCAAAGCCGTGCCAAGGCCCTGATCGATCATGTCGCCGAGCACCGCGAGGCCGGCGTCGGTTGGCGCGATCGCCTGACAATCTGCATCGGCGAAATCAGCCAGTGCCAAAGCAAAGATGGGCCCGTCAGCCCGGCCCTGCGATCCGATCATGGCCGCTATGAAGCGGTCGAGCGACTGTTCCTTCTTTACCCCCGGCTTGGGGAAGCCGATGCCGACGGCGATCGGCGTCGCTCGTTCCAGGTCGTGCAGCCGTAGGCGCTCCCCGATGCCGGCTCCCTCCTGACGGGCAGAGACGATGAAGCGCTTCCAGGTGACGGGCTCGTGAGACGTCATGGTTGCGAGGCGGTTCAAAGTCCACAGGGTCGGGAGGTCGCGGTTGTGCAGGCCGAAGTTGACCTGGGCGGTCCTACGCGCAGGAACCGTGCACGTCGCCTCTCGCTGCCATTCGCCGAGGGAGAGCTGACCACCCGGCGCAAGGGCGGGCGCTGCGATTGGCTGCCGCGCGCCAACCTCGTGCACCGCTGGTGGCAGGCCGGAACGAGCGTCGGAAGTCGCCACGATCCGCGTCGGTGGCGACTCCCCGGTGGCCACCGCAAGCAGCGCCGCCTCCTCCGTGAGCCGGTCGTGGACCGACTCCGTGACGAACTCACTACGGTCCTGATAGCCGCCGGCCGAGGCGAGGATGGCGCGATCCATGTCCCTGACCAGGTCGGTCGGTAACAGGAGCTTCACGAGCCGTGTGGGACGCTGCGGAGACTTCACGGGTGGCACTATATCAGACCCATATACATCTGTGCAAGCGATATTTGCCCCACTGGGAACTGCAGACAGGGACTGTACCGCGCGCTCGCGCTCCCGCCAGTCGAACCCTACTAGGCGAGCCTTGAATAGCCAAACGCTCTGTCGAAGTCGGAACCGCCTGAGCGGGCTCGGCCCTGTGATACCGCCGGCAGGGGTAGCGTGATGGCGACTACTGTGCATCGGCAGCTGAGGCCGCCAGGGCATGCGGCCTCAGGGAGGCCACGTGCCATCTGAGCTGGCACGACGGTCGTTGTTGATAAGGTTCGAGGGACCCCAGCCTGACCCTCGCCCCGGTCCGAGGCCATGTCACTATGAGCTCGATGCAGCGCCTAACCAGTCCTCCTCCGAGCGGCGTGCAGCAGTCGCGTCTGATCGCGCTGGCCGTCGCTCTCGGGGCGGCGGACATCGGGGGACCTCTCTCGTCGGCCGAGGCAGCGGTGATCGACGCCGTGGCGGAGATCGGTCCGGTCGCAACGGACACTATCCGACGGACAACGGCGGAGCTATTCGCCGGTGGGGATCCGCTTGGAGAGCAGTTGAGTGGCCTCCGGTCTCCGATCGAGCGGCGGGCAGTCGGAGCGTTCTACACACCACCCTCGATCGTCGAGCCGATGATCCGCTGGACGTTGGAACGGGATCCAGATCGAATCGTGGACGCCGGCTGTGGGAGCGGTCGATTCGCGCTAGCGGCGGCGCGCTTGAAGCCATCTCTTCCGCTCATCGCGATCGACACTGATCCTGTGGCGACCCTACTGACTCGGGCCGCCTTGGCGGTCGTTGGTGCGCAGGCGGCCAGCGTCGTGCAAGCTGACTACACGACCTTCGAAGCCGATGTCATCGCCGGCCGCACGGCTTACGTGGGCAACCCACCGTACGTTCGCCACCATGAGCTCAGCCGCGATGCGAAGGTTTGGGCGGCTGCGGCGGGGGAGCGTCTCGGCCATCGCGTCTCGGGCCTGGCCGGGCTGCATGCGCTGTTCTTCCTGGCCACCGCACTTCAAGCCAAACCCGGCGACGTGGGTTGTTTCGTGACGAGCGCGGAGTGGCTCGATGTCGGTTACGGCTCGATCGTTCGGAAGGTCCTGCTCAACGGGCTAGGAGCCGTGGGTCTGGATCTCATCGAGCCGACGGCTGTGGCTTTCGACGACGCCATGACCACAGCGGTCATCACCTGCTTCGAGGCCGGCGTCGAACCGCAGGAGGTCCCCCTGAGGGTGGCCGGGGATCCGTTCGAGCTTGGTCGATTGGGGCAGGGCCAGCTGGTGTCGCGCCAGGCGCTTCAGGACGCGAATCGCTGGTCGCCGCTCGTTCACGGACGGAACCACATCCAGACGGCCGGCCTGGTCCCGCTGGGTCAGGTGGCGCGCGTTCATCGGGGAGTGGTCACTGGCGCCAACGACTTCTTCGTGCTAACGCGTGCGCGGGCCGCCGAGCTGGGTCTCGAACCTTGGTGCCGGCCCGCCATCACACGCGGTGCGGAGGTGCGCAGCGCCGGGAGCGTGCTCCGGGAAACGTCCGAACGGCGCGTCGTTCTGGATGTGCCACACGGTGTGGATCGCGCCGCTCATCCCGCGTTGGATCGGTATCTGCGCAGCGGGGAACGCGGTCCGTCCGCGATCAGCGCCCGGTACATCACGTCTCGTCGCCGGCCGTGGTGGCGGATGGGACTCGGTGCGTCACCGCCCATCGTGGCCTCGTACATGACGAGAGGAACTCCTGCCTTCGCCATCAACCCAGACGGACTCGTGGTGATCAACATCGCGCACGGCATCTATCCCAGCAGGCCGATGTCGCCGGACCGACTAGCCGCCCTCGTGGACTACCTGAATGGCGCCGCCGCTTCCTATCGCGGCGGAGGGCGGACGTACCAGGGTGGTCTGGAGAAGTTCGAGCCAGGGGAGATGGAAGCCCTGCTGATCCCGGCTGCATTCCTCGAAGCGTAGGTGGCGCGCAGGTTCCTCCAGCCACCGATCGCCAGCATGGAAGAGCTGGAGGAGCGAAGACGGGAGGCGGTGGCCGCGTTCATCGCGCAACGAGGCATGGAAGGCGGCGCCCGCTACCGACAGGCATCGGCGGCGAACCGCGATCTGGTTCGCGCGCTGTTCGATGCCACGCACGATCTGCTTGACTTCGGAACGGGCGCCGCCCTGGCTGAGGCGCCACACTTGCTGTCGATCGCTCGCTATCTCGGCGGCCCTCCGATCAGCGGCGATGACCTCGACACACTCGCCGAGACGCGCATCGCTTCCCGTCGCCGACTCGATCCGGACCTCAGTCGCAAGGCTGCCGGGGTGATCGTCGCCTCGATCGACCCAGAGCGCTTCCCGTGGCTCTATGCGGATCCGCCCCGACGACCGACGGACCAAGAACGCGATACGGCCCTGCGTTGGACCGCTGGGCTCAAGGCCATCCAGGAGATCGCCATGGGACGCCGCAGCGAGAGCTCCGCGCGACAGGAAGCCGCGGTTCGCTCACTGCTCGAGCGGAACGGCTTCAGCGAAGTGCGCGCCCGCCCCATCGACGTGACAGGCGCCGGGCTGGCACCCGGCGAGTTCTCGCGCGAAGCGCTCGTGGTCGGCACCCGTGCGGATGTCCCCGTGGGCCTGCGCGACGGCCGTCTCCTGCTCATCGAGTGCAAGGTGAGCAACAGTGCCGTGAACAGCGTGAAGCGCCTGAACCGCGAGACCGGCGGGAAGGCGCAGCATTGGCGACGCGACCTTGGCGCTCGGGCCATCCCGGCAGCCGTCCTGGCCGGGGTCTTCGGGCTGAACAACTTGATCGCGGCCCAGGAGTCCGGCGTCACGATCTTCTGGGAGCACGACCTGCGGGTACTTGAGGCCTTTCTCAGGGAGGCGTCATAGGCAGCGTCCATGCCAGGCTCCCGACCGGGAATCGAAACGGCCCCGCCGAAGCGGGGCCGTTTGCACTGTCCCGGCTAGACCGACGGGGCGAACCCCGTCAGTGCCTGCCACGTCACAAGGGCATCTATCACGCCGGCTGCACC
>JALZJE010000296.1 GCA_030859955.1 Chloroflexota bacterium | reverse complement strand
AGGACGCCCTGGGGTCATCTCGGCCTCGATCTTGAGGACATCGTTCCCGTCTTCGTCCACCATGCGGATCTCCAGGACGTGCGTCTGATTGGTCTCGCCCCACCCGACGAGGAAGCTCGCCGCGACGTCGGCGTTGAGGATCGTCGGGTCCGTACTACGTGACGGGTGCGCCCCTTGAGGGCACGAACATCGTGAGCGGAGTTCAGCAGACCAAGGGCGGGCGAGTGCTGAGCCGTGAGTTCGTGGACGACTCGACCGCGGCGATCAGTCGCAGCTAGGCAGGGCTGCTCGGGGGGTTCTGGCGGCCTCAGCCGACCGTGGTCGGCAGGTAAACGGGCTCGGACTCATCGCGGAAGTAGTTGCCGTGCGTCCGCATGATTGTCTCGATGGAGTCGGCGCCGACCAGGACGATATCGAGGTGGCGGTCCCCGCGGTGCTCCTGCTCCATGTCCGAGTAAGCCTCCGCGGCCTCGTCGCCGTTTCGGAACTCGTCGCGGCTCAGTAGATGCCCGGCCGCGTGGTCGTAGACAAGCAGGAAGTGGATCAGGGCCATGAGTGTCTCTCCTTCCTATCGTCGCACCGACCGCCTGCGCGCCGCGCCCTTGGTTCAGGTGCTCCATGCCTGCATCATGTTGCGAACGACGGCTACGAAGATCGGGATCAAGAGCCCGAGCCCTGTCCCGATCAGCATCAACAGGATGTCCCGGTTCCGTCCCAGGAACCCCGCTACATCTTGCTCGTCCATGAGGTAGATCCGGGTGAATCGGGACCGCCCGAGGTGCCAGCCAAGGACCCCTAGGGCGAGCGCGCAAACGAGCATCGCTGCGCTGACTATCAACTCGCCCTGGAGTGCGACGATGGCCGCAGCGATCCCCATCAGGATCGCGAAGAAAGGCCAGGTGCTCGCCAACGCGATCACGGCTGCATGCCGCCACATGATCCGCTTGATTTTCTCTTGCGCGCCGACGAGGTCCGCCGAGTCGTCGGCAAGCACGACCATGCCGGCCCTGCGGTTGACACTGACTCGGATGCGTGCCCGGCCCCGTTTGCTTCCAATGATGTCGAACCCCTCGATCGACCGGTTGGCGGATGCCGAAGTGGAGGCCAGCTCCTCGACGGTCTTGATGTCCGTGTAGTCCTCCGTCTCGATACGAACCAACGTTGAGACCGAGGTGACGACTGTGTGAATGTCCTGCACGTCCTGGCGGTAGAGCCTGAACGGCGTGATCGCCTCGTACCCCGTGACTGTGTACTTCCGCTTCAACTGGACCAACTCCTACATCTGCCCTGAGCCATTGTCGACTGCCCTCGAGAGCTACCCGCCGATGAGGTATACTACCAGCCAGTACTTGCAGGAACCAGTTGGTGAAGGGCAATCCCATGTACAACTACCCCTACTCGGCAGACGTCGAGCTTCCCCGCCTGCGGCTGGACCTCCACAACCCGCGCGTCCCCGGTCGGCCTGACAGCCAACGGGAGGCCTTCGAGGAAGTCGCTGCTGAGCAGAAGGGAAAGCTGCTTGGGCTCGCCCGGCACATTCGGCGGCATGGCCTGAGCCCCGCCCAACGCTTCATCGTCATCCCGGACGATGACAACTTCTTCATCGTGCTCGACGCCAACCGGAGGCTCGCCGCGCTCAAGGCGCTGGAGCAGCCCGACCTGATGCAGGGGTTCCTTACGGACGCGCAGATGGTGCAGCTTCGGGCGCTCGCCTCCGACTACGACGCGCCTGACGATGTGCCCTGCGTCGTCTACGCTCGGCGAGAGGACGCGGATGTGTGGGTCGAGTTGCTGCACGAGGGTCAAGGCGACGGCTACGGCCTCGTCGAGTGGACGGCTCAGCAGAAAGCACGCCACCGGGCGCGCGGCGGATCGAAGGCGCCACACATGCAAGTGCTTGAGTTCGTCATCAAGGAGGGCGACGTCAGCCCTCAGACGATTGAGCGGAACCGACGCGGCACCTACCCTGTCAGCACTCTTGAGCGAGCACTCACGACACCCCACGTCCGGACGCAGTTGGGGATCGAGATCGTCGATGGGAAGGTCATGACCACCTTCCCGAAGCCCGAGGTACTGAAGGGTCTGAGCAAGCTCGTCGACGAGATCGGTACCGGCAAGGTGAAGGTCGCCCAGTTCATGTCGAAGGAGGATCGGGCGGCCTACGTCAACCGGTTCAACGACGACGAGCTACCCGATGCGACGACAAGGACCGACGTCACCGCACCGCTCGAGGAGGCTCCAGAGAAGGCGAGCGGCAAGAAGCAGGCGACCAAGGATCGCCGCCACAGCAACGCGAGAACCAAGATGATTCCGGCGGAGTTCAGCATCCGCATCCCGGTTGAGCGAATCAACCACATCTACCTTGAGCTCAAGCGTAAGCTCAACGTGAACGACGTGCCGAACGCGGCCTCGGTGCTCCTGCGGGTCTTCATCGAGCTGAGCGTGGACGACTACATCGGTCGGCACGTGGTCCCGGTGCCGTTCAAGGAGAAGACCCTGCGGAACAAGGTAACGGCCGTGGCCGACTACATGGAGACGAAGTCGGTCCTCTCGCGCGATGACCTCATGCCCGTGCGGGAGGCGGTCAAGAGCGCGGACAACATCACCCTCGCCACGAACCTCAACGCGTTCGTTCACAATCCGCGCATGACGATCAGTGGCAACGACCTCAAGGCGATTTGGGACCGCCTGGGCCACTTCGTACAAGCTCTCTGGGCCTAACCATGCCGGACGGCGTACCCCAACAGGCACGCCGACGGGTCGGCACGGCCCCGTTCTACTCGCCGCTCCGGTACCCCGGAGGCAAGCGAAAGCTCTCCAACTTCTTGGCTCTATTGTTCCGAACGAACCGGCTGCTCGATGGGGAATACGCCGAGGTGTACGCCGGTGGCTCGGCTGTCGCCCTGACGCTGCTCTACGGCGAGTACACCCGCAAGGTCCACATCAACGACCTCGATCGTGGCGTCTACGCGTTTTGGATTGCAGCCCGCGACCAGACGGATTCCTTGTGCCAGCTTATCGGCGACGCGAGGCTTGATGTGACCGAGTGGGAGCGGCAGCGGGCCGTCCAATTCGCTGCGGAGCCTGACCCGCTCGACTTGGCCCTCTCCACGTTCTACCTCAACCGGACGAACCGGTCCGGAATCATCACGGGCGGCATAATCGGCGGCAAGAACCAGACGGGGGATTGGAAGATCGACGCCCGCTTCAATAGGCGCGACCTTATCCGCCGCATCGAACGCATCGGTCGGTGGTCGAGCCGCATCGAAATATACAATCTTGACGGGGCGGTCTTCCTTCAGACCATTGCTCCGAAGCTCGCGGCCAAGAGCCTCGTCTACCTCGACCCGCCCTACTACGTAAAGGGTCAGGAGAAGCTGTACGCAAGTTACTACGGGCCCGACGATCATACGGAGGTGGCTGGCCTCGTACGCGGATTGACAGTTCCATGGGTCGTTTCATACGATGATCACGCGGATGTTCGTGCCCTCTACGATGGTCAACGGATGATTGCTTATGCCATCGCCTATAGTGCCTCCGAGCGGTACCGCGGCCGGGAGGTCGCATTCTTTTCAGATCAGTTGCTGATTCCAGACGTGGCGGATCCGGTTCGATTGTCTCGTGCAGACTTGTTTGGGTACTCCCACGACGCGTGACCAGCTTGGCGTCGGTTGACCGACGCAGTCGATACGGCCGCTGATCAGCCGGTGCGCGCGGTTGGACGCCAGTCGCCGTCCAGGCAACGGACGTACCGCGGCCCGGTAAGCTTTCGGCAGGCAGCCGCCTGCAGCTGAGGAGGTATCAACCGTGTGAGTGAGTTTCAGGGTCGCTTGGAGCTGACTTGGACGAACAAGCACCTTCGGCTGCTTGCTCACGAGGATGGCCGCTATGAGTGGGTGTCGCCGTCGGACTACCGAGTCGCCGAGGTCCGTCTCCTGGACGACGTGACGAGCGTCGGTGAGGTCAGCTCGGATCGCGCAAGGGACAACCTCCTCATCCGCGGCGACGCACTCAACGCCCTGCGGAGCCTCGCCCGACTGCCGGAGTTCGCGTCAGAGTACCTGGGCAAGGTCAAGCTCGCGTACCTCGACCCGCCCTTCAACACGCAGCAGAGCTTTCTCCAGTACGACGACGCGCTCGAGCACTCGGTCTGGCTGACGATGATGCGCGATCGACTCGCCCAGATCCGTGAGCTGCTCGCTCCTGATGGCTCCGTTTGGGTCCACCTCGATGATTCCGAGGTGGCGTACTGCCGGGTGATGATGGATGAGCTGTTCGGCCGCGATAACTTCGTCGCCACCGTTGTGTGGCAGAAGTCGTACACCAGGGAGAACCGAACGGACATCTCCACCGTCCACGACTACATGTTGCTGTATGCAAGAGATCGCGCAGCTTGGGCTAGCGCGCGCAACCTACTACCGCCGACGGCTGAACAGATAGGTCGGTACCGAAATCCAGACAATGACCCACGCGGGCCATGGAAGGCGCTCCCGCCTCATGCCAAGGCAGGCGTCGGTCGACGGGCTGCGCAGTTCTACGAGCTGACCCTGCCATCGGGCCGCACGGTAAACCCACCGCCAGGTCGGTGCTGGCTGTACGTGCGTGAGCGATTCGACGGACTCGTCGCCGATGGGCGCGTGTGGTTCGGGAGAAGTGGCGACTCGATGCCCGCCATCAAGGGCTTCTTGTCCGAGGTGCCTTCCGGACTGGTGCCAATCACAATCTGGCCCCATGAAGAGGTTGGCACGACCGGGACGGCGAAGTCGGAAATTGTTCGGCTCTTCTCCGCCGTATCCCCCTTCGCGACACCCAAACCCGAGCACTTGATCGAGCGCATTCTTCAGATCGCGTCGAACGAAGGAGATGTGGTACTGGATTGCTTCCTTGGTTCCGGCACGACCGCAGCCGTGGCTCATAAGATGGGACGTCGATGGGTCGGCGTCGAGCGCGAAGGCGCAACGATCGACACCTACGCCGCGCCGAGGCTCTCGATGGTAGTCCGAGGAGAGGATCCGGGTGGGGTCACAGGATCAACCGCCTGGAAGGGCGGCGGTGGCTTCCGGCTTCTCGAGGCCGCCCAGTCGATGTTCGAGGCGGACGCCGGCATGGTTTTCCTCGCCGAATCGATGACCAACGGGAAGCTTGCCGAGGCGACCGCCGCACAGCTTGGCTTCGAGTACGAGGTCGCGCCGCCGTTCGTGGGCCGGAAGGGCCGGACCCGGCTCGCTGTGGTCGATGGCGTCGTCAACGAGGCAGTCGTGCGGATCCTGGCCGGCGCGCTTGCTGAGCGCGAACGAGTCGTCATCTGCGGCACGGCCATCGACACCGATGCCCGGCCGATCCTTCGCGAGCTTCGGCCTGGCTCGACGCTGCGCAAGATCCCGGCCGCACTCCTTGATGAGTACCGCTCCTCTCGCCAGCTCCGGCTCGAGCTCGCGGCCGAGGAAGCCCCGCCCGAAGCCGAAGCCACCGAGCCACCCGTCCCGGCCGAGGTCAGCGCGTAGCCGTGGGTAGTCTCGAGCTCTTCGAGGACACCATCGCGGATATCGCCGCGAGGCTTGATCTGCGCGAGCCGAACGCGGACGCGGTTCGGACGCTGGCCGCGGAGGTCTCGCAGCACTACGACGTTGACGAACGTCAGCCGCCGTTCGAGGCGGTCATCGACTCAGCCACCGGCGTTGGCAAGACGTACATCCTGGCCGGCGCCATGGAGCTCTTCGCGGCCGCCCATGAGGTGCGCGACTTCGTGGTCGTGACGCCGGGGCGGACCATCCTGGACAAGACGCGCGACAACTTCACGCCAGGCCACGCCAAGAGCCTGCTCGGACCGATGAACCTCCGGCCGGTCGTCATCACGGCCGACGACTTCAACACGCCGGTCATGCGCGCGGCCATGGATGACCCGACCCGGGTGAAGGTCTACCTCTTCACCGTCCAGTCGCTCATCAAACCGGAGTCGAAGGTCGGCCGCCGCACTCACAAGTTCCAGGAGGGGCTCGGTACCGAGTTCTACGCCCACCTCCAGACCACGGAGCGGCTGGTCGTCTTCGCCGATGAGCACCACACCTACTACGGCCCGGCCTTCTCCAAGGCGGTCCGCGACCTTCGACCGTGGGTGCTCGTCGGGCTGACGGCCACGCCGGACAAGAAGACACCCAAGGACCAGATCATCTTCCGCTACCCGCTCGCTGCGGCCATCGCCGACAAGCTCGTGAAGACGCCGGTGATCGTTGGCCGAAAGGACGACCGGAAGGACTCCCTGACCAAGCTCACGGACGGCATCCGGCTCCTCAACGCGAAGCGGGCGGCCATCGTCGCCTATGCCGAGAGGACCGGGGCGGATCCCATCAACCCGGTGATGCTCGTCGTGGCGAAGGACATCGCCGATGCCGACGAGTACGGAGCGATCCTGCGGTCCGAGGAGTTCTTCGCGGGCGCCTTCGCCGATTCGGTCCTGGTGGTGCACTCCAAGGCCGCCGACGAAGCGCTCGAGGCGCTGGACCAGGTCGAGGATCCGGCGTCGCCGGTGCGGATCATCATCTCCGTCGGCATGCTGAAGGAGGGCTGGGACGTCCGGAATGTGTACGTCATCGCCTCGATGCGCTCGAGCGTGTCCGAGATCCTGACCGAGCAGACGCTCGGGCGCGGGATGCGGCTTCCGTTCGGTGCCTACACGGGCATCGAGATCCTGGACACGCTCGAGGTGGTCGCCCACGAGCGATACGAGGAGCTGCTCAAGAAGGCGGGCGTGCTGAACGAAGCGTTCGTCGACTACCGGACGCGGGCGGTGCTGCGCCTCAACGCCCAAGGCGAGCAGGTGTCCGTGATCGAGACTGTGCAGACGGCCGCGGAGCCGATCATCGCCTCCGCCGACGGTGATGCACAGCCGGTCGTGGGGGCGGTCCAGGATGAAGAGGCGTGCCCGGTCGTCACGACCCTGGACCTGCGCATCGAGCAGGTCGATAACGCGGTCCTGAAGATGAAGCAGCCCATCGCTCGCCGACCTGACGCGCCAACCATCCTGGTGCCGGTCCTGCGGATGTCGGCGGTCCAAAGCTCGTTCTCCCTGGCCGACATCACCGATACCGACCGGTTTCGAAAGCTCGGCCGGTCGCTGGCGACGGATCCGGACGGTGAGCTGTCCCGGACCCTCGTGAGCG
>JALZJE010000287.1 GCA_030859955.1 Chloroflexota bacterium | reverse complement strand
CCGGCGCGAGCGGAGGGCGTGACCGCCGTCATCTCGGCAGCGAATGAACGATCCGGGGCGGGATCAGCTTCGCCCCGGATCGTCAGGCTCGCCTATCGGTACGGCGGCGCGTAGAGCAGGCCTCCATCCGTCCAGAGGCTGTTGAAGCCTCGCTCGATCGCGATCTCCGTGTCCGGGCCGAGATTTCGATCATAGATCTCGGCGTAGTTCCCGACCTGGCTGATCATGGTGACCACCCAGTCATCCTCGAGGCCCAGACCGGACTCGAAGGGGTCGGCACCCTCCGGCAGCACGCCAAGGAAGCGCTGGACGACGGGGTTCTCGCTCGTCGATGCGGTCTCCTCGACGGTGTCGGACGTGATGCCCTGCTCCTCGGCCTCGATGGTGGCGAACACCACCCACTTCACGATGTTGAACCACTCATCGTCGCCGAGCGGCGCGACCGGTCCGAGCGGCTCCTTGGACAGAACGTCCTCAAGGATGACGTGATCGTCGGGGTTCTCGAACGAGGTGCGCAGTGCGGTGAGCTGCGATCGGTCGCTGGTGACCGCGTCGCAACCGCCTCCCTGGTACGCCTCGTAGGTCGCGTCGATGTTGTCGAATGTCTCGGGCGTGAACTCCACGCCGGCTGACCGGAACGCGTCGGACAGGTTGAGCTCGGTCGTCGTCCCGGTCTGGACGCAGATGGTCGCGCCGTCGAGCTCCTCGAGAGTCGTCGCGTCGACCTCGGTCGAGTTGACCATGATGCCCTGGCCGTCGTAGAAGGTTGTCGGGGCGAAGAGGCCCCACGCGGTGTCGCGACTGACGGTCCATGTGGTGTTGCGGATGAGGACGTCAACCTCGCCGGTCTGGAGCGCTGGACCGCGCTGGTCGGCGGTCAGAGCGCGGAACTCGACGGCTTCGCTGTCCCCGAGGACGGCTGCGGCCAGGGCACGGCAGAAGTCAGCGTCGAACCCGGTGACCGTGCCGTCCTCGGCCAGGACGCTGAATCCGGGCAGGCTCCCGTTGATGCCGCAGATGAGCTCCCCGCGGTCCTGCACGGTGGCCAGGAGTCCCTCGCCCGAGGCGGGCGGCTCGCCCGACGGCGCGGCGCTCTCCGGCGGCGTTGATTCTGCAGGGCTCTCGGCACCGGGGCTCTCGGCACCGGGGCTCTCTGCATCCTGGCTCTCCGTTGGCTGGCCGCTGGTGGATGGTGGCGGCGTATCGCCGCAAGCCGTCGCGACCAGCGCGAGGACCACGAGACCGATGATTGACAATCCGAATCTGGGCATGACCAACCTCCCTGTCAGAACGACCCGATCGGTCGTCGGCCCGGCGGGCCATCGCCCATCCTACGTGCTGTGCGCAACACCGGTGGGGCTTACGGCGTCTGGCGGCTACTCGGGCAGCGAAGAAGCGGCCGACATAGCGCCGCTTCGAGTAAGCGCGACCCGATCGGTCGCCCGGCGGGCCATTGCCCATCCTGCGTGCTGTGCGCAACACCGGTGAGGCTTCCGGCGTCTCCAGCCCGATGGGATTCCAGGTCGTGGGCGTGGTCGTCGCCAACCTGATCGTGCTTCTGGCCACGAGGCTCGCGTTCGACGAATGGCGCAGGCAGTCGTTCGGGTATCTCGATCTCGACATGGTCGGGTTGAGCGGCGTCCTGTGGGCGCCCCTCGTCGTAGTTGCCACCCTTATGGTGGCGATCGGCTTCTCCGCGCGGCACATCCGCTGGATTGCCGCCAGCGCGATGCTGGGCCTGGCCTTCATCCTGGTCGATCATGGCTTCGGAGCGTTGCGCGACGGTGAGGTTTCGACGGCCGGTGCGGTCATCGGCGTCCTGATGGTCGTGCAGCTGATGACGCTGGTCCTCAGCCTCCTGGTGGCGAGCCGTCGCGGGCGCCCCGCGACGGTCGCGGCCTCACTCGTCCTCGCCATCGGAGCCGCGGTATTGATCAGCGGAGGACTGAACGCGGCACGGACCTTCGGAGCCGAGCCGCGCGCGAACCTCGTCCGAAGCTGGCTGAACGCCCTGGCGAACGATCCCTTGGACCGTGGTTGGTCGTACCTCGGCTCGGACGTTCAGGTTCAGGCCAATCGAGATGACTATCTCGCCGATGCCGAGGCAGTCGACTGGTCCAGCTTTCGCTGGAAACTCGAGGACCCGCACGATCACGATGGGGCGTGGAGCGTCAGCGTGCTTGTCGACGGCGGCCTCAGCGCTGCTCCGGACCTGTTCTTCGACCACCAGATCGTTTTTCCCCATTGCGTCGACGACCAGGCATCGGGCTTCGGCGTCTGGGTCGAAGTGCCGCTCATCGGCGCTCCGTCGCTTGGCGGTGGGGGACTCAGCGATCGGCGTACCTGCTCAGTCAGCAATCCCGAGCAGTTCGTCGATCCGGTGACGTGGGGCGACCAGCCGAAATGGACCGGCTTTGCGCTCGAGGTCTGGAACCGCACCACCGTGGATCTGTACCTGATCGACCGGCACGGGGTGCGTATCGAGCTCCCCGCCTGCGGTCGCGCATCCATCAGCGAGTTGGATTTGTCATGGTCCGTGGAGGTGCGGGCCGAGGGCGGGTACGTCTTCGCCTTCGGCACCGAGGATGGCAGTGAGACCACGACCTTCATGGTCATCCTCGCCGGTGAACCGAGCATGAACGGAGCCCCGCCCGTGGAGCCGCTTCCACCGTGCGAAGGCGAGCCGGACGTGCAGGCCGGCGTTTAGCGCGGCACAATCGTTCACATGCGATTCCGCGCGACGATCGAGCAGAACGGCAAGACGGCCACCGGCATCCGGATTCCCGATGAGGTCGTCGAGACGCTCGGATCCGGGAAGCGTCCGGCGATCACGGTCACGATCAACGGCTACACGTATCGCAACACCATCGCGGTCGTGGGCGGCGCCTACATGGTCGGGGTCAGTGCCGAACACAGGGCCGGCGCGGGCGTGGTCGGCGGGGACTCGGTTGACGTCGATATCGAGCTCGATACCGCTCCGCGCGAGGTCACGGTCCCGGACGACTTCGCCGCCGCTCTCGACGCTGAGCCGAAGGCACGGTCCACCTTCGACGGCCTGTCGTACAGCAACAGGTCGTGGCACGTGCTCCAGGTCACCGGCGCAAAGACCGATGGGACGCGCCAGCGGCGCATCGGCAAATCGGTCGATATGCTCCGCGAGGGACGCGCCCGCTGACCTGGCCTCAGGGTTCCACGGTGATCTCGACCGGAGCGGTCAGGTAGATCGATGAATTCGCTCCACAGTCGTCACCGCCGGCGGTGAAACTCGCCCAGGCTGAGATTTCCCAGCGACCCGGGGGGAGGCGCAGCAGGGGATCGGCGAAATAGGCTCCGTAGAATTCCGCGAGGGGATCGTCGTCGGCGAAGCTCCCGGACTTGCCGAACTGGACCCGCATGGGCTCATCCGGCGTCAGCTCGTAGGCGATGCAGTCCGTCGTCGAGGCACCGCCAGGGTCGATCGGACCATCAAGCTGGCGGATACGGATGCCGACGATGCCGGTGCCAGATCCCCATTGCGTGACCGAGGGATCGGTGCCGAGATAGGTGAGCGTTGCGTTGGCCTGGATCGGCTGGCCCGCCCGATAGCGATCCTGTTCCACCACGTGATCGAGGCGGAATTCGCCCATTGCGTCGGTCGCGCTGATGGACGTGGCCTCGATGGGCGGATTCTGCGAGGCTGCCCCCGGTGGCGGAACCGCGAAGGTGAGCCGTTCCATCATTCCGTCAAGCACGGCTCTGGCGAGCTCGTAATTGCTTTCCGGTCCGACGTGCGTGGATGCCACGAGGTTCGGACCGAGCTCCGAAATCTCGCCGAGCAGGACGATGTACTGGTACGTGCGGCCCCCTTCGTCCTCCAGCTCCCAGCGGGTCACGGGTCGGCCCATCAATGTCAGCGTCTCCGCTCCAACGATCTCGTTGAAGCTGCCGTAGTCGCCGTCGAGGACGGTGATGCTGATGTCGATCTCGTCGGGCACCGTCCCCGGCTCGCTGATCTCGAAGAACTGCGGCGCGAAGTAGCTGCATGCGGGAAGGTCGTCGACCGCCGTGTTCGTCCACCACGCATCGGGAAAGACGACGCCCAGGCCGCGCTCTGGATCCAGGCACACGTCCCGATCGGTGAACAGATCGCTGGCCGTCGCGACAGCCTCGGGGTCGGCCGCGAGCGATTGACGAACCTCCAGCCGTTCCATGATTGCATCCAGCCCGGCAATCCCCTCGTCGTTGGTGGCGTCCGTGCCGGCCACCAGGTAGCCGCCGGGACCACCGGCATCCACCTCGACCAGTGAAGCCACATAGGTGACGCTCCGACTCGCCGCAAGGGCGCCTTGTTCAGGGGTCGCCACGACATACCGCTGGAGCACGATCCCATTCACCAGCCGGATCTCCGCGTGCTCCTCGATCTCAGCCGCGGCGAAGGCAGGCGGTTCGGGCTGAACGTTCAGATAGATCTCCGGGTCAAGGATCTGGCTGCCGTCCACGTCTCGGCCGACCGTTCGGCACGCCGGCGAGTCGCCGATGCGTCGATTCGCGTACCACCCATCCGGCAGGAAGACTGAGAAGCCCGCCTCTCCATCTGAGCAGCCGCTAAGTGGTCCGACGAGGTGTGCATCGGTCTCCGAGCCCACCGCGGGTGGCGGGTCACTGGGTGTGGGGGTCGGGGAAGGGCTCGCCGACGGACGAGGGGACGGGCTTGCCGATTCACCGACCGTTGCCGCCGCCGATGGTGAAGGCTGGACCCCGGGCAGCGGTCGGAGCTGCGTCACCGTCAGACCGACGGTCACCGCGGCAAGCATGGCCGCGGCAGCCATGACGGTCGTTGCGATCGAACGTCGCGTCACCGCCGGCGCCATCGGTTCGACGCTGAGCGCCTCGTCCGGGATCGGCTCCAGCGCGAGGAAGCCGGCGGCTTCGCGGAGGCGACCATCGAGCCTTGCGGCATCGGCGGCCGCGCGCTGGCAATCGGCGCAGCTTGCGAGATGCCGGTCCTCGTCGCGGGTCAGACGCTCGCCGCCCAGGAGCTTGCGGTAGATGCGATCGGTGTGCGTCGGGGTCATCGTTCGGCCTCACGGAGCTGCTGTCCGAGCTTCTGGCGAGCACGGAAGAGGATCGTTCGAGCGTTGACGGCCGTCAGCTCGAGGAGCCCGGCGACCTCTTCGAGCCGATATCCGTAGCCGTAGTGGAGCACTACCACGGTTCGCTCTCGTGCCGGGAGTCGCTCGATCAGCTCACGCAGTCCGAGATCCGGTTCCGCCTGATGTTCCCGGCCGGCGAGGCTTGGAAGTCGATCGAGTAGTCGGATCTGCGCCCGATGCCGGTTGAAGCACAGGTTGATCGCCGCGCGGCAGATCCATGCGTCAAAGTGCTCGGGGTTCCGGAGCTGCGCCTGGCGGGATCGTGCGCGCAGGTAGACGTCGTGGACGACATCCTCGGCGGAGTCGCGGCCGACGAGGCCGATGCAGATGCGGTGGACTCGCTCGCGCACCTCCGCGAAGCGGCGGTCGAAGGTCGACTGGTCGAGGGCCGAGCTGGGCGTTGCCTCGGTCACACTGCCCCCTGCGATGGTGATCACGATACGACGTTGACACCGGTGGTCGTCGAATCGTTGCAGGGTCGTTGCGGAAGTCGTGGTGGAGATGAGGGGACTCGAACCCCTGACCCCCGCGATGCGAACGCGGTGCTCTCCCAGCTGAGCTACATCCCCACGGGTCTCTGCGGCCGGCGGCGAGTATAGCAAAGGCCGATCTGGGGCTTCTCCAACTAGAACATCTGTTCTATCATGCATGGTCCGATGAGGACCGATGCAGCCGTTTCACCATCCCTGGCGACAGCACTGGAAGTGCTCCGCGAACGCGGACTGGGCATGCGCCGCGGGAGCGAGGCGCCTCCGCTGGAGCGGCGGCGCCCATCGGTCCCGACCGGCCATCCGTCGCTCGATGCCGCGCTCGGCACGGGCGGCTGGCCACGCGGTGCACTTGCGCTCCTCGACGCTCCGCCAGGGAGCGGCGGCACCACGC
>JALZJE010000285.1 GCA_030859955.1 Chloroflexota bacterium | reverse complement strand
GGCCAGCACGATGGTGATGATCGGGCCCAGGTGCCCTCCGCTGATCGCCTCGCGCCGGCTGACCGAGGCCGCGGATCGCACCTCGACCCCAGCAGCCGTGAGCCTCTCATCCACCGCCGCCGCGACTGCGTCGCGGGTCGTCTCGTCGGAATTGAAGGTGGCAAGGCGCAGCTGGTTCACCTGCTCCGGCTGGCCCATGGCGGCGGCGAAGCCCTCGGCCGTGGTGTACACGCTGCTGCCGCCTCCCTTCTCCTCGGCAATGCCGACCACGCGCCAGTCGGTGGGCTGTCCACCGACCGAGAGCTGCACACGGTCGCCGGCGGCGATGTCGGGGACGGTGTTGTTGCGTGCGACCTGGTTGAGTACGACTGCGCCCGTCTCCCCCGGCTCGAGCCAGCGACCGTCCAGCAGCTTGGGGATGGTGAACATGACCGTGTCGCCCGGAACCGCGATGACCGACACGCGGCCGTGTCCCTGGTCGGGATAGGTGCGGGTGACCGGGATCTGTCCCGTCCCCGAGATGCCGGTCTGGGCGGCGTTGAAGCCCTCGACGCGGCTGACCTCCGGCATGTCCTCCAGCAGGCTGGCCACCTCATCGGGTGCGGCTGGGCTGGCCAGCTGGACGTCGACGTCCCAGTTCTGCTGCTCGGCCTGCTCCTGCAGGATGGCCTCCACGCCGGCGCTGGTCGACATGCCGGCGACGAACACGCTACCGGCGCTGGCCAGCAGACCAACGGAGAGGAAGAAGCGGGCGGGACGTCGGACGGTGTTGCGCAGGGCCAGGAGCAGGCCACGGTCGAGGCGCCGCAGGCGACTCAGCCGGGCCACGACGCCGGTCGCCGCACTCGGCTTCGAGCCACCGCCGTGGTGGTCGATGGCAGCCCGTACGGTGGTACGGCTGGCTCGGACAAGCGGGATGAGGGCCATCAGCGGTGGCAGGCCGAATCCCGCAGCCAGGACGATGGCGTACGCCCACCACGGAGCGTCCAGGCTGGCGGCCTCGATGCCGAGGAAGGCGAAGATCTGGGTGACCAGGACGCGGCCGGCCACGACGATCGGGACCAGCGCCAGCAGGGTCGCGGCGCCGGCCACGATCAGCGTCATGGCCAGGTACAGGCGCCCGATGCGGCCCGAGCGCGCACCGATCGCCTTCATGATGCCGATCTGCGGAATCTGCTGGGTGAACATGCCGTTGAGCATGTTCGCCACCAGGATAGTGCTGAGCAGCAGAGCGGCCGCCCCGCCCGCGAGCAGCGCGCCGAGCAAGGCATCAGCTTGCCATTGGTGCGGATGCGCATAGGGCGTGGGCACCTGGACTTCGCGGATCACGAGTCCGTATTCGGCCCCCAGCCAGTCACCGACCTCGCTGGCAACAGCTACCACGGTTTCGCGGTTGCGGGTCGGCAGCGCCTGGTCCTGATCGGCGACCTGGATCTTCAGCTGGTCCAGCTGCGCAGGCCGGCCGGAGGTGGTCAGTGCAGCCGTGGACAGGTAGCCATGCCCGGTCTGCTCCTGGGGTGCCGGCGACAGGCTCGGGTCGTACACGGTGGCGGCCACCCGCAGCTCGAGACGCTCGCCATTCGGCGTCTGCACGGTCACGGTGTCGCCGACTGCCACATCCAGCAGGCCGAGCGAATCGCGGCCGATGAAGATCTCATCAGCCGACGGCGGCCAGCTGGCCTGCTCAACGAAGACCTTGGCCATTTGCATCGGGTCGTCCGGCGCGGCGACGAAGACCTGCAGCGGGATCTCCAGCAGCTCACCATTGACCTCGAGCTCAGTGGTGAACTGCGTGCGCCCGGTGGCGGCAATGACGCCCGGTCGGGTCTGCGCCTCGGCGGCGATGGCCGCCATCTGTTCGGCGTCGATTGGCTGGTCGAGCAGGAACGTGGCCGACGCCGGCTCGGTGCTCATGTAGGCGTTGCCCGTCTCGCGGCCGAGGGCGGACCATGCGAACAGCACGGCACCGAACACGGTCAGGCTGACCGCGATGGCGATCACCATCATCAACAGCCGCGACCAGGTCGCCCGCAGGTCGCGCAACAGCTTGACCGTCA
>JALZJE010000266.1 GCA_030859955.1 Chloroflexota bacterium | reverse complement strand
ACGAGCGGGTACTCCATGGACGGCGCGCCGGTCTCGAACAGGCGGAGGTCCTCGTTCCAGCGCTTGTGCAGATACACGTTCGTCGCCGCGCGGCCGTAGAAAGTCATCTCGGTCCCGGGGCTGATAGCCGAGCGCACGGTCCGCACGCGCACCATGCCCTCGGGCAACGGCGTCGGCTCGTAGGTCGCGCACTCGACTGCCCCACTCTCGACGATCTGCAGCGTGCGACCACCGATCTCGCCGCGCGCCACGATGCCTTCGATCGCTCGCTCGGACGCCGAGGCCGTCATGCGGGCACCGCGGTTGCCGCCTCGGCGATCCGCGCGCGCAGGAATTCGACGGCCGCCGGCAGCACCTCGTCCGCGGGCCCGGACAGGTTGCACTCCATCGATGCCCAGCCCTCGTACCCCATGCGGGTCAGGCCGCCGAAAACGCTCGCCCATTCCAAATGGCCCTTGCCCGGCTCGAGCCGCTGGGTATCGGCGAGGTGAACGTAGGCGAGCATGTCGCCCGCCTCCTCGAAGGCAGCGCCCAGATCGACCTCCTCGATGTTCATGTGGAAGACATCGCCCATGGCGCGCACCTGCGGGCTGCCCGCCTCCCGCGCCCAACGCACCGCGTCGGCAACCGTCACCGACACGGAGTTCTCGAACCGATTGATCGCCTCCACCACCAGGCGGCCACCGACGCGGTCGGCGTGCTCGGTCACCTCGTGCAGGCCTTCGAGCCACAGCGCCTCGTCCTCCTCACGCGAGCGACCGGTGCCGGCATGGGGAGGCAGGTTGGCGGTGCGTCCGTAGATGGGGACGATGATCAGCGGCGCATCGAGCTCCGCGCCCAGCTCCAGGAGGCGCTTGACGTCATTCTTGCAGGCCGCGATCTCGGCGGGATCGGGGTCGATGAACCAACCGCGGTGGCCGGAGCACATGGCACTCACCGGCACGCTGTCTCGGAGCGCCTCCTCAGCCGCCTCGATCATCGGGAAGTGGGACAGCTCGATGCCGTCGAACCCGTGGCGCAACGCCGCCTCGTGCTTCTCGCGCAGGCTCCCTCCCGGGACGAGGCGTGACTGAACCGCGAGCTTCAGCATGGACCTACGACCACCACATTGCGGCTGCCGGCTCGCGCAGAACGGCCTGGCGCAGGGTGCCGATCGCGCGCAGCAGGCCCTCATCGGTCGATGCCAGCGAATCCTCGTGCTCGATCGAGAGCACGTGGTCGTAACCGATCACGCGAAGGGCACTGACGAAGCGCTTCCAGAACAGCACGTCGTGACCGTCTCCCACGCTGCGGAAGACCCATGAGCGCTTGGCGACGTCGTCGTATGGCTCGAGGTCGAGGACGCCGTTGCGACTGACATTGTTGAGATCCAGTGCGGTGTCCTTGGCATGGACATGGTAGATGGCCTCCCTGAGCTCGCCGATGGCGGTGATCGGATCGATCCCCTGCCAGAACAGGTGTGACGGGTCCAGGTTGGCGCCGATCACCTCGCCGATCTCGGCCCGCAGTCGCAGCAGGGTCTTCGGGTTGTAGACGACGAAGCCGGGATGCATCTCGAATCCAAGCCGCACACCGTGCTCGCCGGCGAACGCTCCCGCCGACCGCCAGTACGGGAGCACGACCTCGTCCCACTGCCACGCCACGATCTCGCTGAACTCGGGAGGCCACGCGCACGTCACCCAGTTCGGCTGAGATGCCTTCGGCCCGTCGCCCGGACAGCCGGAGAACAGGTTCACGACCTCCACGCCGAGCTCCCCGGCGAGCCGCACGGTGTCTCGGAAGACGGCATCGTCGTGCGCGGCGCGGGCAGGATCAGGGTGGATGGGATTGCCGTGGCACGACAGCGCGCTGATTTCCAGACTCCGCCTCGCGAAGGCCTCGGCGAACCGCTGCCGAGCAGGCTCGTCAGCCAGGAGCGCCGCGGGCTGGCAGTGGCGGTCCCCCGGGTAATTGCCGGCGCCGATCTCCACCGCGTCGAGACCCAGCTCGTGGACTCGGTCGAGCATCGGCTCCAGCTCCAGCGCGCCGAAAACCGGGTCGAAGACTCCCAGCTTCACCCGAGCCGTGCCCCGCGGATGTCGGTGCCCATGGCGTGATAACCGCCGTCGACGTGGATCATCTCGCCCGATGTCATGCGCGCCCAGTCAGACATCAGGAAGCACACCATCTGGCCGACCGGTGTCGCATCGGTCTGTGACCATTCCAGGGGTGAGCGGTCGGCCCAGCGGCCGGCGATCTCGTCGAAGCCGGGGATGCTCTTGCCGGCCATGCTGCGGATGGGTCCGGCCGACACGGTGTTGACGCGAATGCCGTCCGGGCCGAGATCCCGGGCCAGGTAGCGCGTTATCGCCTCCAGGCCGGCCTTGGCGACCCCCATCCAGTCGTAGATCGGCCACGCGAAACGACCGTCGAAGGTCAGGCTGACGAGCGAGCCGCCACCGCGATCCTTCGCCGCTGCCATCGGCTCGCGAAGACCCACCCCGAGCGCCTTTAGCGAGTAGGCCGATGTCTGGAATGCGGTCGCCACGCTTTCCCACGGCGTGTTCACGAAGTTGCCGCCGAGCGCATCCGACGGCGCAAAGCCGATGGCATGCACAACGCCGTCGACGAATCCCCATCGGCTCATCAGATCACTGGAGACAGCTGCGATCTGCGGCTCGTCATTGATGTCCAGCTCCAGGACCTCGGGAGCCCCGCCCGGAAGCTTCCTCGCCACTCGCTCGGTGAGGCTGCGCGCGCGACCGAAGCTGGTGAGCACGATCTCCGCCCCTGCCTCCTGCGCAACCCTGGCGACCGAGTAGGCGATGCTGTCGTCGGTCAGGACGCCGGTGATGAGCAGCTTTTTTCCTTCGAGCAGCATGCGATCGGGAGCCTCTGCATGGACCGATGCGCGCCGGACGGCGCTCAGCGGATTGTACCTGCGAGAACCATCGGTCTAGGATTCGCGGACCGATGATGGTTCGCCTCTACGATTACGTCGTGCCCGCCGCCAACGCCGACGGCGATGTACCCAGCCTGCGGCCGCTGCTCCACGCGCTGGCCGCTGACGAGCGCCGGGTCATCCTGACCGGACTGTTCAAGCCGGAGCGCATGCCCGGGACCATGGAGCGCCTCACCACCCTGGTCGAGGACGTTGACATCAGCTTCGACAACGCGCTGATCACGCTGGACAACGCGGCGCGCCCCCGCCGCTTCGTGGCGATCGACGAGGCAAAGGCGATCCTGGACCGATGGCTCCCGGAAACCGCAGTGGCGGGCATCCGCGAATGGGACGTGGCGAGGCTGCTCGAGCCGTACGGCGACGGCAGCTTCCACGGGAAGCTCCTGAAGCGAACGCGCAAGCAGCTGCGCTCGGTATCGAGCAGGGAGGCACTGACCGTGCCGTTTCTCTTCAGGCGAAGCTGGACGCCGTCGTGAGCCGCTCCTCACGCCGCCGCCGCGGGCGTGCGTACCAGCCGGTCCCGCAGCGACGGTCGAGCGCCTGGGCCGCGAAGCTCGTGGTCGTGGGGATCGGGATCATCCTGGTCCTTGGCTCGCTCGCATTTCTGGCGGGCACGCAGAGAGGCGCAGCCTCAGAGCGTCTCCTCGAGCAGCGAGCGCAGGTGGAGGAGCAGCTTCACGAGCTCCGGCGCTGCGGCGACCAGGTCGAGATCGTCGGGCTGCACGTGGTCGAACAGGCGGAACTCGGTATGGGCGGCCAACCGGCCGGCCGATTCCAGGGCCGATGCAAGGGCGCGTGACTCCACGAACGGCACGTGATGGTCCTCGGTCTCGTGCATCAGGTGGACCTCGGCGCGAATGTCCGAAATGTGCCGCCCGGGTGAGATGGCATCGACGAATCGGAGGGCGGCCGCCGGAAGAGCATCGATCGCAGACTCGGCCTCGTCCAGCGACGGCGCGGTGAGCAGGTCGTGGACGGAGCGAGCCGCATCGGTCTCGAACGAGCCCCGCAGGGCTGCGTCCGATGAGGGGCGCTGCGCCGCCAGGATCTGCTCACCGAGGGCCTCTTCGAGGAGGCGACGGTCGTTCTCGTCCTGGACCTGGTCGAGCATGAAGCGCAGGAACACCTCGCGCGCCAGCGGGGTCGGTGTCCACGGGACCGTGCCGCCATCCGTGCCGCGATAGGCGTGGGCCGAGACCGCCGCGAGGTAAGTCGATGCGTCCGCGAACGCCCCGAAGGCGTTCACCCACCGAACCTGGGATGCGATTCGCGGGTCGCCCGCAGCCAGGAGCGCCAGTGATCCACCGACCGAGAACCCCACGATGCCGACCCTCGTTCGATCCACCTCGGGCCGTGCTGCCAGGACCTGGAACGCGCGCACCACCCCGTCGATCTCGCCCACTTCCAGGCGCCCTTCGAGCAACGTCCGCGAGTCGGGCACCAGCACAGCGACCCCGGTGCGCGCCAGGGCCTCGGCGACCCGCTCGATGACCGGGTGGTTGCGGCCAAGGTTATTGACGCCGAAAACGAGGAGCATTGCGCCCGCAGGCCGGTCGGCGGACGCCCAGGATGGGAGCCACAGCTCCGCGAGATCGGCGTCCTCTCCCGGCTCAGAGGCGCGGTAGGGAAGGCTCGTGCGCTGCGGAGCATCGCTGAACAGGGTCAGCGGCTTCGGACCGGCATCGAGCAGGTTCGGGAGCAGGACAGCGGTCTGGATCGCAACGCGGCTCGGTTCCCAGGCCACGACCACCGCGACCAGGATGAGCAGCACCAGGCCGATCCGTCGCAGGCGGCGCATCGGCACATCCTACGGCGCCGCGAGGCCCTAAGCGTCCTCGGAGTTCTGTCGTGCGACGTCGTGCTCGAGCTGAAGCCTGAGCCGATAGAGGATGTTCCATTCCTCGGTGTTGAGACTGGCGATGTCGATTCGCCCCTGGACCTCGTCCAGCTCGGAGCGCAGTGCCTCGACATCGCCATTCGCCGACTCGTGAAGGCGGGAGAGTTCATCCTCGAAGCCCTGCGATTCCTCGTTCCAGGTCAGGTACGTGTTGCGGAATGCCAGCTCGCGTTCCATCGCCGCACGCGCCCGATATGCGTCCTCCTTCGGCCCCAGGATCGATACGTTCGTGGCGTACGCCAGGATGTCCAGGTCTGCGGCGCGCAACCGCATCGGCTCCCCGCGCACGACCGCGCCGAGCAGGTGCCGAGAAGCGTAGCCAAGCGTGCGCAGCGGCCACGACCTCGGACCCTTCGCCTCGGTGACCGTGACCTCATCGAGCCCGATCGCCTTCAGGGCACCCCGCACCGCGTTGAGCAGGTCGTCGTCATCGGTCCCTTTGCGCATCACGAGCGGGACCTGCACCAGGCTGCGCTTCTGACGCCAGCGCTGGAACAGCAGGATCGGCGTGAAGGCCACCATCTGAAGGACCGATACGCCCAGCATGGCGGTCGCCGGATAGCTGACCGGGATCATGCGCACCGCGGTGCCCACGCTGCGATCGTCGTGAAAGTGGGCGAAGACGGTCGTGGCCGCAACGAACGGCGGGCCGAGCACGATCGCCGCCACCAGACCGAGATAGTGAATCGCCTTGACGTCGAAGTTCTCGTCGATCACCCCGGCCATCTCCAGCATCGCGCCGCCGAAGATCGGGATGGCGAAGCCGATGATGACGATCGCCCACCCGGCCGCCAGCAGGCTGACGACCGACAGGATCCGGCCCTGCTTGCCGGGCACCTGTCCGAAGTAGATGGCGGTCGCCCATCCCAACGCGAATGAGGCCGATTTGCTCAGCGTCTGCCACGCAATAAGCAGGACGAACGGGAGAAAGGGCATGGGACGGCGGTCAGTCGAGGTCGAGCGGACGAACGGTCATCGACTCCGCGACCCGGCCCTCCCATTCCTCGCGGGGCGCGTCGCAATACAGCTCGATCTCGTTGCCGTCGGGGTCGGCTGTGTACAGGCTGCGAGTCACCCCGTGATCCGCGGTGCCCCTGAGGAGCCCATGCTCGACAAGGAGCGCGTGAGCAAGCTTGACGGCGTCCCAATCGGCGAGCTGGACAGCCGCGTGATACAGGCCGACAGCGTTCGGCGCTGCCGAAGGAGCCGAATCGCCGATGCGCAACAGCGCCAGGTCATGATGACTTTCGCCGGTGGCCGTGAGGAAGATCATCACGTTGCTCATCTCGCTCGACACCCGGAAGCCGAGGAGGTCGCGGTAGAACGCGAGCGAGCGATCCAGATCGCGAACCTTCAGCACCACGTGCCCGATTCCCAGCGGCTTCAGCATGCCACCGATGATAGCCTCACCTCGGCCGCGCGATGGGGCTGGCTTTGACCGATATCTCGGACGCGATCGTGCTGGCGGGTGCGCAGGTGCGGTCCTCAGGCCACCACCACGGTGATGGATCGGCCAAAGCCGGCGTGAAACCTCCGCCGCGCTCGACGCGGGACGAGGGCTCGATGGATCAGGGAAGGCCCAGCTTGACGCGACATGCCGGCCAGGGCGCATAGCCGCGCGCAGCACGGAGGCGTTCGGCCACCGCGATCTGTTCCTCTCGGGATGCCTCATGCGGGTAAGCCGCGAACTCTGCGCCACCATATCCCTCCCAGGTGGGAAGGCTGAACTGGAGACCGCCGTAATACCCGTTGCCGGTGTTGATCGCCCAGTTGCCGCCCGATTCGCAGCGAGCCAGGTCGTCCCACACGCTGTCGCCGTCGTAAGTGACGGCGGGCTGCGGCGCGGGTGCCGGGGGCGCTGGAGCAGCCGGGGGAGGCGGGCTGGGAACTGGAGTCGGGACCGGCGTGGGAATCGGAGTCGGGACCGGCGTCGGCACGACGCGGAGTGTGACCTCCATCTGCGCCACGGCCGGCGTCGGCAGGATCGCGGCATGGAGCTGCTCGGCGGTAGGACGATTAATGGTGGTCGTGGCAACGGAGCGCTCTCGCCCGGACAGGCCGCCTCGAGCCGCGACGAGCGCTGGCGCATCAGCGACCGGAAGCAGGCCCTCGGCGATGTCGAGCGGCACCGGTGTCGCCGACCTGGCGGCCAGCGGGGCCAGCAGCGCCACTCCGGCCATGCTGATCGCGCTGAGAACGAGGATCCGTCGGAAAAGGTCCGGCAATAGAATTCATCCAATACGTGGTCCGACCGGCACGGACCCTGCGAGGCAGGAAGCGAGCCGGCGAACGGAAACCCTAGCATCCGGGTTCGCCACTGTCGAGCGTGAGAGGTACCGATGCCCCGCAAGAAGAAGGAACCTGAGCACCGTCGAGGGGCGGTCGTCGTGCGCGGCAAGGCGCATGCTGATGGGGATACGGAGGATCAGAAGCTTCTTCGCTCGCAGCAGCCGGAACCCGCCTCGCAGGAGACCGATGCCTGGCGCACTCTGCGCATCATGGGCGAATTCGTGGAGGGATTCGACGCGCTCGCCAACGTCGGTCCGGCCATCAGCATCTTCGGATCGGCCCGGATCGGGCGGCGCAATCGGTACTACGGAGCTGCGCGCCGACTCGCATCCGCGCTGGTCAACCAGGGATTTGCGATCATCACCGGTGGCGGCCCCGGAATCATGGAGGCTGCCAACCGCGGCGCGCGAGACGCCGGCGGCGTCTCCATCGGCGCAAACATCGAGCTGCCCTTCGAACAGGGCCTTAACGAATACGTCGATCTCGGCATGGAGTTCCGGTACTTTTTCGTCCGCAAGGTGATGTTCGTGAAGTACGCGGAGGGTTTCGTCATCTTCCCCGGCGGTTTCGGGACGCTCGACGAGCTGTTCGAGGCGCTGACTCTCATCCAGACGGGCAAGGTGGAACATTTCCCCGTCGTCCTGTACGGCAAGGACTACTGGGAGGGCATGATGCAGTGGATTCGCGACAAGCCGCTCTACGAGGAGAAGGTCAGCCCTGAAGACCTCGACCTGCTCACCATCACATCCGACATCGACGAGGCATGCGAGGCGATGACGCGACATCGCGACTCGCGCGGCCAGGAGCGCAAGGAAACGGCCAGCCAACAGGCGACCAAGGCCGCCGTCACTGATGCAGCCAGGTAGCGAGCCAACTGACGTCACTGGCCCGATGCTGAGGGAGACTTGCCCACACACCAACCAAGGGCGGCTTAGCTTAGGCAGCTCCTGAGGCGCTAACTAGGTCGCCGTGAGCGTGAGGACGCCGCCCGCGGGGTCGATTTGACCACATCAGATGGTCTACGGCGACCGCGGCTAGTACATGACAACAGCGCGCCGCCCTAACCCAGCGCGGGCGCGTGCCGCAGTACCGGTGTCAGATTACGTTGAGCAGCCAGAGAACGATGATGATCAAGATGATCGTGCCGATGATCCCGAGTCCGAACATGGTGGTGTTCCTCGATTGCGTATGCGTTAAGCGCTCAAGCTACGCACGGCCCGTGCCAACGCTGGCCCCCGCAGCGTGCGCACTCGTCGGATGTGATGGTCCGCACCTCAATCCGCAGTGGCACGAGCGCTGTGAGCAAGCGGACGTAGATTGCCGAATCGGCCAGTGCAAAGTCCTGGGCCAGTCCATCGACGCGGGCGATGTGCATCTCCGGTGCGGTATCCCACAGCGCAAGCGAGACCCCTCCCGCATATGCCGAGGTGTATCGCACGCCGCAGACACGAGGATGCGCCGGACGGTCCTCGTAAATCGCTCGCGCCCAGGCCTGTGTTTCGTGGCGAGCGATGTCGCCCACGTTCATCACCGGCAGGGCGCCAATCATCATCGCGCCCGAGCCACGCAGATTCTGCACGATGAGCTCATCGGCGGGCACGAGCGCGGCGACCCGATAGGCTGGGCACACCCCCGCCAGTCGGTGCGGGCCGAACACCTCCGCGGCCGCAGTCCGCAGTGAGTCACCCAGGTAGATGACGGAACGCCCGGCGGGACATTCGGCGGGATCCGTGAACGTCGGCGTGTGGGGATCGAAGCGCTCGATGGGGCCGAACCGCCGGCGAGCAGTCGGGGGCCGATCCGGTGCGGCGTGATACACGCGGAACCACGGCAGCCTGCCGTCCCAGCGCCACCACCGACCGCCCGACAGCGGCCGCGCGGGCGCCGGGAGCGGTGTGACCAAGTGGGAAGCTATTCCGTACGAGCGGCGGCGACGACCTCGGCGATGGCACCGCGAAGCAGGGCCTCGCGCGGCGTCGAACCGTCGAGATCGGGGTTCGGACGCTGCACCCATTCCGACAACGAGACCACGCCGCCGAGATGGGCCATCGCCAGCTCACGCAATCCCGGCAGGATGCCGGCTGACAGCCCCGGAGCCATCTGCCATGCCGGGATTCGCCACTCGCGGCCGACTTTTAGTCCAAGCAGGGCCTGGCGCTCGAGCATGGCGCTGACCGACTGCTCACTCTTCCCGAGCGCCTCCGCGACTCCGCGCCGGCTGTCGGACGCGTCGATCACGCGGCGTCGACGAGCCACGGCAATCGAGAGGTTGAGGGCGGCGGCATCGTTGACCTGGCGAGCGGATGGATTGGCTCCCCACACCCCACGGTCGAGGTCATGATCGGCGCCTGACTCGGCGCGCATTGCATCCATGAGTGACCGGATGAAGGAGCTCGGCTGATGACGCAGCACTTCGGTGAGGTCCCGAACCTGCTGGCGACTGGCGAGTGGAGATTCGGCATGTATCACATCCAGATGCTACGCAACCTACGCAACCCCCGCAACTCCCGGTGAAGCCGAGGACAGTGGCTAAACACGATTGGCTCAATGATTGGCGATGGCAGGAGACCTGAGCGAACCGATCAGGGCCCGACCGGGGCGAACCCGCGTTCAGCGTCCGGCGTCAGCGCGTGATCCACATCCCGATCTTCGGCCGCGACCAATGGGAGCAGGCAGCCACCCTATCGGCGTGGCGACTCATTTGCCCCCGCGCGAAGGATGACGTCGTGCGAACGTCAGGGCAGGAACTCGAATGCCGCGACGTGTGCGGGACGGACCGCTCGAAAGTGGCGTTGGTCGAGGGTCGCCACCTTGGGCTCGCCGAGGCTTTCGGCCAAGGCGATGATGCTGGCGTGGCACAGGCTTATCGCTCAGAGAGGAAAGGTCTGGCGGGCCCGACCGGATTCGAACCGGCGATCTCCAGCGTGACAGGCTGGCATGTTTGGCCACTACACCACGGGCCCGCGGGGAGTGACGGTGGCGGAGCATAGCATAGCCCTCCGTCCGCATCAGGAGCCGGATCCGGATCCGATCTCGCCTGCGAGCCGTGCCGCGACGAGCGCATAAAGGACCGTTCCCCCGGCCGCAACCAGGGCCGATCCAACGAGCGGAGCCGCGTAGCTGGCCTCTCGCGCCGCGGAGGAGATGGCGGCAGCCGCCAATCCAAAGAACGCGGCGGCAATGAGCGCTGCGAGCAGGACGCCGGCGCTCCGCGCCCAGCGACGCTCTTGATGCAGACCGACCACGACCCCGATGTGTGCGGCACCGAGCGCGATCAGCGCCAAGGCGATAACGGTGAGGGCACCACCGAGCGCCTCGACATCGATGGCGAGTGGTGGCAACAACGACCGGACCCAGTTCGCTCCCAGCACGGCGACTCCCAATCCGACGACTCCACCGCAGAGCCAGGCCACAGCACCGGCAGTGAGAACCCTCCGCGCCACGCGCGATCGTAAGGAGCCGTTCAGCGCCGCGGTCGAAGGAGAAGCATCGCCGCGACGCCGAAGATCACCGTGGCGAGCGTGAGGGCGATGGCCAGGACGACGTCGGCCGGCGGGTTGGCCATCGCCAGCAGCGCCCCTCCAGCCGCCATGGCGGCCGCAACCCCCGACAGGAGGCCGGTCAGGAGCCGCGCGCGACGGACGGCACCGAGAACCGCGATGCCACCGCCCGTCAGCGCTGCGCCCAGTATGAGGATCGCAAGGCCAAGAAGGGCGGGCATCAGGCTGAGCGAGCCGATGTTCGGAGGCGGGTCACCCGCGTACCGGGAACCGATCGTCAGCGCCATGGCGAGCATGCCGATGCCGGTGATCACCAGGGCGATGCCCGCCACGATGATGCCGACGGTGGCGGCGGCCGTGGCCTCACCGAGGTGAGCGGGGGCGAGGGAGTTGTGCTCGCGTCCGCGGGCTCCTGCGGTGGAGGCCGCGCGGATCGGTCGTCTGGTGGTCATCGGCGACGGATTGTACGCGGTGCGGCGGTGAGCGTGCTTGCCGGCCGTATACTCCGGCCCGGATGCCCTACCAGCTGCCGCCGGATCCGAGCACCGAGCACCGCACCCGCGTCTCCCGATGGGTGAGCTTCGCGTTCGCGGCCGTCCTCGTCGCGCTCGTCGCGTACCTGGGCTACGTCGGCTACGAGGGATCCCGTCAGCTCGCGGATGCGCCGAACCCGACCACCGACTGCCGCACGCCCGCGACCCTAAGCTGGGACTACGAGGCGATCAATTACGACATCGCCGCCGATGCGCTCCTCGAGGCCGAGGCCGACCCGGAAAACTGCACCGCGATTGGAGCAGATGCCGGGGACGTCGTGCAGGTGGGCGAGGTCGGGCTGGCCGGCTGGTACATTGCATCGGCCGCGAGCGACGGGCCGACGGCGCCGACCGTCGTGCTGGCCCATGGCTGGGGAAGCAACAAGAGCACCATGCTCGATCGCGCGTCCATCCTCCACGATGCTTACAACCTGCTCCTGCTCGACGTTCGCAACCATGGGCAGAGCACGGAGGCGGCGACGACCCAGGGCGTTCGTGAGGCCGGCGACCTGCGAGCGATGATCGACTGGCTCGAGCGGGAGAAGGGGCCTGAACGCATCGCGGTCCTGGGCGTCTCAATGGGCGGCGCCACCGCCCTGGCCGAGGCGGGCGGCGACGAGCGGATCGATGCCCTGATCGTCGAATCGACGCACGCGACCCTGGCGCATGCCGCCCAGGCGCGCCTCGATCGCAGTGGCTATCCGCTCTCCATGCCGGGAAGCTGGGCGATCCTGCTGGGCACGCTGATCCGGACCGGCGAGGACGTATCGTCGGTGGACCCCGTCCAATCCGTGAAGCGCCTTGACCAACGCCCCCTCCTGCTCATCTACGGCGAGGCGGACGGCTCGATCGGCCCCGACGATGCCGAGCTGGTCCTGGCCGCCGCGACTGACGCCGGCTCTCCGACCGAGCTCGAGATCTGCGCCGAGGCTGGCCACGCGGAGTCGGACGAGGTCTGCCCAGAGGAGTATGCGGACTGGGTGCTAGGCTTCCTCGAACGCGCCCTCGCTCCGTCTGGCTGAGGCGCCCCACGCCACCCGCCCGTGAGGATTTCGATGGCCCTCGCTCCCTCCGATGTCGACGCGCGCTTCGACCGCACCATTGACCGCTGGTTCCGCGACCAATTGGCGATGCGGCCGGAGTCGGCCACCTTCCTCGGCATTCATGACCACGACGGCGAGCTCTCATCGGGTGGCCGTGACGCGATCGACGAGGAGGTCGACTTCTTCCGTCGAACGATCGATGAGCTATCCGCGTTCGACGCCGGTGAGCTGAGCGCTGATCGCGCCCTCGACCGGGACCTTGCCATTCACCAGGCACGGCTCGGGCTGTACTGGCAGACCGAGTACCGCCCGTGGGCGGGGTCGTCGGGCGGCGCGGAGCACATCGGCGAGGCGCTCTTTCCGCTCTTCACCCGGGACTTCGCGCCGCTGCGCGATCGGCTCGAGAGCATCGTGCAGCGCCTGGATGCCTCGCCACGTCTCCTGCTCGAAACCCGTGAGCGAGTGACCGATCCGGTCAGGCTGTGGACCGAGATCGACCTGGAATCGACCCAGCAGATGCCCGGTTTCCTGGACACCATCCTGGCGGCCGCCCGCACCGATGGCGGGGATGAAGCGCTTGCGGATCGGTTGTCGAAGACGATCGATGCCACCAAGGCGGCACTTGCCGATCACGCCGCCTGGCTGCGCACCGACGTGCTGCCTCGCGCGAGCGCCGACTGGAAGGCGGGTCACGAGCGCTTCGAGGAGATGGTTCGCCTGCGCGAGCTGGAGGCCGATGCGGACGAGATCCTCGCGGTCGGCGAGGAGCTCCTCGTTTCCGAGAAGGCAGCGCGCGACGCCATCGCCACGGAGATCGACCCGAGCGCATCGGTGGCTGAGGTCGGCGACATCGTCAAGAACGACCATGCAGCCACGTTCGTGGAGTCCCTTGGCGAGTACCGCGAGTCGATGGACCGGGCGCGGGCCTTCGTCGTCGAGCGCGACCTCGCCACGCCGCCGGTGGAGGACCACCTCAACGTCATCGAGACGCCGTCGTTCATCCGACACCTGATCCCCTTCGCCGCGTACTACGATCCGGCGAAGTACGACCCGCGGCCGGTCGGCACCTACATCGTCACGCCGCCCTCGTCACCGGAGATGATGCGCGAGCACAACCGCTCCTCCATCAGCAACACCTCCGTCCACGAGGCCTACCCCGGGCACCACCTCCAGCTCAGCGCCGCGATCACGAACCCGAGCCTCGTCCGTCTCTTCTCCGGAGCGCCGGAATTCGCCGAGGGATGGGCCTTCTACTGCGAGCGGATGATGAAGGAGCACGGGTTCGACGCCACGCCCAAGGGCTGGTACATCGTCCACACCGACGCGATCTGGCGCGCCACGCGGATCATTCTCGACGTGCAGCTGCACCGGGGTCTCATCGGCTTCGACGACGCCGTGGATCGCCTGGTCGCGGAGACCGGCTTCGAGCGGCCGGCGGCCCTGGCGGAGGTCAAGCGCTACACCTCAACGCCGACCTACCAGCTCTCCTACCTGTTCGGGCGGCATATGATCGACAAGCTCAAGACCGATGTGCAGGCGCGCGAGGGCACCCGCTTCGAACTGCGGCGCTTCCACGACACCCTGCTCTACGGCGGCACCATGCCGGTCAGCTACGCGCGACGGCTGTTCGAGACCAACGGCCGATGAGACGATTCGTGCCGTTGATCATCGCCGTGGTCCTCGCTGCCTGCGGGACCGATGTGACGCCCACCCCGGCGGCTGCTGCCTGCCCGACCCAGGCCCCCACCTCGGTGTCCGCGCAGGCATCACTGGAAGGTGTCGAGCGCGCCACCCTTCAGATCGGCGGAGCGGTGGAGGGAGAGATGGTGATGGAGCTCTACGGCGATCAGGCGCCGATCGCCACGGCCAGCTTCGTCGAGCTCGCCCGCTGCGGCTTCTACAACGGGATCACCTTCCACCGCGTCATCCCCGGCTTCGTCATCCAGGCCGGCGATCCCGGTACCCGCGACAACCAGGGAGACTTCCAGGGCCTCGGGGCTGGCGGTCCGGGGTATGAGTTCGAGATCGAGCCGCCGGCCGAGGGGTTGCGCTACGACCCGTATACGGTCGCCATGGCCAACGACTCGCGCACGAACGGGAGCCAGTTCTTCATCGGCCTCACCGACCTGGATCAACAACTCCGCGCCGTGGGGGTCTACACGATCTTCGGCACGGTGATCGAGGGCACGGACGTGGTCGACGCCATCGCCGGGGTCCCGGTGAGCGGGACGGATCTTCCGCTCACACCGGTGATCATTGAATCGGTCTCGATCTCCGGCACCGCCGAGGCATCGCCTTCGGAATAGGCGCGGGAGTGCCGCGTCGAGTCCTAAAGCGCTTTGCTATGTAAAGGAATCTAAACCTCCGAACTCTTGTCTCGGGAGCCTCGGCCGTTTATCCTGACCGTGCTGTTCGTACAGCGATTCACTACTGGTCGCAAGGCCATGGGTAGGTTTGGGTTAGGGTAGTGCGGGAAACCGTGCGTGAAAGATGCCCTTGCGGTTAGCGAATCCGGCAGCAATGGAGACCCCCGCTTCGGCGGGGGTCTCCGTCTATGTCCTCGCGACATGAACGTCATGAATCACGTGTACCATGCTGACGGCCCACTATTGGCCCCTCTTCCCAATAGACCGCGCGCCGGTAGCTCAGTGGATAGAGCGTCGGCCTCCGGAGCCGAAGGTCGCAGGTTCGAATCCTGTCCGGCGCGCCAGACCGTCCTCAATGCTCGGGTTCTCGGGGGAGTCCATCGGTAGGCTGGGATGCCGCGCGACCCATCACGCAGCCATGGAGGAGGAACCATTGAAGTACCTGCGACTACTGGCAGTGCTCTTCGCGATCATCGTGTTCGTGACGGCCTGCGGCGGCGGCGGAGCAACCCCCGGCACCGCTGAGAGCGACACACCCGAGAGCGAGGCCCCGGAATCCCAGACGGCCGAGATTCCGGAGGTGCTCGTCATCGGCTTTGTGCCATCGCGTGAGGCGGATGCCCTTGTGGACACCATCCAGCCCGTTGCAGATGCGCTGGAAGAGGCACTCGGCATCCCGGTCGAGGGAGTCGTTTCCACCGATTACACCGGTCTCGTCGTGGCCATGGAGACCGGCCAGGCGCAGATCGGAGCCTTCGGTCCGTTCTCGCTGCTCCAGGCACGGGATCGCGCCAATGCCGAGATCATTCTCCAGTCGGAGCGCTTTGGCAGCGCCACGTACCACACCCAGTTCATGACCAACAATCCGGACAAGTACTGCGACGACGAGCCGGTCGAGATCGAGGACGGGTGGCTGAACTGCAACGGCACCGCCGACGCAGACACCGGTCCTGTCGGCCTTGAGAAGGTCGCCGAAATCGATGAAGGCACGACCTTCAGCTTCGTGGAAGCTGCCTCGGCCTCCGGATATATCTTCCCCGCCACGATCCTGAACGAGCAGGGAATCGACTACGAGACCGGCATCGATCCTATCTTCGCCGGTGGCCATGACACCTCGGTCGTGGCCGTCTGCGAGGGCGACGCCGAGGTCGGCGTGGCCTTCGACGACGCGCGAGGGGCGGCCGAAACCGAATGCGACGTGGCCAGCAACGTCGTCGTGTTTGCCTACGGTCCGGAGATCCCGAACGACGGCTGGGCCGTCGCGGGCGACCTTCCTGACGAGCTCAAGGAGGAGATCAAGCAGGCCCTACTCGACTACGCGGGGACCGAGGAAGGGCAGACGACCCTGGAGTCGATCTACGAAATCACTGGTCTCGTGGAAGCGGACCAGGAGGCCTTCTCAATTGTCGAGGATGCTGCCGCGGAACTCGGCATCGAAGGGGACTGAGAAGACCGGGAGGGGCGGGCCGTCGATGGTTCGCCCCTCCTCACGGTCCCGATCATGATTCGATTCGAGAACGCGTCCGTGGTCTATCCGGGCGGCGTTCAGGCATTGAAGGACCTGACCCTGGAGATTCCGGACGGCGAGATGATGGTGATCGTGGGCCTGTCGGGTGCCGGGAAGTCGACGCTGATTCGGGCGATCAACGGGCTCGTCCCCTTGACGGCCGGGGACCTCACGATCGATGGCGTCAGCGTCCGCCACGCCCGGCCGAAGCAGCTGCGCGAGATTCGCTCGAAGATCGGCATGATCTTCCAGACATTCAACCTGGTGAACCGCACCACGGTCCTCAACAACGTCCTGATGGGACGCCTTCACGATGCCGGGACGATGCGTTCGCTCCTGGGCTGGTATCGAGACCAGGACGTGGAGATCGCGATGCGTGCCCTCGAGCGAGTCGACATCATCGAGAAGGCCTACGTCCGAGCCAGCAACCTGTCCGGGGGCCAGCAACAGCGTGTCGGCATCGCCCGTGCCCTGGCCCAGGACCCGAAGATCATCCTCGCGGACGAGCCGGTCGCCAGCCTCGACCCCCCGACCAGTCACGTCGTCATGCGAGATCTTCAGCGAATCAATCGCGATCTAGGGATCACCACCATCGTCAACCTTCACTTCCTCGACCTGGCCAAGGTGTATGGCGATCGGATCATCGGCATGCGCCAGGGCAAGCTCGTCTACGACGGGCCCGGAGGCGAGGCCGATGAGAACGTGTTCCGCGACATCTACGGCCGGTCACTGACCGCCGACGATGTCCTGGGCGAGCCGGCTGCCGCTCCGGCATGAACTCAGCGCCCGTGGTCCAGCGCGTCAATCGACCGACCAAGCCTCCACCGTCCCTCGCCGCTCCGATCGGCCTCGTCGCCTTCCTCATCATCTCGTGGTTTGCCCTCAGCGAGGAATTCGGGATCGGGCTGGACATCGACGCCCTGATCGAGAATGCCGGTCGCGGCCTCGGCATCTGGTCGGAATTCCTCGAGCCCGACTGGGCGTTCCTGCCGGAGACATTCGGGCCGATGCTGGAGACGTTCCAGATGGCGGTCATCTCCGCGTTCGTCGGATGCGCGATTGCCCTTCCGGTCTCGTTCCTCGCATCGCGCGTGACGAGTCCCAACCTCGCGACGTACCTGGCGGATCGCGGCGTCCTGAGCGTCATCCGGGCCATCCCGGACATTCTGTACGCCCTCATCTTCGTGGCCGCGGTCTCGATTGGCCCACTTGCCGGCATGCTGGCGCTGGTTTTCTTCAACATCGGCGTCGTCGCCAAGCTCCTCTCGGAGACGGTCGATGGCGTTGACACGGGGCCGATCGAGGCGACGCGTGCCGCGGGAGCGAATCGACTCCAGACGACGCGGTGGGCCGTCATGCCACAGATCCTGCCGAACTACGTCGCGTATTCGCTTTACACCTTCGAGCTCAATATTCGCGCCTCGACCGTCATCGGCATCGTCGGCGCGGGTGGCATTGGTCAGCTGCTGAACGCGCAGCGCACGTTCTTCCAGTACGACAACCTTGCGGTGATCATCCTCGAGCTCTTCGTCTTCGTCTTCGCCATCGAGCTCTTCTCGATCTGGGTCCGGCGGAAGCTCGTATGACCGCCAGGGCTGTGATGTCGCGGCCGGCCGCCCCATCCAACGCCAGACGGAACGCGTCGCTCATCGCCGTTGCGCTGCTGTTCGTCTGGGCGGCCGTGTCGATCGAGGCCGATTGGACCGAGCTGGTCGACGTCCCGGGTGGCATCGCGTTCCTCTTCGACCGCATGTTCCTGGCCACCGGTCCCGACTGGACCTACCTCGGGCGCGCCGCCGAGGCGATGCTCGACTCGATCTGGATCGCCTGGGTCGGGACCAGCATCGGCGCCGTGGTCTCGCTGCCGATCGGCTTCTTCGGTGCCCGGAACGTGTCGAGTGGCCTTGCCTCGAACCTCGTCCGCCAGGTGCTCAATGCCATCCGGGCATTCCCGGAGCTCGTGCTCGTGATCGTCGTCTTCATCCCGATCGCCGGCCTTACACCGGTCGCCGGCGCGCTCGCCATCGGGCTCCACTCCGTAGGCACGCTCGGCAAGCTGACCGCCGAGGTGGTCGAGGGAATCGACGCTGGGCCGGTCGAGGCGGCACGGGCGGTTGGGGGCCGCCCGCTCCAGGTGCAGCGCTGGGGCGTCCTCCCGCAGGTCCTGCCCGAGATCGTCGCGTTCTGGCTCTACCGGTTCGAGATCAACATTCGCGCTGCCGCCGTGCTCGGCGTGGTGGGCGCTGGCGGTATCGGCACAATCGTGCAGGAGACGATCATCTACCGCCGCTACGACAAGGCGGGCGTCGCCATCATCGTGGTCGTCGTCGCCACCATCCTGATCGATATCATCTCCGGCTGGGTGCGACGGCGAATCATCATGGGCTCCGGAGCGAAACACGTCAGCGGCGAGGCGCTCGAGGAGCCGTCCTTCGCCGCAACAGGTGCCGGCAGGGCGGACACGGATATCCGCTAGCCGCGATATCGACGCCAGGCCGGTGCCAGCTGGACCGTTGCCGCTCCAGTTGCCGCCAGGCCCAGCCCGACGAACTGCAGAGGCCCGAGGCGCTCGTCCAGGAAAACGATCGCCAGCACCGCGATCTGGATCGTCATGGTGTTGTTGACCACGCTCGACTCCACCGCGGTGAGAGTGCGCAGCGTGTGGTTCCAGAGCGTGAACGCGAAGGCGGTGTTCGCCACGGCCAGCCAGCCGATGATCAGCCAGCCGGCCGTGTTCAGTCGTGGCCACCCCTCCAATGCCACGCCGACCGCCAGCAGCACCGCCGCACCCGCAGCCATGCTGACCGAGGTCAGACCGATGGACCCGCCCAGGCGCTCGCTCGCGTCCCGCGCCAGTCCTCGTCCCAGGTGCGAGGAGGCCGCGGCCGCGGCCACGCAGATGCCCGCGGCGATCAGTCCCGCAATGGCCCCCGGCGCCAGCTCAAACGGTCCGAAGTACAGGAGGGCACCGACGGTCAACAGCCCGATGCCGCCGGCCTGCAGGATGGTCGGCCGTTCCGCTCCCCCCGCCAGGGCGATCGCGGCCACCCACACCGGGATGGAGGACAAAATGAGGCTGACGGCGGTCGCCGGCAGCACGGCGAGGGCGGCAAACTGGGCCCCCTGGGCAACGGCCACGAACAGGACGCCGTACATCCCGACGCGCGCGAGCAGCCGACCGCGCAACGGGGCCGATGCGTGAGCCGCGCGCATGGCACGAACGCCGAACGGCAGCAGGATGGCAGCGGCAAGCGCATACCGAAGGCCGGCGAACGAGAGCGGTTGGAGCCCCAGATCGTCAAGCCCGATCTTGACCAGGACCCACGACGTGGACCACAGGAAGGTGACGAACAGCGCCTGGACCACCGCGATCACGTGCTGGTGACCGGTGCGCGGGTCGGGGATCATCGGTCCTGACAAGGCCAGGCACGGTAGCACGCGCGGCTCGCCCGCTTCGCTCGCCGATACATCGGGCACTACGGCGCGCGAGACGCCCGGCACGTGTCGCCGCGCCCGATAGATCGGACTATGGGACCCCCGGCACGGGCTTCATGCGCCGCCCTGCCCGATGTATCGGCGACCGCAGCGCATCGAGGGTCGCAAGTCATCCTGCCGATAGATCGGGCACTACGGCGCGCGAGACGCCCGGCACGTGTCGCCGTGCCCGATAGATCGGACCCTGGGACCCCTGGCACGTGCTTCATGCGCCGCCCTGCCCGATGTATCGGCGCGACGGAGTATCGGCGGGCGCCGCGTTCAGACAGTGGCAGCGTGAGGAATGCGGCATCATCGGCGCATGCAGGAGATCGGCGAGGGGATGGAGCTGCGCCGGCGTGACCGCGTGGCGCGGGAGCGCGAGGAGGAGGCACTCAGTCCATCGGCGACTCGCGCGGCGGCATCGCAAGGGCGACAGACTGCCGAGGAGCCCGATACGTTCAGGACTGCGTTCGAGCGTGATCGGGATCGGATCATTCATTCGAAGGCCTTCCGGCGGCTGAAGCACAAGACGCAGGTCTTCCTCAACCCGGAGGGTGACCACTTCGTCACCCGCCTGACCCACACCATGCAGGTGACCCAGGTGGCGCGGGCGCTGGCGAGCGCGCTCAGCCTGAACGAGCAGCTGGCCGAAGCGATCGCGCTGGGTCACGACGTCGGGCACTCGCCGTTCGGCCATACCGGGGAGGAGGCGCTCAGCCCGTACTTCGACCCGAGCGACTGGCATCACGCGGCCCAGAGCGTCCGCGTCTACGAGGTCCTCGAGGACGCGAACCTGACCTGGGAGGTGCGCGACGGCATCCGTGCCCATTCCTGGAAGATCGACCCGCCGCCGGCCACCCCGGAAGCCTACTGCGTCAGATTCGCCGATCGGATCGCGTACCTCGCCCACGACGCGCTCGACGCCCTACGCGCCGGCACCCTGCACCGGGAGGCGTTTCCCGCACCGGTGCTCGAGCGGTTCGGCGAACCGGGCAAGGCGTGGATCAACTCGATGATCACCGCCGTCATCGACGAATCGCTGGAGACCGGAGCGGTCCGCATGGACGAGGACACGCTGGGAACCATGAATCTTCTCCGCGATTTCATGTTCGAGCACGTCTACCAGTCAGCCGAGCAGGTCCGCCAGCAGCGACGCGCGGTGGGGGTCATTCGCGACCTGATGGACTGGCATCTCGAGCATCCCGAGGAGATCCCCGCCTCGTATCGCCAGGACGAGGCGTCGGCGCAGACCCAGGCGGCCGACTACATCGCCGGCATGACGGACCGATACGCCCTCGCCACCCACGACCGCCTGTTCCGTCCGACGCTCAGCCTCTAGCGATAGACCCGCAGCGCGCCCGGACGAACCTCGAAGGTGACCGGGGTGATGCCGATGCTGACGCCATCGGCATGCGCGGGCAGGGCGCGCCGGATCCCCTCGATGGTGACCCGCTTCGCCCGGTAGTGGCCGATGCGCGGCTCGCGCCGCCGCTTGCGACGCGCGGTCGCCAGGAAGTGGCGGATGACCTCGAGGCGGGTCATGCCGTGGAAGACCGCCACCTCGAACATGCCGTCGGTCGGGTCGGCATCCACCGATAACGCGAATCCGGCCCCGTGGTACAGGCCATTGCTCACCGTGACGGCTGGGCTCCCGGTCCGATACCGGACGCCGTCGAGCGTGATGCGCATCGGCGTCTTGCGCAGTCGCAGCCCCCGCACCAACCCGCGCAAGGCGCGCCACCACCCGCGCCGCTCCGCCAGCTCGATGGCCAGGAAGCCGACCGCGGCCACGCCGATCCCGGCGGCCTCGAAGAAGGGCCGGCCGGAGCCGTCGCCGCGTACGACCCAGCCGGCGTCCACGTGCGTGACATTCCCCGTGGCGATGACGTCGAGTGCCTCCTCGAGCGTGACCGGGATCCCGAAGCCGCGCGCCATGTTGTTGTAGCTCCCCATGGCCAGGATGCCGAGGGTGGCCGACTCGTGTCCGACCAGCGCAGTGGCCGCGATGCTCACCGTGCCGTCGCCACCGGCGACCACCACGTCATGGCCGGTATCCGCGCCGTGGATCGCCAGCTCCGCGAGGTCATCGCCCTCCGCCAGTTCGCGGTGACTGACATCGAGCCCCCGTTGGTCGAGGGCCTCGCGCAATGCGTCGGCGGTCAGCAGCGCGACGTCGTCGCTCAGTCCGGGGCCCGATCCCGGCTTGCCGCCGGACACGGGGTTGACCAGGAGCAGAATCGGTCTTCGCGTCACTTGGTTTCTGTACGCAAGTTCATGGCCGGACGATCCCGAAGCGGTCGAACTCCCCGCTGGCCGGTCCCCGGCGTGCCTGGACAGACTCCACGCGCGCTCCCGGCGGGCCGGCCTGCAGCAGGTCCTCGAGCTCGGTCAGCGGTGCGTCTCCTCCCTCGGCGACCACCTCGACCGAGCGTTCGTCATCACCGTTCATGACCCATCCGACCAGGCCAAGCCGATCAGCCTGGCGACGCACCCACCACCGGAAGCCGACTCCCTGGACGCGGCCCATGACCCGGGCGGTCAGCCGCTCGCCGGTCATGGATCGCGGGGGCCGGGCAGCATCGGCCAGGCCAGCATGGCGGTCTCCAGTGCAAGCTTCGGCGCCGCCGATTCGCTCAATCCTCCGTGAATTCGCTCCAGAAGCGCGGCCATGCGGACGAGGGGCGCTGGACCGATGCGCTCCGCGAACCCGCTGAGCCCTGGCACCAGCTCCCGGCTCGGAGCCAGGTCGGCGCGGCCAACGGCGGCAACGATGAGGTCCCGGGTCAGGGAGAGCCAGATCTCGACGATCGATGTCGCGGCCCGCCGCAGGTTCGCGGCCGGCGTTCGCGCCTCCTCGTCCACCTGCGCCGGATCGACCGGAACGAGTCGCCCCATCTCATCGAGCAGGTCGCGGACGGATCCGAAGCGGTCGGCGCGCCCGCGTTCGAGCAGCGAGAGGAGCTCCGCCTGCACCCGTCGCCGCCGGGTCAGGAGCTCGCCATCGTCCGCATACGAGAGGGCGGTGCCCGTCAGGCCGTTGGCGATCCGGGCGAGTGCGTCCGCCTGGTCGGCCGGCAGGCGTCGAGCATCCATGAGGAAGGCCACCAGCTCCTCACGCGGCACCGCGCCGATGCGCAGGGGCTGGCAGCGGGACCGGATGGTCGAGAGGAGGCCGCGTGGCTCATCGGCGACGAGGATGAAGGTGTGACGGTCGGTCGGCTCCTCCAGCGTCTTGAGGAGCGCGTTCTGGATCTGCTCGTTCGCGCGGTCGGCATGCTCGATGAGGACGACGCGCCGCTCCGCCACGACCGGCGCCCCGGCAGCCTCGAGCAGCCAGCGCCGTGCCGCAGCCACGATGCTCTCGCCCGACGAACGCCTCTCCCGCCAGGTGTCGGGCGAGGCGGCGACGAGGTCCGGATGCGTCCGGGCGCGGGCGTCCAGGCAGCCACGACAGGCATTGCACGGCCGGTCGCGCCGATCCGCCGCGGCGCAGAACAGCAGCGCCAGGAGATCGTCCACGAAAGCCGCTTTGCCAGCTCCGGCGGGTCCATGCACCAGCAGGGTCCGCCCGGCACGGGCCGGCTCCACGGCCTGTCGCGCGATGCGCCGCGCGGTGAGCTGCCCGAGACTCTGAAAGCCGCCACGGGGCGCAGGATCGATCACCGACCGAGTATAGGTTTGGTCACATCGGCGAAACCGATGGCATACTTCGTGCACCGAATTCGGCCGAACCACAGGAGGAAACCATGCCGACAAGCCCGGCATCCGCGGCCGACGATGTCGCCGAAACCATCAGATCATTGATAGATCGCGTCGCCGACGCGAAGCTCACCCAGGAAGTCTCCAAGCGCGGACAGGATGTCGGAAGTGAGGTCGGCGATCTTGCCTCCGACCTCTGGAAAGACACGCGGCCCCTCCGACGCGACGCCGTCAAGCTTGTGTCGCGCGCCGGCGATGATGCCGCCCGCTGGTCGGACCAGACCTGGAACTCGTCACTGCGCCCGATGTTTCGAGACCTCTGGAAGAAGCGGACGGTGGCGATCGGCGCTGCCGGTGCTGCTGTTCCAGCCGGCCGGGAGCTGGTCGACTCCGCGGCGGTGCGCCTCGGACTGCGCCAGCGCGAGGAGCGCCACTGGGGCGCCTTCTTTCTCGGTCTGCTGATCGGCGCCGCGGTGGGCGCCATCGCCGCTCTCCTCACCACCCCGAAGCGCGGCAGCGAGATGCGGCACGAACTCGGGACCAAAGCAGACGAGGTGCGCACCGAGATCACCGCCCGTGCGAGGGATGCAGATTGGGTTCCGATCTTCCAGCGCGATCAGGCGACCAACGGCAATCAGGCCGACCCGTTCGCTGATCCATCCGGAAGCATCCAGGAGGCGGCCGCCGACACCGGAGCAGCCACAAGTCAGGCGGCAGATCAGGCCGTGTTCGATACGGCCGAGGCGATCAACGAATCCTACGAGACGGTCGACCGCGAAAAGCTGACCTGACCGTCGCACGAACGAACGAACGAAAGGCCGGCTCCGATGAGCCGGCCTTTCTTGCTGGACGGGTGGGTCAGCCGCCGGAAGCGCGAGGCTTGCGCGCAGTCCGGAAGCGGCCCCAGATGCCCTGGGGCTCTCCGTCCGCCGGTGGGGACTCGGCCGGGACACCAGCATCGGAGGCTGCGGGCACTCCAGCGGCTTCCTTCGAGACGCGCGGGGATCGGCGGCGCGTTGGCTTCGGCGCATCGCCGGCCGCTGCCGCCGCGCCATCTTCGGCTGGTGCGCGCGTCGAACGGCGTCGCGCGGGCTTCGGCGCCTCATCGGTCGCGGCTGGCTCCGCGGCGGGTGCATCGTCCTTCGGTGTCCGAGGCGACCGGCGGCGGGCCGGCTTCGGCGCCTCCCCGTCATCATCGGACGCGATTTCCGCATCCGCCATGGCGCGCGTCGAGCGTCGGCGGGTGGGCTTCGGCGCCTCCCCGGACTCCGAGGACGGCGCCTGGAGCGCGGAGAGGTCCTCCGCGCTGAGACCAAGCTCGGCCAGCGTATCCGCATCGGCCTCTTCGAACGTCAGCTCACGCTCGTCGGTGGTGCCGTCGAGCTGGCTGAGGTCGTCGAACTCCTCCCAGCCAATCTCATCGGCACCGGCTTCCGTGGGTACGGTGGTGTCGTCATCGCGGCGCGTGCGTCCTCGGCCGCGACCTCCGCGACGCCGGCGTCGCCTGGGCGCCTCCGGGTCAGAATCGGCCACGGCGCCGTCCGCGCTGGCAACCGGCGCAGTCGCAGTCTCGGCCGCCACCGCGGCGGCGACCGGCGC
>JALZJE010000247.1 GCA_030859955.1 Chloroflexota bacterium | reverse complement strand
GTCCGGAGATCCTCAGAGGCGGCGACGAGATCTCCGAGCAGGAAGTCCACGCGGGCTACCCCCGACTCCGCGTCGGTCGCGCTGAAACTGACGGTACGGCGTCCGCGTTGTACCCCGCCCGTGAATAGGGTCCCTCCGTCGAGGGCTCCAAACGGAAGGACGTCCTCGTACAGATCCACCTCAATACCGCGCGCGCTCAGGGGCACAGCACTATCGAACTGACAGTCGGCAGGCGCACCGGCAGAGCAGAAGAGCGTCACGTAGACAGCCGGGTTTGCCAGAGGAAATGACGGGCTGATCCAAGGCGAACCGTCCGGCGTTATGCCACCGGGGGGTGCGAACGCGCCCCCTTCAGTGATGAAGGCTGGCGCGCCAGCTCCACTGAGTTCTGCCGTGAGCCACGTGCGGTACCGGACGATCCCGATGGCCGACTCGGAGCCCGTAGTCGGTCTCTCGAGAGCGAGTGAGGCCACCGCGTGCTGGCGCATCATTTTCTGCCCAGGATTCAGGCCGATGCCAAAGCTGCCCCCCGCATGGCAGTTGTTGAAGAACAGCGTGTTAAGGCCGTCGAGCTTTGCCTTCCACGGCGCCGCAGATGGCACTGGGACGTTTCGGCCTGGAACATTGCACGAATACATCTTGTATGTGCCCGCTAGCGCAGAAGCCGTCTCCATGCAGGTGAGAGCAATCGCCGCGACGGCGAACGCGACGGCCAGGGGTACCGTTCGATGTCGTGCTGTTGAGCGCATCATCGATGATCTCCTTGTATGACCGGTGGATCAGCCCTGACGTGCATCAGGGGGCGAATTCGGGAGCTTTGGAAGACTGAGTTGGCGAGACGAATTCGGGCGCTGCGCTGGGTCGGCTAGGTGCACGACGTGGGCTAGTAACTTGCGGTTGCCTTCCTTGTGCCGCGGAACCGAATTGCTCGTGGTTCCCGCCAAATTCGGGCGCAACTGCCTGAGCCTTCGGTCTGGATACTGAAAGGAACTCGCGGCGGTGCTCGCGTGTCGCCTTAGTCACATCGGTGCGGAGCGGTACCCGCGGCCGGCCTGCAACGGCCGACTTGGTGGTTGGGCTGGGCTGAGTGGTGGTTGGACTTCGCTCAGCGGTCGAGATCCGCGGGATCGGTGACTGAGCCTTAACAGGCCGATCGGCGCCAGTCGATCCCAACCTCTGGTCCACCGTCGCGTATCCGCCCCCCGCCACCGCTGCTGCGGCTCCAGCGATCGCTGCGGCCTTGCCGGCTGCTGATACCTCGAGTACGGATTGGGCCTTGACGAGGGAGGCCGCTGCCCGGTCGTGGACGCCACCTGCGACCATCTCGTAGAGACGCATCAGGAAGTTCGACACGTGTTCGCCACTGCCGGGGGCCACGACCGCGAGGGGGATCGGGAGGATGGCGGCGAGGGGATCGGAGCTTTCCTGGAGCGTCCTCAGCGTGGCTCGGCAGCCAGGGCAGTTGCGCAGGTGCGGGCGGAGGTCCATCACCTGCTCCGGCGTCGCCTCGCTGTCAACCATCGCCGAGATGATGGGCAGCCACCGGTCGCACTCCGCGCCTGACTCGATCGTCGCGTAGCGCATGAGGAAGCTGCGCCTGCCCTCGGTCAGGCACCGGTTGACCTTCGTGTAGGACCAGCCGGTCATGGCGCCGATGTCGTTGTAACTGTGACCTTGCGCCCTCAACCACAAGGCGCGAAGCTCTTGGGGCTTGAGGCGCTGCAGCGCCTCGGCTGACCGGCCGATCAGGTCGAACGTCGCCAGGCGCTCCTCGGGGGTGGGCAGCGAGTGGGCTTCGTGCTCGTCGAGGTTGATCTCATCAGAGGGCACGAGCTTCTGGCGCGAGCGGCGGATCGCCTGCGCCTCGCGCTTGACGACGACGTGCAGCCAGCCGGCCGCGTGCGCAGCGTCGAGGCGCTGCGCGTGGGCCATGAAGATCTCGAGCGAACGCTGATACGCGTCCTGCGCGTCGTCGGGACAGATGGAGAACCGGCGAGCCGTACGCAGGAGTGAGTCGGCGTGCGCCGCGATCGTGCGGAGGATGAGATCCTCCGCGGCATCGCCTCTCCTTCCTCCTCCCTGCTCATCGTCCAAAACGGGCCTCCCCCGCTCTGGGCCTCGGTCGGACCCTCTGTCTGCTTAAGGAACCGTACTCAGACCTTCGTCCCTGTCCGCTACGTGAGAGTCCGCAAATTGCGGCTTTTTTGTCTGCGGCAGACCGCGAAATCGGACCCGGCCCGCACGATCACGGATCGCCGGGCGCTTCAGGCGACAGAGCTCGATCAACGCTACGACGATGCAGCGGCCGTCGCTCCGCAGGGGTCAAGCGAAACGAGCGCGCCCCGCGATACGTCCGAAAGGAACGCACCCGCGATGTCGGCCGCGACCTGCCGCCAAACGTCACGTCGGGCAGGAGCCGCCGCGCCGCCGTGCGCAGCACGATCGCTTCGGCCACGGCGCCGTCGTCGATCACATAGAGCTCGTCGCCGACGAGCTGTTTGAG
>JALZJE010000302.1 GCA_030859955.1 Chloroflexota bacterium | reverse complement strand
ACAGCGCGACGCTCGACCTCGTGGTCACCAAGGACTGGCCAGAGCCGAACGTGCCTCAAGATCTGACAAGTGCTCTGGCAGCTGCGCCCCAGACGATTCAAGACGTGTGGACCGAGATCACCCCGATGGCTCGCTGGGAATGGGTGCGTTGGGTGAACGCCACGAACAACGCCGATACGCGCCAACGACGGGTCGACGTGATCATCTCAAAGATGCAGAGCGGAAAGCGACGGCCCTGCTGTTTCAACCTCTCCGCATGCACCGACCCAGACCTTTCGAGGAGCGGGAAGCTCATCGAGTCAGAGGATGACCACCCATGATCGCCCGACCAACATCACACTAACAACGCTTAGTGTGCCTCGGCGGCTGCGGGGTGGGCGACCGGAGCTGCGGCTCCGGCCTCCGTCAGCAATCTCATGAGGCCGGCCCGCTCGAGTTCCTCGAGCCGCTGCATGAACCAGGACAGCACATCGGTCCGATCATGCGATTCAATGCGCTCCGTCGCCGCAAGCAGGACGCCCTCGGGGTGTCGCTCCCAAACATCAGGAAGGACACCCGAGCGAGCGACGTCGTGAACGATTGCCGCGGTCTTGCCGCCTGACCTGCCACCTTCGGCGAGCCATGCCATCAGCTGCGGCGCATCAGTGTCGTCGTCAAGCGCCAGGCCGAGCACTAGGTAGAGTTTGGACCCTCGTCGGTATGGATGGCCAGGCGGGCGTGGTCCCGCAACTGGATCATCAGCATCCGATCGAGATTGCGGCCCCGGCTCCCCCATCGCAGTGCGGGCCAACACGACGTCATCTCGCTCTTCACCTCGCCGAGAACCAGCAGCATATTGTTGTACACGTTGTGCGCCGGCCGCAGCGATGACGCCTCGCCGCGAGAGAGAGGGCGCTGATAGGCGTTGGCCAGGTGGAGTTCCTCCAGGTACAGACGTAGGTCGAGCCAGTACGGTGACGACGTGGCGCCGTCGACGATCGCGTCCCACAAGCCGACACGGACACGGCTGGCCTACCGGCCCGCCGTGTCGGACGGCAGTCGGTGACCAGAATTGGAGAAGGCATGCTAGCTCTGCAGCCGGAAGGGCCCTGAAGCCGCTCGGTGACAAGATTAGAACGGCGACCGTCGAGCCCTCGACTCCCGGCCGGAGTGGTTTCCGACGTGCCCTCCTACGTCACGACGAGCCGGTCGGGGTCGTTAAATCCGAGTCGGCCGCGAATCCGAGCCCGCCCACTGCCACCAGGATCCACGCCGTCGAAGGGCGCGATCAACGCGAACTAGGACGAAGAGCTGGAGGCAGCGCAGACCGACACTGTTGCCTGCACGGACCGGTCTGGCTTGCGATTACTTTCGCGAGCATCCGTCCTGGATCCGTCGACTCGCTTGGATACGCTACGCATCCGGCGCGAGTGCGGCGATGAGTGCCCGGCGCTCCGCGGCAGTCGCCCTGACGAACGCCGATCCGATTCCAACGGCGGCGGCACCCGCGTCTAGGAACGACCGTGCGGTGCCGCCATCGATCCCGCCGGTTGCGATCAGTTGCAGATGGGGCATCGGAGCGAGAACCTCGCGCACGTGCAGTGGTCCAACCGACGATGCAGGAAAGACCTTCACGAAGGTCGCACCGAGACTCCAGCCACGGGCCATCTCGCTCGGAGACAGAGCTCCTGGGATAAAGGGTACCCCGGAGGCTACGGCCTCGCGCAGGACGCCTTCATCGAGAACCGGGGAGACCGCAAAGTCCGCCCCGGCCCGTTTGGCATACTGCAGCTGTTCGGAAGTCAGAACGGTCCCCGCGCCGACGGCGAATGGCGTCGCGGAGGTCTCGAGTACGCGCCTTGTCGCGGCGATGTCATCGAGTGCGGTCGGGCTGTCGAGTGTGATCTCGAAGACGCGTGCGCCGGCGGTAAAGGTCGCACGGACGATCTCCAGCAGCTGCGAATGGGGCTCGACTCGACGCAGTACGACCACTAGGCGGTTCTCTCTGATGAGGCGTGCCGTGGCATCCCGCGGCGTAGCCTCCTCCGGCGCTGTAGGATTTTTCATACCGCCCCGGACAGGCGCGCGCGCGCGCGCCAAAAC
>JALZJE010000235.1 GCA_030859955.1 Chloroflexota bacterium | reverse complement strand
GACGACGAGCTCGCCCGCCTCATCCCGGAAGCGGTGGGTGACGTTGCGGTGGTTGTCGCGCCGTTCGATGAGTTCGCGCTGACCCCGGGCGATATCGGCGCCGCGTACGGCGACATCGGCGACAGATTCGCGTCGCTGGCGGTGGCATACGTCGAGCAACCGCGCCTGACCCTCTACGCCATGCGCGTCGACGGCGACCCGGTCGCCACCGAAGACCTCGAGCCGCACCTGGCCACGGCGGGCCGCTATGTCGGCATCGCGGGACTCGACGCCGATCCGTGGGAGGAGGCGATGGTGGCCGGCAACCAGGTCTGGGTGCGCCCGGAGGACAACGCGACGGCGGCGGGTACCCAGGTCTACACCTGGTCGAGCGGTGAATTCGTCTTCCTGCTCATCGGCGTCGACGACACGGTCAACCGCGGACTCATCGAGGCACTTCCCGGCGAGCCCGCCCCATCGCCCACCCCGGCCCCCAGCCGCTCGGCGAATCCGAGCTCATCGCCCGACGAGGGCTGATTCATGCGCCTGCGCGAGCTGATCGAGCACATCCGCCACAGCCTGTGGTTCGTCCCGACCGCGGCGGTGCTCCTGTCGGCCGCGGCCGCCGTCGGCATGCTGGCGCTCTCCTCTGTGGTGGGGGCCACCGGCTCCGAGCTTCCCGTGGTCTTCGGAGCCGGACCGGATGGGGCTCGCGCCATGCTCCAGGCGATCGCCGGATCCGTCATCACGGTGGCCGGCGTGACGTTCTCCATCACGATCGTCGCGCTCCAGCTGACGAGCACGCAGTTTTCGCCACGCGTGCTGCGCAACTTCCTGCGTGACCGGCCGAATCAATTCGTCCTGGGGTCGTTCATGGGCACGTTCACATACGCCCTCCTCGTCCTTCGCTCGATTCGCTCGCAGGACGAGCAGCGAGGCGAGGCCTTCGTGCCGGGCCTCGCCATCACCGGGGCGCTGGTCCTGGCCTTCGTGTCGATCGGCATGCTCATCTACTTCATCCATCACATCAGCGTCCGCATCCAGGTCACCTCGATCGTTGCCAGCGTCGCCGAAGACAGCCTGGGCACGCTCAAGGTCCTCGCCTCCTGGGCCGAACGAGACGAGGAACGTGACTGGCAACCGGTTGGGAGACAGGATCCGGCCGCACCACCTCCGCCGAGCGGCGCCGTGCCGGCGAGTGATGAGGACGCGAATGTGACCATACTGCGGGCACGAGAGAGCGGGTACCTCCAGCTCATCGACCTCGAGGCGCTGGTCCGAGCGGCCAAGGACGCCGATGGGAGCTATCGGGTGCTCGTCAGTCCGGGCTCATGGGTCCAGGACCGTGCCCAGATCGCAAGCTTCAGGAGAGAGGATGGCCCGTCGATGGAGCTCGAGTCGCATGAGTCCGCCGTGGATGGCTGCCTGATCATCGGTGACGAGCGCTCGGACCAGCAGGATGTCGCCTTCGGCATCCAGCAGCTGGTCGATATCGGCGTCAAGGCGCTCTCGCCGTCGGTCAACGATCCGACCACGGCCATGAGCTGCATCGACCGCCTGGTGCAGGTCCTGACCGCCGCCGGACTCCAGGCCGATCCGCCACGAACGTTCACCGATGGGGATGGTGCCATCAGGCTCGAGGTTCCGTTTCCGGGCTTCGACGAGCTCGTCCCCCTGGCCTTCGACCAGGTTCGTCACTATGGCGGCGACACGCCGGCCATCGTCATCCACCTGGCCCGCGCGTTCACCGTGCTCATCTCCGCCCTCCCGCCCTCACGCCACGCCCCGCTGCACCTGCAGACCGCGCACCTCGCCGATGCGGCGGTGGGGATCCGGCACGTCTCGGATCGAGGTCGGGCAATGGCCGCGCTCCGGCCCCTGATGCCCGATGGATCAGTCTCCGATGAATGAGGTCGCGACCACGATCAGCGCGCCCGCAGCCACGACGGCCAAACCTGGGCCGAGCTGCGCGACAACGAGCGGGTCCGCGCTCACGTCGCGGTAGATGGTGACCAAACCGACCCCCAGGTAGGCCGCGAACGCGGTCAGGACGATCCCCAGCAGCGTCAGCCCGCGACGCGCCCAGCGCGTCCCTCGAACGATCACGACCATGCCCAGCGCTCCGACGGCCGCAGCACCGACGAGCAGGAGCGACCCGTTCGGCGTGCCAAGGGCCGTGATCGGCTGAAGGCCGGCGAAGAAGCTGAGCCAAGGCAGGGCCACGCCGACCGCCACCAGGACAGCGCCGATGATGGCAAGCGAGCCCGCGAAGAGGCGTGACGATGGGCGCGGAAGCCGGCGCGGAGAAGACTGGTTTAGGGTTTGAATCATCGTGGATCCCTCCGGGTTGACGGACGGAGAGCTCGGATGGGCACACCCGAGCTCCCCGCATGAGACGCGAGCGACCTAGTCGCGCACGTCGAAGAACAGGTATAGGTTGGACGGGATGTCACCAGTGATGCCGTCACCCGTGCCGGTCCCATCGGAATGCTGCGCCGAGGACTGCAGCTCACGGACCGTCTCGAGGTCCTTGCCTTCGGCGATCTCAGCCCACACATCGGCATCGGTCACACCGATGACTTCGATCTCCCACCAGCCGCCCTGGTCAACATCGACGATGTGGCTGTGCGCCGGCAGAAGCGCGTTGGCCGCGGTCGGACCGAAGACGGCCGACAGGTCGATGGTGTTCGGGTGGTTGATGCAGTCTCCGACGACCGGGCACTGCAGGTCGGTCGGTGCCGGGGAGAAGAGCGGCGTCATGACGTAGAGAACGGGGATGTTGCCACCGCGCGGAGGCGTCTGCGGCTCAGCGCCGACAACGCAGTTCGAGTCGGCGCCGCTCGCCGGGGGCTCCTTGCAGAAGAAGTCCTTGTTGTAGAAGAAATCGACCGTGCGGCCGTCAAACCAGCCACCGGTGAAGCCCTTGTCGTCACCGGCTGACGACTGGTGGCCGGCGTTGACCGGCGAGGCGAGGACGGACGAGAGGGACAGGAGCGTCGCGGCGATGATCGCCACGAGCGCGCCGATGCTCACCGTGCGTCGGGTAATGGAGATGGTGTTCACGAATGGCGCCTCCTTGCGCTGAGCTGCCAGGGGAACCCACGTTGGCGACGCTGCAGATCGGGGCTACCCGACGGCGGCGTCGATGCGGATCCGTTGATGCTGGCAGTACGGGTGGCGATGCGGACTCGCATCAGCGGCGGGTACCATCGGCCGATGTTCGGCAAGGTCGCCTACGGCATCTCGATCGGCGGAACCGTCCTCGCGCTGGCACTCCGCGTCCTCGGCGCCGATGACACGCTCACCTTCGGCGTGGCCGCGCTGACCATCCTGGGTCTCGCATACACGTTGGGTCACGCCACCGAGCAGCTGGGCATCTCCGCGGGGCCGCGCATCGGCGGCATCATGAATGCCACCGTCGGAAACGTCGGCGAGATCATCATTGCCGCCTTTTTGATCATGGATAACAAGATCGAGCTGGTGCATGCCTCGATCACCGGTTCGATCGTCGGCAACCTGTTGCTCGTGCTGGGCGCCTCGCTGCTTGCGGGCGGCATCAAGAACGGGGTCCAATCATTCGACGCGCAGGCGACGGGCATGAACGCGGCCTCGCTGATCCTCGGCACCATCGGGCTCGTGGTGCCGGCAACGTTCGCGTACCTCGTCGGTGGCGGCGAGGCGACCGCGCCGGGCGACCCCGAGTTCTTCCAGGTCGAAGCGCTGACCATCGGTGTCGCGATCCTGCTGCTGATCACCTACGCCGCGCAGACCTGGTTCTTCCTGCGCTCGCCCGAGTCGCCGACCACGGCACATGCCCCGCACGAGGTGCCCGACTGGAGCTGGAAGTTCGCCCTCGGCGTTCTTCTCGCCTCGGCGGCCGCACTCACCTTCGCCTCCGAGGTGCTCGTCCACACACTCGAGCCGGCGGTGGCCTCGCTGGGGATCAGCGAGTTCTTCATCGGCATCATCGTCATCCCGGTGATCGGCAACCTGGCGGAGCATGTCGTGGGCATCACACTGGCCTACAAGAACAAGATGGACTTCAGCCTGATCACGTCGATCGGCTCGGCGACCCAGATCGCCCTGTTCGCGGCACCCGTACTGGTCTTCTTCGGCCTCATCGTCGGCAACCCGCTGACGCTGGTGTTCACTCCCCTCGAGGTGGTGGCGGTCGCGGTAGGCGTGGCGATCGCCAGCTATATCGCGCTCGACGGCAAGTCGAACTGGGTCGAGGGGCTTCAGCTCGTCAGCGTCTACGCCATTCTCGCCATCGCCTTCTTCTTCCTGACATGACTTAACGTTGCTGGCTTTGGCACCGATATCTCGGTACCTGGGCGGCATGAGCGTGCCGGTGGCGCGGCAGTCGCGCTGGCGAGACGCCGATATTTCGGTCATCCCTGGCCCGGCGGCCACTTCGGGCCGGTTCTGACCGATATTTCGATTGGTGCATCGCACGAGCGCTGCCCCGAGTGGGCACCCACGCCGCACCCGCACGGATCGATCGGGCAACGCCGGCCCGACGGGGGCCAGAGCCGCGGTGCGGGTGCGCGGCGACTACCATTGAGCAGTGCTGACCCTTCCGGGCCCGATCGTCAGCGTTGATTGGCTGGCGGCCCACCTCACGCATCCCGCCGTGCGCGTAGCGGACGTTCGATGGGGACTGTCCGGCCCGCCGGGCAGGCAGCGCTACGAGGCCGGCCACCTGCCCGGCGCCGTCTTCCTCGATGCGGACCAGGAGCTGAGCTCCCCCGGCGCAGGACCGGGACGGCACCCGATCCCAACGCCCGACAAGCTGGCGCGCGTGCTTGGCGCTGCCGGGATCGGCGACGAGCAAATTGTCGTCGCCTATGACGACGCGGGCGGCAGCATCGCCGCCCGACTCTGGTGGCTCTTCCGACACTTCGGCCACGACGGCGCGTGCGCCGTGCTGGACGGCGGAATCACCGCCTGGACCGATGCGGGGCACGAGCTGTCGACGGCCGCTCCGGATCTCGCGGCAGCCGCCTGGACGGCGCGCGGAGCTCGTGATGATGTAGTCGGCACCGACGAGGTCGTCGATCTACTGGATGATCCATCGCTGCTGGTGGACGCGCGCGCCGCAGAACGGTACCGCGGCGAGACTGAACCGATCGACCCGCGCGCGGGACACATTCCGGGTGCCGTGAACGCTCCGTTCGCAGACAACCTGGGCACCGATGGCCGCTTCCTGTCGCCCGAGGCGCTGCGGGACCGCTATGCGGCGCTCGGCGCCGGAGGCCGACCGGTGGTGGCCTATTGCGGTTCCAGCCTGAGCGCGACCCACGACCTGCTGGCGCTCGAGCTTGCGGGCATCCACGGCGGCAGGCTGTACGAGGGCTCGTGGAGCGACTGGTCCTCCGACCCGTCCCGCCCGGCCGCCACTGGAGCGACGCCGTGACCGACGCGGACGCGTGGGACGGCTGGGCCGATGAGGGCGCGGACGACCGCATCGGCCGCAAACGCGACCGACTGGCACGGTTGCTCAGCGTGGCCTCGATCCTGTACTCGAAGGGAAGTGGGGACGCGGGGGTGGCGGTCAGCGAGATCGCGCGCCTGACCGGGATGACAACGAGGACGGTGTATCGGGACATTCGCGCGCTCGAGGAGGAGCTGGCAGTTCCGGTCTTCCAGGCGGGACGCGGCCATTACGGCATCGACCGCAAGTTCTTCCTGCCGCCGCTGCGGCTGTCCGTGCCGGAGGCGATCGTCCTGTTCCTCGCCTCTCGCCTGATCGCGCGCTGGAGTGACCAGTACGATGCGGCCGTCGTCAGCGCATTCACGAAGCTCGCCGATGCGCTGCCACAGCCGATCGCCCGGCACGTCGCGGCGACCATGCTCGCGGTCGGCGCGCACGACCTGAACGAGCCGTTCACGCGCAGCTTCTCGGCCGTCGCTCGCGGCTGGGCCGAGGGCCGCGTCGTGGAACTCACCTACGACCCGGGAACCGGCACCGAAAAACGCACGCGTGTCCAGCCATATTTCCTGGAGCCCGATGCGGCGCTCCGAAGCGTCTACCTCATCGGCCATGACGAGCCCGCCGATGCCATGCGCACGTACAAGGTCGAGCGCATTCGCTCCGCCACGCTCACCACCGCTCGCTATGAGATCCCCGACACCTTCGACCCGGACGCGTGGCTCGCCAACTCCTGGGGAATCTGGTCGTCGGATTCGACCCCCACCGAGCGAGTGCATCTGCGCTTCGATGCCTCCGTGGCGCATCGCGTGCGGGAGGCCGTCTGGCATCGGTCCCAGGTGCTGACGGAGCTTGACGGTGGGGGCCTGGAGCTGACCGTGACGGTGGCCGGCACAGTGGAGATCCGACCGTGGATCCTGTCGTGGGGCCAGGGTGTCGAGGTGCTCGAGCCACCCGAGTTGCGCGCGGCCGTCGCCGAGGCGGTTCGAACCGCGGCCGCGCACTATGCCGACTGAGGTCGAGGCCAGGTTTCGGGCGGAGACCGACGCACCGTTGACCCGGCTCGGAACGCGCATGCGACTCGGGCGAGCCGTGCTCGGGACGGCGCGGACCGTCGATGAGGTCGATCGCTACCTGGACACGGACGCGGGTCACCTCACCGTCGCCCGCTGGGCGTGCCGCCTCCGCTCGCGCGAGGGCACGACCCGAATCTCGTTGAAGGGTCCGCCGAGCAGCTCAGATCAGGATTGGCGGCACAGCCGTCCCGAGGTGGAGGGGGCCGCGACGTCGACCATCGACCCGGATGGCTGGCCCCCGAGCCCCGCGCTCGATCTCCTGACGAGGCTGAGCGACGGACGTCCGCTGGTCGAGCGAGTGCGGCTCGAACAGGCACGCACCGAACGCTCGGTGGCGCTCGATGACGGCACCCCGATCGGCACGTTGACGCTCGACCGGGTCCGCATGTCGAGTGGTGAAACGGACCTCGGTGACCTCTACATCGTGGAGCTGGAGCTTGACCCGGCCTCCGACGCCGGCGAGCGAGAGCTCGATGACCTCGCGGCTGAGCTGGAGTCCACGCGTGGTCTGGTCGCCGAGCCCCTCTCGAAGCTGGAGCACGCGCTCGCGCGCCTCTCCTCACCCGAATGAGGCGCGAGGCCGTAGCGTGGGCGCGCGCACGATCTCCGGCGGAGCTGTTGGCGCTCGCTGCGGGCATCATCGTGTTCGGCTATGTCGGTTGGGATGGGGCACTCTGGGACGCTCGCTACCAGTTCCTGCTGCACCTCGCTGCCATCGGCGCCATCCTCGCCCTGGTGATCGCTGCGATGCGTGCAGACGAGTTGCCCCGGACGCCGCTCGACCTGCCGTTGCTCGGACTCCTGGCCGCGTTCGCCCTCGCGACGCTGGGTGCCCTCAACCTGGGCATGAGCCTCCGTGCGCTGGCTTCGATCGTCGCCTACGCCGCCATGCTGCCGGTGGCGATTTTGGCGGTCCGACACCGCCCGTCCTGGGTGGGGCTCGTGACGAGTGTGCCGATCCTGGTGCTCTCGGTCCCGGTCCTCGTGACATTCGTGGGGCGCCGCCTCGAGTGGGTCGCGGCCGGCGCTCCCGGGCTGCCGCCCATAAGGCTGCCTGCCGAAACGACATTCTTCGGATCGGTCGCCGTTCCTCCGTTCCTGCTCTTCCCTGCGTGGGCGCTGGCCGGACTGATCGGACCGAGGAAACTACGGAGTGCCGTTCGCATCGGCCTGGTGCTCGTCGGCATTCCGCTCATCGTCCTCTCCGGGTCACGCTCCGCGTGGCTCGCCATCGGCGCGGGCGTCGCGGTCGGCGTGGTGCCGTGGGCATGGCGGCAGCGCAACCGGCTTCGTCTTCGAGGGCTCTCCGGGCGCGAGACGCTCGGCGTCGCGGTCGCTGTTATCGTCGCCACATTCGGCCTCGTACTCGTGCTGCCGCGGCTGACCGCCGTCACCTCGCTGGTCTATCGCGGCGCGCTGTGGCGCGACACCCTCGCCGCGTGGAACAGCGATCCGCTTCTCGGAATCGGTCCCGGGTTCATGCCCTACGCGCGCCAGGCAGCGACCGCCGACTTCAGCTTCCCGGTGCGTCAGCCACACTCCCACAACCTGGCGCTCGGGGTTTTAGGCGACGCCGGGATCGTGGGGCTCGCCGCAGCCCTGGTCGTGGTCGGATGCCTGGTCCTGGTCGCAGGGCCATGGCGCAGCCGCACGCCGGTCGGTCGCAGCGCTGCCGTGGTCCTGGTGGGTCTCGGCGTCGGTGGGCTGTTCGAGGATCTGACCTTCCTGCCGGGCTTCAACCTGCTGGTGATTCTCCTGGTCGCGGTCGCCCTCCTCGACGCCGGAGCCGTGCGGTGGGCGCCAATGCGCGTGCGATCGAACCTGCGACGACGTGCGATCTGGGCGGCCACCGCTGCCTGCGGCGTTGTGCTCGTGGGTGCGATGGTCATCGCCGATGCCGGCGCCGTCGCCTACCGCATGGGGACGGACCGTGCTGCCGTCGGCGACTTCGGCGGCGCAACGACGTGGCTGACGCGCGCCGTCGCGATCGACCGGTGGCACCCTGCCGGACCGCGTGCCCTGGCCGTCACGGCCGATGCCGCGGGCGAGCCCGCACTTGCCCTCCGCGCCGCGCGGCGGGCCACGCTGCTCAACCCCGGCGATGCCACCGCATGGACCAACCTGGCGTTGCTATGCGAAGCCGACGCCGACACTCGCTGCGCGATCCATGCCGCCGAGCGAGCCGCCGCCACCGCGCGTTACCTGGCCCCGGAACTGCTCAACGCCGCACTCCTGCTCGAGCGCCTCGATCGGACCAGGGCGGCCGATGCAGCCTATCGGCTCTCGCTCCTGACGCAGCCGGCCACATCCTTCGTCGCCGAGTGGCCTCGGTCGGTGGACATCGGGACCGGCAGGCTTCCCGAGATCGATTCCCCTTCGTCGCAGCTCAACCTGCTGCTGGCGCGTCACGCCACGGGGGCTGCCATCGACCCTGCGGAATTTGCCGATCCCGCTGTCCGTGCGCTCGCGCAGGCAACGAACGGAGAGCGTGATGCCGCCGAGAGGTGGTTGGCGCGGGCCTTCAATGAGCACGCCGACGACATCCGGGCGCACGACATCAACATCATCCTGCGCGATGCCTGGGGCCTGCCCATCGATGATGCGATCCGAGTCGCCACCGTGGTTCGCGGAGGCTCCTTCCCGGACCGTGACCTCGGGGTGGAGGTGCCGGCCACGGTCTTCGATGTCGGCAGCTTCCGGGCCTACCCACGTGATGGATTCGTGTCATCGGCGGTACGCCTCAGCACCACGCCCCCCTTCCCGTGGACGCTGCAGGAGCTTCTGCCCTAGCCGGGAGCCTCCGGGAACGGGAGGCGCTGGATCAGCGATAGGCGTGGGCGCTCCGTGACCGGTTCCGGGACGAGCGGCAGCCGAAGCCACGCCTCGCCGGCGGGCCCTGAGCGGTACCGCGCGTCGAGTCGCCGGGCGGAGATGGCCCCCAGGCCGAAGCGCGCCAGCGCCTCAGCCAGCAGCGTGCCCTCGCCGCGCAGGGCGTGGGAGACGACGCACCGATCACCGTCGAGGAGCACCGCCTCGAGCCGCTGCCGGCGCGCGCCGAACGCGCGGCGCTGCCAGTCCGTCCCGCCACTCCACACGAGGTCCGAGGCCACGAATGCCGGGCGACCGGCATGCTGATCTCCGGCCAGCCGTCGACGCAGCAGGTCGGTGTCGAGCCAGCCGCCCTCATCGAGCGCGAGCAGCCAGCCGTCGAGCAGGACGTCGTCCTCCATGAGGCGGTCCGGCAGCTCATCGGCGAGCTCACCGAATGCCGTGAGCGCGTCGGCCAGCCCCTCGGCGCGGAGGCGGACCAGGCGCCCGCCCTCGACCCACGCCTGGGCGCGAACCCCGGGCCACCAGGCCTCGAACAGGTATGCGGGATCGTCGAACGGCCCGACGCCATCGCTCGGCTGCATCGGCGCGATGCGCACCGGGAGGAGACCGCCGCCTTCAGCGGTCAGGATTGGAAGGTCGAGCTGGTCTCCGGGCACGAACCGCCGCGTCAGGCCGTCTTGCGCCGGCGCTGGCGGGGTGCTTTCGCCTCCGGGTCGGCCTCCTCGACGACCTTCACATCCGGCCTGGCTGCCTTGCGATCCTGGCGGGCAGCCGCGACCGATGCCTCGAGCGCTGCCATCAGGTCGGTGATGTTGGTCGGCTCCGTGCGCGTCGCGGGCTCCGGCTTCTCACCCGCCACCTTGCGCTCGATCACCGCCATGAGCGCCTGGCGATAGTCGTCGTGGTACTCATCTGCGCTGAAGTCGCCGGTCATGCTCGCGACCAGCTGCTCGGCCATCTTCTTCTCTGACGCCTTGATCTCGATCTGGTCTTCCGGAAGGTTGAGCTCGTCGAGCGCTCGCACCTCGTCCGGCCAATGGAGCGTGGTCAGCAGCATGGTGTTGCTGAACGGGTTGAGCGCGGCGAGCTGCTCACGATCCTTCAGCACGATCTTGCAGATGGCGCTCTTGCCCTGCTCGGCGAGGACCGACTTGAGGAGAAAGAAGGCCTTGGCGCCGATCTGCTCCGGCTCGAGGTAGTACGCCTGCTTGACGAACTGCGTGCCCTGGTTATCGCGGGTCGCGTTCACGAACATCTCGATCTCGATCGCCCGCATCGTCTTGAGCGGCACCGAATCGACGTCCTCCTCGGTGACGACGACATACTTGCCCTTGCTCCACTCGTAGCCGCGGACCGTCTCCGAGCGCTGGATAACCTCGTCGTGGTACGGGCAGTACACCTTCATCTGGATCCGATTGAGACAGCTGGCGTGCAGCAGGTTGAAGCCGATGCCCCCCTGCTCGGTCGCCAGGTAGAGCTTGACCGGGATCGTCACCAACCCGAACTGGATTGCTCCGCGCCACATCGATCGCGCCATTGGACGTCTGTGCTCCTGTTGAGCGCTCTCCGACTCGCCGTGCCCTGCGAGCCGCGAACGCGGGCGGTGATGGTACATTGCCGCGCAAGTCCGCCCGACCAGTACCGGATGGCCCATTCGTACTATCCCGAAGGACCATGGACCACGCACTTCAGGCGGACGAAACTGAGGCCGATGTCTGACACCACGCCTACCCTTCGCGCGTATGTCCTCGAGGACGATCCCGATATCGCCGCACTCGAGGCAGATCTCCTGCGCGACATGGGCTTTGTGGTGATCACCTGCACGCGGATCGTCGAGCTCGGGGACCTGATGGACGTGGCGCTGCCGCACCTGCTCGTGGTCGACGTCATGCTCCCCGACGGGGATGGCGGCGATATCGCCGAGCTCTTGCGCACCGCGTGGCCGGGCATCCCGGCCATCATCGTATCGGCGGCAAGCCGCGAACGGCTCGCCGAGCTGTCGTCCATCGGCCCCGTGGTCGCCAAGCCATTCAACCTGGATGCCTTCCGCGAGGCCGTCGATCAGGCGCTCGAGACCGGACAGGAGCTCAGCAGCGCGTCGTGATCCCTCGCTCGCCGATCCTAGGAGTCCGTTTTGACCCCCGGTGGACCGGTGACGACGACCAGTGCGGAGCGGGTCGCTCCGGCCGGGTCCGTGAGCCGATATCCATGCTCGATCGTGACGGACGCCGACAGCATCGCGATCACAGGACAGTACCGCGTGGCCGACAGCTCGATCGATCGGCGCAGCGCCTCCTCCTGCACGTCGCCGGCGACGCGGTGGTCGACAACGATGGTAGTGAACACGCGCGGATGCTCATCAGCTACCTCGGCGCGGACATCGACCTCGTAGCTGTCGGCGACCTGCCGCTTCTTGCGGAGGATGCTGGCCACGTCCATCGAGGTGCATCCGGCGAGCGCGGCGAGAAGCGCCTCCTTGGGTGCCGCGGCCGAGTCATCGCCCTCGGGCGCGACGGCGTCCATGCTGATGAAATGATCGCCTTCGGTTCGGGCCTCGACCCGGCTGCGTCGGGCATCAACGGTAGCGTGGATGGTGGTGGGCATACGTTCAGCCTAGCCGAGCGACAGACCGCCCGATGCGCGTGATCCGGCCGGCCTCCCTCGCTTCGGGCAGGCACCGCCGGCCGATGATCATGGCGCTCAGCATGATCGCCACCGGCGTCCTGGCGTCCGAAGTGATGCTGCTCACCACCGGTGCCACGGTCGGGCTGATGGCCAGCGTGGCGGCGATCGGGCTCGGCATCGGCTTCGCGTGGCTTGCACGAGCAGCGTCTCCCGACCGAGTGCGCTCAGCGGCAGTCATGCTCGAGCGGCTGCTGGCACCACTCTTTGACGACACCTACACGCTCGTCCTGGGTCCACGGCTGCCGATTCGCGATGCGGCGCGACTGGACGGCCTGCTGGTCGGCCCCGCCGGCATTCGCGTCCTCACGGTTCGCGACTGGGAGGGCCGATACCGGGTCCGCGGCCGCTCGTGGGAGTTCCACGCGGGACGCGGTCGCGGCTGGATCCCGTGCCGCACCAGTCCGAGCTACGAGGCGGCCTCACTCGGCGAGGGTGTCGCTCGCTGGGCGGCGCAGGCCGGCGTCACCAATGTACCGCTGCGCGGAGCGGTCGCCTTCCCGCGCTCGCGGTCCCGGGTCCTGCTGGAGGAACCCGAGGGTGAGACCGTGACGGCCGAGAATGGCCCGTGGTGGGCCGCCAGCATCGGTCGGGCTCGACGGCTTGACGCCGATATTGGGGCGCGCTTTCTCCGCGCGGTGCTCGATGCGGCCGATGCGCCGGCGACGGCACCGACCGCCACCGTGAAGGCCCGACCCCCGGCCTGAGGGGTTCCGGCGAGGCCTCGTCAGGCGCCCTCGGCGCGATCCCGGAGGGCGCGCGCAGTCTTGCGCACTTTCCAGATCTGCTCGGCGGGAAATCTCCGAGCCCACGCCGGGTCGACCAGCTGGTGACCTGGCGATTCGGCCCCTTCGGGCGCCTGGATCTCGATCATGTCGACGACTTCGAAACCGCTCGCGCGCAGGAGCCGAATCCAGTCGCCATAGCCCAGGTGGAATTCGACACCGGGCTCATCCGGCCACTCGAAACGATACATGCCGAAGTAACCGCGCATGAGCCGATCCGCTGCCGGTCCATCGTTATCGGTCTCGGGCACGGTGAGGACCCAGAGCGTGCCGTTGACTAAGAAGCTGAGCTCCCCGTCGGGTCGGAGGATTCGGGCGGCCTCCGGGATCCACCTGTACGGATCCGCCCAGATGGAGGCGCCGTACTCGCTGATCGCCAGGTCGAAGCTCTCGTCCGGAAGGCCCGTCGCCTCCGCGTTGCCGTGGATCAGCGGGAAGTGCAGGTCGTGCTCGTCCTGGAGCGCGCGGGCGGTCTTGAGCTGCTCATCTGAATTATCGATACCCGTCACGTTCGCACCGCGCCGGGCGAGCCAGGCAGATACGTACGCGGTCCCGCAGCCGAGCTCGACGACGTCCCGGTTGCGCAGGTCGCTTGGCAGGACGTGAAGCTCGTCCTCGGGCACGCCGAAGATTCCCCACCTGATCTCGTCGGTCGCCCACGATCTCCGTCCATGGGGCGCGTACAGCGGGGCGTTGATCTCGTCCCAGTACGCGCGATTCTTCGCCACGTGCTCGGGCAGCTCACTGTCGCTCATGCGCTGGTGATCCTACCGGAGCCCTCGATGTCGCCGATGTCGATCTGTCGGGCAATCCGGCACATGGACGGCATCCAGGGAGCCACGGTGCCTGGTACTTCGGGCACTCCTGCACCCGGGCGGACTCGCGCGTGCCCGACAGGCCGATATATCGGCAGGATGAAAGACCGATCCCGCGTCACTCGGCCTCGCCGAGCGCGGCGATGCGTTCCGTCTCCCCGTCTCGACCGGTGGCGAGCAGGATCCGGCCCGTCGCCTGATCGGTAAACAGCGCTTCGACTGCGGGCAGCGTATCGATCTCGGCCGGAGCCTTGTCGTCGCGAATTCGGACGATGCGGGGGAAGCGCATGGCGAACCCGGACCGGTGGCGCGCCGATCGCATGATCCGGTCGAACGCGATCTCGACCACCACCTCTGGCACCACGGTCCGGTAGCGCCCGAATTCCTCGAGGGTGATGCCGTGGAAGCGCTCGGTCATCTGGGCGATCTCCACATCCGTCAGGCCGGTGTAGGCCTTTCCGATGGTGAGCAGCCGCGCGCTCGGATCATCGCTCTCGCGCACCGCGAAGGTGTAGTCGGACAGAACGGCCCGGCGCTTGCCATGTCCCCACTCGACGCCGACGACCACGCAATCGAGCGTGGCCAGCGCCTTTTTGAGCTTCAGCCAGCCGAGACCACGTCTGCCCGGCTGGTACGACGAGCCGGGATCCTTGACCATGAGACCCTCGTTGTGCCGCTCCCGCGCGTCGTCGAAGTGACGATCCACCTCCTCGGCCGAGGCGGCCGCAGCCAAGTGCGACAGGAGCATCCGCTCCCCCGTGCGGTCCGGCAGGGCGAGCGCCTCCAGCCGGCGGCGACGGTCGCGCAGATCCGTCTCCAGCAGGTCCTCTCCCCGCAGGTGCAGCAGGTCGAATGCGACGAACACCACCGGGACTTCCGCGAGCAGCTCCGCCGAGGGCCGAACCCGACCAAGCCGAGTCTGGAGCGAGGCGAAGTCGAGCACCAACCCCTGGCGCCACGGCACCAGCTCACCATCCATGACGAGCGGCGCATCGGCCGTGAGCGTTGCCGCGGCCTCGGCGATCTCCGGGAAGGAGCGGGTGACATCGTTGAGGTCGCGGCTGAAGAGGCGGACGGTGCCGTCGGCGTGCACATGCAGCTGCGCACGAATGCCGTCGTACTTGTCCTCGATCCACGCCTCGTCACCGACACGGCGCATGACCTCGGCCGCATCGGCGACCGGCGTGGCGAGCATGAACCGGATCGGTCGGCCGATATGGAGGACGGCCTCGGCCAGGCGGCCATCGCGCGCCAGCCCTGCGACGTCACCGATCTCGCCGGTCAGCATGTGCGCTCGACGGACCGCCGCGAGGTCCGCGTCGAACGCCGTCGCGACCGCCTCCTCGAGCAGGCCCTCGCGCAGCCCGATGCGCGTCTCGCGCGAGGAGATCCTGCCGATGAACCGTGCCTCATCCGACGTCGCCCTGCCGAACAGGCCGGCGAGGAGGCCTATGCGCTGCTCGCTGCCCCTGGCGGTCGCGATCGCGGCGAAGGCGCCCGCGACATCCGCCACCGTGAGGCCGGAACCGGATGGATCGCGCGCGGCGAGCAGCTCGCCTGCGGAATCGCCGAAGTCCGAGTGCCGCAGGTAGGCGGTCCGCGTCGCGTCCTCATCGGCCCCGCTTGCCCGGACCAATGCCGCACTCTGCTGAACCCAACCCATGCCGAGCTTCGCCGTGGGATCGACCAGGGGGCGACCGGCAAAAAAGGCGCACGCGGCAGCGAGGTCCGTGGGCGGAAGGCCTCGAAGGTGAGCGGCGAGCAGGTCGCGCTTCGCGTTCTTGCTCCGCGTGGCGCCCACCGCGGCGGCGGCGGCGGCGAGATCGGCGAACCGGCTGGACGGGGCGGCTTCCATGGACCGTGGATTCTAGGCGCCGGCCAGGTCGGGCTTGACCGCGCCGGCGGATCCGCGCACGCTGACACCATGGTCTTCCCGTGGCAGAGACGCAATGTCCCACCCGAGCTCGCGGAGCGCGTGCCGCCCGGACAGGTGCTTACCGAGAAGTTTCCCGTCCTCCATTTCGGGCGGGTGCCCGACTACGGCGACCTGTCAGGCTGGGACTTTCGGGTGTGGGGCGAAGTCGAGGAGCCGTTCAGCCTGAAGTGGGCCGAGTTCCATTCATTGCCGGTCGCCGATGAGACGCTCGACATCCACTGCGTCACCAGGTGGTCGAAGCTTGACACCAGGTGGGAAGGGGTGGCCCTCACGCACATCGCGGAGGTGGCGCGGCCGACGCGGGCCGCACGCTTCGTCATCTTCCACGCCGAGGGCGGCTACACGTCCAACGTGCCGCTGACCACCGCCTTGCAGGCGAACTGCCTGCTGGCGTGGAACTACGACGGAGTGCCGCTCAGCGCCGAGCACGGCTTCCCGCTGCGGGCGATCGTGCCCGGCCCGTATTTCTGGAAGAGCGCCAAGTGGCTCCGGGGGGTTGAGTTCAGTGCCGAGGACCGGCCCGGCTTCTGGGAGCGCAATGGCTACCACAACGAAGCGGACCCGTGGAAGGAGGAGCGTTACTCGCGCGGCTGATCCGCATCGAGGCCCTTGGCTCGTGCGATGAGCTCGGCAACGCGCCGACCTCCCTTGCGGCCGATCTCGCGGAAGTGCTCGTTGGAGTATCGCTCACTGACGGCCTTCCCGCCCTTGGCGCCGATCTCCTGGAAGAACTCGGCGCCGTACCGTGCGCGCGTGGTCTTTCCACCCTTGCGGCCCGCCTCGCGGACGCTCATGTTTCCTTCGTCGGTCGTGCTGGTCTGGTCGGTGCTGCGGCTGTCCGCCATCTGGCACCTCCTTCGTCTCTGGGTCCCTGGCTATCGGTGAACCTGCCCTGAAGCAAGTTGCATACCGAGCGACCGACCGCTGAGCGAATCGGCGATCCCGACCGACTAGAATGGCGCGCCGATGCACCCGCTCCTGCGCAACGTCGTGATCGGAATCGTGGGCCTGATCATCGCAAGCGCCCTGTCCGCCCTCGCGCTGCTGGGACGCGACTCCGACCTGTCGGTCCTCGCGCTGCTGGGCGCCGGCCTGCTGGGCGCACTCATCGGCCTGTTCCTGTACAGCCAGGGCTGGACCTGGGGCAGCCGGGCCGCGCGACGCCGGCAGCACGGCCAGGCGGTGCTGATCGCGATCGGCGGCGGGCTGATGATCCTCGTGGCGGCGGTCGCGACCAGCGGCCTGTTGATCCTGCTTCTGCTCTTCTTCATCGGCTGATTCCGGCGAAGCGGCCCGCATGTCAGCCCGCTGCTACGATTGTGGCCGCGATCGCATCGGCGCCCCCATCGTCTAGAGGCCTAGGACGCCACCCTTTCAAGGTGGAGATCAGGGGTTCGAATCCCCTTGGGGGCACTCCAACCAACTCGCAGGCTCTCGGACATAGAGTGGCCGAGCCGGAGGAGCCCAGCGGAGGGTGCCTGGCACCAACCTTCCATTCGCCGCCCGCAGCAGGCTATCGGTCTACTCTTCGCGAAAAAACACAGACCCATGCAAGTGGGCCCCGGATAAACGGCCGGGACGAGCCGATGTCCGCTCGAAGTCACGAAGGCGCTTGAACTCAGCCCGAATGTCTGGCAGGGCTCTGTAGGCAAGGGCCAAGCCGAGCGCTCCCGCAAGGTACGGTGCCCCCGCTTCGGCGCCGGAGACGATAACCGCAGCGGAGGACCAGGCGCCAAACGCCGCCAGGGACAACCAGCCTACGAGCCGAGTCATGGGCTAATGCTACGTCCCGACGGACAAACGGGGGGCAAGCCTCAGGGGTCGTCACTGTTGCAGATGCAGAAAACATTAACCCGTTGGTGGCTTCCACCTACGGAGCTGCTGTTCGGCTCCTGGCTCATCAAGGCCGCCACGACACCGCGCGTGGCGCCGCTGGTCAGCCGGGCGGAGGTCTGGTGATGCGTCGTGCGATCCACACTCCGGCCGCTGCGCCTGCAACAGTCCCGATGAATCCAAACAGCGGGATGGTGAGGAGGGTGTTCGATACCCAGTCGTTGGCGGTCACCCTATCGACGCCGATCCCGACCAGTAGGCCGACTTCTGTGCCCAAGAACCATCCGCATACCATGGTGCCGACGGTGAGCATGACGAACACGGCGAGTCTCACCGGCACAGCCTATCGGTTGGGAGTGCCGGCTTGGAATGATCGGCGAGGAGGACAGCTTGCAGCCACCGAGTGACCCTGATGGCCCCGGGGTCGTTCTAGGCCGGGAAAGTGACGCGACGCTGGTGTTCGGAACGCCGTTGGCGGATCCGGACGTTGCAAGCTCGGTCCGCGTACCGCTGCCGCTGCGGACCAACCACCTGACTGCGCGTCACGACCTCGAGCTGGAGCCGTGGGGCGACGGCGTGCGGCGGCTGATCGCGTTCCTTGAAGAGCTGTCGGAGGCATGGCGCGGATGGTCAGGTGTGAAGGAGTGGAGCGATGACCACCAGGTTACGCACCTCCGCGCAACGCATGACGGCCTGGGGACGGTGGCCCTCGAAGTCAGCAGGCTCGGTCAGTTCCCAGAGACCCAGAACACGCGGGTGCCGTCGGCGGTCCAGCCGCTCGTTGAGTACACCCAGCATCCGCTGTCGACGTGAGCCGCGATCTCCTCGGCACGGTCATTGGGAACGCTTAGGCTCCCGTTCTCGATCCTGTAGCCCTCCATCCCGGCATCGCGAAGCACCGCGTCCACCAGGGCGACCGCCTCATCTCTGGTACGGCACTCGCCATAGAGCTGCTCGCGGACGGCGTCCAGCCCCTGTCTGGCCTGCGGTGAAAGCGCCATGTACAACGTGACGGTGCGAGCTTGATTGTCGAGCCCGGCAGTAACGCACTCGGTCGACGCTGCGCCAGTGCCATGCTCGACCATCCACTCGATGTAGCCGAGATCGACCAGAAGGGTATCGACTTGCTGCTCGGCGGCCGCCGGATCCACGCAGCGGTCCTCGGCAAACAGCCCCGCGACACCAGCCTCCAGATCGGCCGGCGGCGGGACCTCGTCGGTACCCGGCACGATGCCCGCGACTACCGCCAACGGCAGGGCAATGGCCACCGCGGCTACAAGCAGCAGGCTTCGGCGCACAGACTTGCCTTGAATGAATGGCACGCGGCGGGATCGGCCTCGCTCCAGACGGGCATCGAGAGCGTCCATCTGGACGCGTGTCATCGGCTCGCTTAATGCATCGCGCACGCGCTCTTCGAAGGCGCGGTCAGAACTGATCATGGGTAACCTCCCGCAGCCGAGCGAGCGCCCGACTGATGAGCTTCTGGGTTGCTTCTTCGTTCTTGCCAATAGCGGTTCCGATCTGTCGCGCGGTAAGGCCGGCACCGAAGCGCAGGGCTAACGCGTCGCGCTGCACCTCCGGTAGGTCAGCGACGAGGAGCCGTATTCGCCGACCTTCGTCGGAGCGAACAGCGATATCTTCCGGTGAAGGGTCGTCGCTCGGACGATCCGTGTTCATCCGCCACTGGGGGACCATCGATCGCTGACGGCGCTCGTGATCCGCCGCCGCATTGCGGCCGATCCGCAGGAGCCAGGCGAGCACGCCTCCCCCCTTCGTCCGGTAGCCGTGGATGTTTCTCAAGGCCTTCTCGAAGGTGACGGCCGCCAGCTCTACGGCGAGGTCCTCGTCGCGGCAACGCGCTCGCAGGTACCGAAACACGGCTTCTCGGTGCATGCGATAGAGCTCGCCGAAGGCGTCGGCGTCGGTCCTGGCGCGCAGAGCTAGAGCCTCGGAGGGATCCAGGTCCGCTCGCTCCGATATCTCGCCTGCCCGGCTGGGGATTGCCTCCATCGGCCGCCTCTTCCTACTCGATGCGTTGATAACGCGCACGCGCCGCCTTACCGGACATTGCTCTTGCCGACAAACAAGATCATGGCCTTCGAGCTGGACGGAAGGGTCGGGAGGCGCAGCCGCGACCCATCCATCGCCGGCGGAGACGGTGATTGGCCCGAAGATGGCTTGCCGATTGAGATGGCGATGGCTTATTGCTTAGGCCCGTGCCTCGGAGGCACGCCAAGCAGCTCGAAGACGCGACTACGGAACAGCTCCGAGACGTTCTCCCAGCCCCAGACGCCTCGCAGCGCCCGTCGGAAATCAGCGTCGCGTTGTCCTCGCTTGCAGGCCCACGGCGTGCTGGACTAGCCATCACGGCGTGTCGGGCTATTGACGTGGAACTGTCCTCGCCCGACCCTGAGGCGGTGATGACTGCCTTCGATAAGTCCGACTACCACGTTCATGGAGCCGTGCAGGCAGGGCAGCCAGAGGACCGCGCGTTCACGCACATCGGGCTCTACCTGGCGTGGCTCATACGGCACGACCTGTACAACCCAAACTGTATCCGCCCCGACTGGGCGGCCGCCGTGAAGGCGGGCGAGATGACGGGCTCCGACCTGGCTGATGTGATCGACGGTAAGCTGGTCTCCGATCTGATGACACGCGAGGGCGCAGCCTTCACAGCCGCGCACTACGGCGACTACCTGGACGACTACGCCACTGTGTTCGCGTCGGAACCGGACTACTCGGTCCCCGACGACCCCGGCGCCTACGCCCGCATCGTTCCGGCGATCGACCGACGCTACAAGGCATGGGTCGCTGGCGGGCGCCCAAAGGTCGGGCAGCGCGAACCGGATCCCGTCCCAGCTGACGCCATTGACCCCCGCATCGCTGCTGGAGAGACCACCGAAGCCAAGCGCAGCCGGACCCTCGACGACTTCCGAGCGATGGCCCAATCGCGGGGCTGGGTGATCGAGTCGCCGCCAGGGCCGGAAGAACCGAGTCACGCGGCCGCTGACCTGGAGGAACTGATGCCGCGCGATCGGCCGTTTGGCCGGGATGCGCGATGAGCGTCCGCTGCTTGTTGATGATCATTTCCTTCCCCGCGCCGCACGGCCAGTGCTCTACCGATGCGGCAGCGGCCCGAAACGTTCACGGCGCCTCATAACCATCCGACGGCCTGCGGGTTTGGCACAAGCCCGCGCTGTCATGCACAGACCCTCAGTGGCATTCCGCTGGAGCCAGCGGGTCGCCCGGCTCGACGTACGGGCAGAGAAGCGAGTATCCGTCGCCGCGCGCGAGCACGAGGAAGTCGCCGATCGGACCTCCGTCGTCGCGTTCGCCGGGGGCGAGCTTCATGACCAGGATCTGCCGTGGGTCGACATCGTCCACCTGATACACCGTCAATCCCTGCGTTCGGAAGCCACTGTCCTGCCGCGCTTCGCCGGCCACGGTGAGGCGGGCACCACTAAGGTCGATGCTGCGAGCCACCCCCACACCGTAGGTGGTGCCGCCGAGGTTGACCCCTCCAACGGTGATCCCCCCGACCTGTGCGGTAGCAGGGCTGGATCCCATCTGGCCGAAGGAGGCAACGGCAAAAACCGCAACGAGCAGTAGCACGCTGGCGGACGCGGTCAGCGCACGTGGCAGCCGCAATGGGCGGGGTGGCGACTTGGCGATGATGGCACGCACGACGAGATCGGGGTCCCGGGCCGGCGAGCCGGCATCGGCATACGCTCGGATGTGGCGGCCCAGTGCGAGCTCCTCGGATGACACGGATTCAGTCATGGCTCAGCTCCTGACGAAGGCGTTGAAGAACACGATGAAGGCGGGTGCGCGCGCCCTCCGGCGAGAGGCCGAGGTGTTCGGCAATCTCGGCTGACGCCAGCCCGACCGCGAAGCGCAGGGCCACGAGCTCACGCTCCGCTGTCGACAGGCGGGCAAGGGCCACCTGCAGATCGGCCAGGTCGGCAGCCAGATCAGCTACCGGCGCTGCGCTCGAGACCGCCCTGGCTTCCAGCCACGCCCGCGCCGCTGCCGGCGGCCCGCCTGCCGTGCCTCGTTCGCACAGACGGTGAGCAACCATGAGCGCAGCTTCGACGGCTCTCGCAGCTGCGGTGGCTTGCGCCACAGCCGCTCCCACGCAGCCTGCGCGGCATCCTCGGCCGACTGGCGACTGCCAGTGATGACGTACGCCAGGCGGACGAGCTCGCCGTCAAAGGTGGCCACGAGCTGCGTGAACGCAGCCTGATCATGCTCGCGGACGGCGGCGAGCAATGTCGCAGGCTCAGGCACCGACGCGTCGGCGGTCGCATTCATGCCCGTCTGATGCGCACCAGGGTCACAACGTTTCATATCAAGTCATTGAGATGCGTCAAACGAGGTCCTCAATCGAGCTGCGATCGCTCACGCGGCTGTTCCGTACGCAAGCGTGACATCGTCGGGTGCCGCCTGGCTTACCTCCCCTCCGAAGCGAGGAGGTGCCGCGCTAAGCTCGATCACGCGCGTCGGTCGGTCCCCGGTCGGATCGGCCCATTGCGCGTCATCCGATGTAGTACGCCAGCGCACCTTCCGGTAATTGGTGCGCCAAATCCCCTTCGCGGCACCAGCTCTGACGTTTACTGCGCGTCAGATGTGGTTGATCTCGACGCGATCACCGCAGTTGCGGCAGTAGAGGAGGAGGAGCTTCGGGTCCTCCGGCATCGGACGCCAGGCGTGGACGTCCGCCTCGACGATCTGCTCGCCGCAGCGCGGACACTCGTGGCCGAGCTCCAGCCACTGATCGCGCGGGACGTTCTGACGGCCCATCAGCGACGTTTCACCGGCGGGGGCGGCTCCCAGCCGGGCTTAGGGCCCGAGGGCGCCTCGTCCCCGCCGGGCGCATCCGCGGCAAGGATCGCGGCGCGGGTTTCCTCGGCCTTGTGCGAGGGGGCCAGCAGCGAGTACGACATCGCGTCGTAGCCGGGCCACCGACCGACGTCGCCGTCGCGAATCATGACTTGGACCTTGGTGAACGCCCCGGTCACGTCGCGGACGGATCGGTCCATGACCTGGAGATCGCGTCCGGTAACCTGTTTCAGCGCGGGCGGCAGGGTCTCGACGAGGTACCCCGGGTCGGGGTGCTCGGCGAGCGCGAGCTCGAGCGCTGCGACCACGTCCTCATCGCGCAGGTCTCGAGGCATGGGACGGCTGATATAGGTCATCCGCGGATCGCGGCTTGGCCCACGGAACGTTCGAACGAGCGACTTGATCATCGGCGGCGCGATTGTACCGCCCCGGGTCGCGGCTAGGCCCGTGCAACATCGATTGGTATACTCGCGTCCCCAATAGAGCCCGATCCGCCGCCGCGCGCGTCCGACTCTCGCCGACGCTGCCGCACCGGCATTTCGATCCGCAGTGAGGAGTACCTCGATCATCGTGCGCGTCCGCAAGGCCGTTTTGCCCGCCGCGGGGTTCGGCACCCGCTTCCTCCCCGCCACCAAGGCGCTTCCCAAGGAGATGATGCCGCTCGTTGACCGGCCGATCATCCAGTACGCGGTGGAAGAGGCAGCGGCCTCGGGAATCGACCAGATCATCATCGTGATCGCCACGGGGCGGAGCGCAATCGAGGACCATTTCGATTCCAACCAGTCGCTCGAGCGCTGGCTGGAGGACCGTGGCGACATCGAGATGCTGCGCACGATTCGACGGATCGGCGAATTTGGGACGGTCGCCTTCGTTCATCAGCGCGAGCAGCTCGGCCTGGGCCATGCCGTGCTGATGGCGAAGGACCTTGTCGGCGAGGAGCCGTTCGCCGTGCTGCTGTCCGACGACGTCATGCTCAACCCCGGCGGCGAGCCGGTGACGAAGCAGCTCATCGACGCTCACCTGGCGCACCGGGGATCGGTCGTGGCCGTCCAGCGCGTGGGTCGCGAGGAGGTCAGCCGCTACGGCATTCTCGAGCCGCTGCACGAGGAGGGCCGGGTGGTCGAGATCCGCGACCTGGTCGAGAAGCCGTCGATCGAGGACGCCCCATCCGACCTCGCGGTGCTGGGCCGTTACGTCCTGACGCCGAAGATCTTCGACGTGCTAGAGCAGACCAATCGGGGTGCCGGCGGCGAGATCCAGCTGACCGATGCGATCCGCGGCCTCATCCACGAGCAGCCGGTGTTCGGCTACCAGTTCGAGGGCACCCGGCACGATGCCGGCACGCGGCTCGGGTGGCTGAAGGCGAACGTCGCCGTCGGTCTCGAGTCGGACGACGCGGACGAGTTCCGCTCCTACATTCGCGGCCTCGACCTGCGAGACTGACCCGACGTGGAGATGATCGGCAGGCTGATCAGCGGCCGCTACCGCCTCATCGCACCGCTCGGCGAGGGCGGCATGGCCACGATCTGGCGCGCCGTAGACGAGCAGCTCGACCGTGAGGTTGCCGTCAAGCTCCTTCGCCCCCAGTTCAGCGCCGATGCCGGCTTCTCCGCACGGTTCAAGCAGGAGGCGCGATCTGCCGGCGGCCTTTCGCACCCGAATATCGTCAACGTCTATGACTACGGGACCGACGGGGCCGATGGCGAGCAGTACATCGTCATGGAGCTCGTCGAAGGTCGGGATCTTTCCGCGGTCCTCAAGGACCGCGGAGCCCTGTCGGTCGACGATTCGGTGCGCATTGCGATCGGCGTGGCCGGCGCCCTCGAGGTCGCGCACCGCAAGGGCATCGTCCACCGCGACGTGAAGCCGGGGAACATCCTTATCACCGACGGTGGCGACGTGAAGGTCGCCGATTTCGGCATCGCGCGGGCCGTTGCCGAAGCTTCGATGACCGTGACCGGCACGACGCTCGGATCGGTCCACTATTTCAGCCCGGAGCAGGCGCGCGGCGACGAGGTCACCGGCGCCTCCGATGTCTACGCGCTCGCCATCGTGCTGTTCGAGATGCTGACCGGCAGGCGCCCGTTCGAAGGGGACTCGGCTGCGGCGGTGGCCCTCAAGCGGCTCAGCGAGGATGCGCCAGCTCCGTCCGCGATTGGGCATCCGGTTGCGCCCGGCCTGGAGGCGATCCTGGCGCGCGCGCTTGCCCGAGATCCATCGGATCGTTTCCCGGATGCGGGCGCGTTCGCCGAGACCCTGCGCGTCTGGCGACGCACCCCGGATGCGCCTCACGCCGCGGCCGCCGTGGCCGCCGTTGCCAGCACCCCGCCCGCCGGCGAGCCGACCGTCTATATCCCGCCGCGCGTCGCGCGACCGGCCGACCGCCTTCCCGTTGCGCCGCCGCCACGCCGTGCCGATCCCTACGACCGCCAGCGGGACGAAGGCCAGCCATGGTGGATCTGGCTGCTCGCCGTCCTGGGAGTCGTCCTGCTGGGAGCAATCGGATTCCTCGCCGCTCAGCTGCTCGGCGGCGGGGACGCGACTCAGAGCCCCAGCCCGTCGATCACCATGGTGATCGTGCCGGACTGCGATGGCGTGTCCCTGACGACGCTGCGTGCCGAGCTGATCGAGCTGGGACTCGACCCGGAGGAGGACACGGAGACCTCGGACGAGGTCGACGAGGGCGACGTCATCCGCTGCGAGCCCGAGAGCGGCGACGAGATCGCGGAAGGCAGCGCGCTGCTCGTCATCGTCTCGACCGGCGAGGACGAGGTCCAGGTTCCGAGCCTGCGCGGGCAGACCCGCGCCCAGGCCGAGGCGACACTGCGCGATTTCGACCTGACGGTCGGCTCGATCGAATCCGAGCCTGACCCGTCGATCCCCGCTGGATCGGTCATCACCAGCGATCCTCCGCCTGGCAACACCGTCGCCGTCCGAAGCCAGGTGAGCCTCGTTGTCAGCAGCGGTCCGACACCCTCGCCGTCCCCCTCGCCGACACCCACGCCGTCCCCCTCGCCGACACCCACGCCGACGCCGACACCCACGCCGACGCCGACACCCACGCCCGAACCGACAGCCACCCCCACCCCAGTCCCCACTGCCCCGCCCACCCTGCCTCCGCCACCAACGCCGCCTCCGAGTCCCTGAAGCCGGGAGGCGCACGGCTCCGTGATGGGGGCATCGGTGTACGATGTCGGCCGTCCCGTTTCCACGCTTGGGAGGCACATTCGTTCAGTCATGGCAACCACTGCTCCGATCTCGGTCGATGAATCGACCTTCGAGTCGGAGGTTCTACACGCAGACAAGCCGGTCCTCGTCGATTTCTGGGCACCCTGGTGCGGCCCGTGTCGGCTCGTATCACCCGTCGTCGAGAGCTTCGGCGACAAGCACGCCGGGATGATGGCCGTCGCTAAGGTCAACACCGACGAGAACCAGCAGCTCGCGATGCGCTACAGCATCTTCAGCATCCCGACCCTGATCGTCTTCCAGAACGGTCGTGAAGCCGCGCGCCTCGTCGGCTACATGCCCCAGGAGGTCATGGAGGAGCGGCTCAGCCAGTTCATCGACCCGCGCTGACCGCGGCTCAACGGAGCGCGTCGCGGTCAGTGACGCGTGCGTGCACGCGGTCCGGAGCAGCGGCTACACTCGCTGCCAGGAGGGCCGCCCGAGCACACATGATCATCAAGACCGAACGCCGTACGGGCGGGGAGCGCCGTGAGGCGAACGATCCATTCGCACCGGATCGGCGTGGCGACGATCGGCGCACCATGTGCTGGGAGGTCGAGAACTGCGATCTCACCATCCGCTATCGCTGCCCGGCGTTCATCCTGCGCCGTCCGTGCTGGGAGCTGTGGGCGGTCGAAGGCATCGGCCCGGCCCGCGCCTGCTGTCACAACGACAAGGAGTGCGAGCCGGGCAGATGCGTGATCGCCGAGAAGCGCTTTGCGGGAGCCCCCGAGCCGATGGCGGTCCACGTGGGGCGCCGCGGCGTGCCGCTGGGCTATACCAAGCCCCGACGCCATCATTGCCCGCACTTCTACCTGACCCACGGGTCGCAGGGCCGAGTTCCCATCCAGGCCCCTCAGCTCATGCGAACGCTCCTCAAGCAGGAGGGGACGGTGGCGCGTTGCGAACTTCGCGGCGGGGTCCATCTCGACTCGGGCTATGTCAACGACCTGTGCCTGACGGGGCAGTTCAACGACTGCGTCTTCTACGAGGACAACCTGGACTGACCGGGTGACCGATACCGAACGGCTCACGTACCGACAGGCCGTCGGCGCGCTCACCGAGCGCGGGCGCTTCGGGATCAGCATGGGGCTGGAGCGAGTCGAGCGACTTATGGCCGAGGTCGGGCATCCGGAACACCAGCTGCGCGGCGCGCTCGTCGCGGGCACGAACGGCAAGGGCTCGGTCGTGGCGATGACGCGCTCCGTGCTGGGCGCGGCGGGTCACCGCGTGGGCACCATGCCGAAGCCACACCTCGTCAGCTACCGCGAGCGCGTGGCCATCGACGGTGAACCGATCCGGCCGCTGGAATTCGCCGCGGCGATCCAGCGCGTTCTGCCGGCCATCGACACCGTCGCCGGGGCCGTGGGGCCGCCGACCGAATTCGAGGCGCTCACGGCCGCCGCGATCGTCGAGCTGGCGAGGCGCCGGGTCGACCTCGCCATCGTCGAGGTCGGAATGGGAGGCCGCCTCGATGCGACGAACGTGCTCGACCTCGGCGTCGCCGTCATCACGAATCTCCAGCGCGATCACGAGGCCTACCTGGGCAACACGCTCACCGCGATCGGCCGGGAGAAGGCGGCAATCATCAAGCGCGGCAACATTGCCGTCAGTGGGGCGTCCGGCCGTGGCCTGCGACCCATCCTGGACCGATGCGATGCCGTCGGCGCCCAGCTTCTCCGGGCCGGCCCGCGTCAGCCGTACCGCGCCACCCTCCGCCATCTCGACTGGGACGGGATCGTGGTGGATGCGCGGACACCCTCGCACGAACTCACGGACCTGCGCGTCGGGTTGATCGGCGCGCACCAGGCCGACAACACCGCGGTGGTCCTCGCGCTGCTGCACGCCCTGGCCGAACGGCATGGCGTCGTCGCCGATGACGCGAGCGTGCGCAGCGGGCTTGCCGGGGCGCGGTGGCCGGGGCGCCTCGAGGTGCTCGACGCGAGCAGTATCGGTATCGGCCGGGTGCTCCTGGATGGGGCCCATAACCCCGCGGGCGCCGAGGCGCTGGCCCGCGCACTGCTCGACCTGGGGCTGCGGCGGCCGACCATCGTCTTCGGGGCGATGCGAGCGAAACGGGTCCACGCCGTCCTCCGCGCCCTGGCACCGCTGGAGCCGCGCTTCGTCTTCACCCGCGTCGACGATCCCGGGGCCCACGAACCGGATCACCTCGAGCGCATCTGGCGCCGCGTGAGCGGGAAGAGCGCCGAGGTGGCCCTCACCCCGGCCGATGCCCTGCGGCATGCCGACGGCGATCCGGTCGTGGTCGCGGGCTCCCTCTACCTGGTCGGTGCCGTGCGAGGCATGATCACCGGCATGAGTGAGGACGACTGATGCCGACCGAGCTGCGCTGGGGCGAGCGGACCCACGTGATGGGGATCATCAACCTCACGCCCGACTCCTTCTCCGGGGACGGGCTGCTGCGCGATGGCCGGGATTCCCACGAGGTCATCGCCGCCGCGCTCGCGCAGGGCAGGGCCATGGTTACCGCCGGCGCCGACATCCTGGACGTCGGGGCAGAGTCGACTCGACCACGCCAGGCCTATGGCGACCACCCGGACGTCGACGCGCCGACGGAGCTCGCCATCGCGGTCCCCGTGGTGCGCGCCCTGGCGGCTGAGCTGGGTGAGCGTGCGCACGTCAGCATCGACACCAGCAAGGGCGTTGTGGCGGCCGCGGCGCTCGATGCCGGAGCCACCATCGTGAACGACGTATGGGCCGCGCGACGCGATCCCGGCACCGCCGATGCAGCGGCAGCATCCGACGCGCACCTGGTGCTGATGCACAACCAGGACGGTGGGGGCTACGCGGCTGGCGTGTTCCGATCGGTCGTGAGCTGGCTGGAGGAGGCGGTCGAAGCCGCGCTGGCTCGCGGCGTGCGGCGTGAGCGGCTCATCGTCGATCCCGGGATCGGCTTCGGAAAGTCGACAGACGACAACCTGGAGCTTCTCCATCGGCTTGCGGAGCTGAAGGCAACCCTCGGAGGACTGCCGCTGCTCGTCGGAACCAGTCGTAAGCGCTTCATCGGGGAGCTGCTCGGTGGCGCCGCCGCCGATGACCGGATCGAGGGAAGCACCGCCACGGCGGCGCTCGCCGTCATGGCCGGCGCCGACATCGTCCGGGTCCATGACGTCGAGGCGATCGCGCGCGCACTTCGCGTGGCCGACGCGGTGGTTCGCAGATGAGCAGCGACGGATTTCCGGATCGTCTCAGCCTGCTCGGCATGCGCTTCGAAGCCCGCCACGGCGTGCTCGACTGGGAAAAGGAGACCCCGCAGCCATTCGAGGTGGACGTGGTGCTGCATACGGACCTGGAGACCGCCTCGCAACGCGACGACCTTGCCGCGACCGCGGACTACGCGGCACTCAGCGAGCTCGTGCGGGAGATCGTCGAGGAACGCTCGTTCGATCTCATCGAGGCCCTCGCGGGCGCCATCAGCAGGGCGGTGCTGGCCGCAACCGACCCCACCGTCGTGGATGCCGTGGAGATTCGGGTGCGCAAGCCGAAGGCGCCGATCGACGGCGCCTTCGACACGGTGGAGGTGGCCATCACCCGGCACCGCGCAGGCATCGGGTGATTGGCCTGTTCGATCAGTTGTCCGCGGGGAGCTCCCCGAGCGTGACCTCGATCTCGCGCGACGAGTTGTCGCGAAGGACGCGGAGCGTGATCGTGTCGCCGGGGGCATGGGGCAGGATCAGGGTCGCCAGGTCCGAATCGGCGCTGACCTGCTCCCCGTCAACGGCCACGATGATGTCACCGGATCGGAGTCCGGCTTCCTCGGCCGGGCTGCCGGGGAAGACCGCCTCGCCGCTGCCGTCCGCCGTACCGATCAGCGCGCCGTCGTCCACCGGCAGGTCCTCCGCCGTGGCGAGCGCCGGGTCAACGGAGACGTAGTAGACGCCGATCCACGGACGGGTCAGCTCATCGCCATCGAGGGCCTGCTGCATGATCGGCGTGGCAACATCGATCGGGATCGCGAAGCCAAGTCCTTGTGCGTTCGTGCTCACCGCGGTGTTGACGCCGATCACCTGGCCGGCGCTGTTGACCAGCGGGCCACCTGAATTCCCAGGGTTGATGGCCGCATCGGTCTGGATCAGGTTGTTGAGCTGCTCAGCGCTCGTCTGCGACGCGTCCGACGCCGTGATGCGTCGACCGAGGCCCGAGACGACGCCGGTGGTCACGGTGTTCTCATAGCCCAGCGGATTGCCGATGGCGATCGCCACCTGCCCCGGCTCGAGGTGAGATGAGGTGCCGATCGACGCCATCGGCAGGTCCGTCGCGTCGATCTTGACGATGGCGAGGTCGGTCAGGGTATCGATCCCGTACACCTCGCCGGTGAACTGCCGCCCGTCGTTCAGCGTGATTCCAAGCTCGGAGGCATCCTCGACCACGTGTCGATTGGTGAGGATCCAGCCGTCGGCGTCATAGATGAATCCTGAGCCGGTGCCACTCGCGGACCCCAGCACGCCGCCACCCGACGACTGGATGGTCACGACTGCCGGCGTGACCTGATCGACCGCCTCGATGACCGCGCTCGACTCATCGATCCGGACGTCGCTCACGTTGTTCGCCTCCGGCGTGGCTGCCACGTCACCGGTGATCGGGACGGAGGGCTGTCGGATCATGTTCGATACCGCGACTGCGGTGAGCGCGCCGGAGAGGATACCCGCCACCAGCGCGATGGCGATGATCGGCAGGGCACCGAGGCCCCGGTGCGGTGCGGGTGCGGTCGTGGCCTGGGGGGCGCGGCTGCTCCAGGCGGGCGCCGTCTGCCAGCCCGCCGGGCGATCATCGGCCGCGGGAGGGCGACCGTAGCGCTGAACCTCGACCGGCTCGGTGGGATCGCGATCGGTGAATCGGTTGGGGTTGTTCGTCGTCATCGGTGTTCGTTCATCCCTGAGGTACATGCTGCGGGGCGTCCGGGCGGGCATCACTCAATCTACGGGCTGCTGGTTGCGTGCAGGCGGCCCGTCGCGTGAAGTTTCGTTGACCTTCGCGGTCTCACGGGGAAGCGTGATCCGGAACACGGTTCCCTCTCCCACCACGCTGGCCACTTCGATCTCGCCGCCATGCATATCGACGATCGACCGGACGATGGCGAGGCCCAACCCGCTCCCCGACGCGCGCGCGTCGCCCGTGTTCGTGCCGCGATAGAAGCGCTCGAAGATCCGGGGCAGCTCGTCCGCCTGGATCCCGGCCCCGGTGTCGTGGACCTCGATCGTCGCCCGCTCGTCACCCTCAGCGAGGCGCACCGTCACCGCACCGCCGCGGGGAGTGAACTTGAGGGCGTTGCCGATCAGGTTCGTGAGCAGCTGGACGATCCGCTCGCGGTCGAAGCGCAGATCCACGGACTCGACAGGCACGAAGCTCTGAAGGCCGATGCCGCGCGCGAGCGCAACCTCCGAGAGGGCCTGGACCACGGCCTGGATCGGGTCGCGCAGGTCGCCCTCCTGCATATCGAGCGGGAAGATGCCCGCATCGATCCTCGACAGGTCGAGCAGGTTCGTGCTGAGCCATTCGAGGCGGCCGATCTGCTCCGCCGACCGCCCCAGGAACTCGGCACGGGTCGCCTCGTCGACGTGGCCGTCCCCCTGGAGCTCCGTGTACATCTTGAGCGCCGCGATGGGCGTCCGAAGCTCGTGGCTCACGTCGGCGACGAACTCACGCAGCCGGTCACGGTCCGCCTCCAGCATGCGGAGCGTGCCGGCCAGCCGATCCGCCATCACGTTGAACTGCGCCGAGAGCTCGTCCACCTCGAGCACGCCTGACGCGGTGGCCCGCTCGTCGAGGTGTCCCTGAGCAACCCGGCCAGCGACGCCTCGAAGGCGGTGGATGGGTGCCGTGACCCGTCGCGCCGCGATGATGCCGAAGACGACGGCGGCGAAAAGTGCGAGCAATCCGGCCCCGAGGATCGCCGACCGAATCTGCGCCAGGGTCGCTTCGCGAGAGGTGTAGGGCTGCGAGACGTCGAGCTCGTAGCGCGCCTGGCCTCCGCTCGGCAGCTCGATCACGATAGGCAGGCGCACCGGGTCCACGGGATCGGCCCGCAATCCGCGCGCCTCGAGCGCTTCGACATTGACCGGCGTGCTCAACGCCACGCGCTGCCCATCCTCGTTGAACACCGCGTACGTCGCCGGCAGGATGAACTGGGCGGCGACCTCGATTGCCGGGCGCACGACATAGCGGGCACGCACCTCGGGGGCCTCCACGAAACCGGGGCGGCCGTTGGCAATCTCATTTGTGGCGTACTGCAGCATCAGCAACCCCGTGGCACCCCCAGCCGTCTCGAGCCGCTCGGTCGTCTGTTCGGCGAAGTAGCCCGGCAGGATCTGGTTGATGGCGGCAGCGGAGACGACGAGCCCAACCAGGGCGACCGATCCGATCGCCATGACCAGTCGCGTGTTGAGCCGTTGAAAGACCGCGGTCCAGCCGCGCGGGAGATGAAGCCTGCCGGTCGGCTCGGTCCGCTCTGCCTCAGTCTTCGGCGAAGGCATACCCGACGCCCCTCACCGTGCGGATGTAGCGGGGCTGAGCCGGATCGGGCTCGATCTTGTCCCGAATGTGGCTGATGTGAACGTTGATCGTGCGCTCGTCCTGCTCGAGGGCGTCGTCGTAATCCCGCACCAGCTCGAGCAGCTGCCCGCGCGTGTAGACGCGGCCCGGCCGCGCCGCCAGGTGCCTGAGCAGATCGAACTCGGTCGTCGTCAGGCCGATCCGTTCGCCGTCGCGCGTGACCCTGCGACGCTCGAGGTCGATCACCAGGTTATTGCGCCGCAGCGTGCGGCCGGTCTCGGTATCGGCGAGCTCTCCGTAGGCACGCCGAAGGAGCGCCTTGATCCGGCTCACCAGCTCACGGACGCTGAAGGGCTTGACCAGGTAGTCGTCCGCGCCCATCTCGAGGCCCACCACCTTGTCGACCTCGTCCGAGCGAGCCGTCAGGAACAGGATCGGCGCCCGCGTCTCGCGCCGAAGCTGTCGGAGGACTTCGAACCCGTCAATTCCGGGGAGCCTGACGTCGAGCACCACGAGGTCCGGCGCGATGTCGGCAAAGCCGGCAAGCGCATCTTCCCCCGTCGGCTGGACGCTCACCGCGTACCCCTCGCGCTCGAGGGCCACCTGGACTCCGCGCGCCACCGCGGGCTCGTCCTCGACGATCATGATCGTGCCGGGCATCGCTCCAGTATAGGAACCGACGGACCCGCCCTCGAGCCCGCGGCCGACGGAGCCCGCGACAGGGCAGCTTGCCCGCCCGCGTGGTCCGGGGTACGATCCTGTCGCATCCAACAGTGCGCATTCGAATCGTTCGGTGCTGCCCGCCGCCCACCGAGGTGACCGAGGCGCCCGGACCACCAGAGAGGATCACCACCACCCATGGACCTGGAGCTCACCCTCGACGCGCGTGAGGCGCAGGGCAAGGCCAACAAGCGGTTGCGCCGCGAGGGGTTTGTGCCCGGCGTGGTGTACGGCAAGGGCGAGGACTCGACCAACGTCCAAGTGGAGGCGAAGACGTTCGAGGTCCTCTACCGGGCCGCCGGCAAGACGTCGGTGGTCAAGTTCCGCCTCCCGGGCGCCAGCCGGGCGACCAGCGGCTTCATCAAGAGCGTCCAGCGCCATCCGTTGAGCGGTCGCGCGCTCCATGTCGACTACTACCTCGTCAACCTCAAGGTCGAGATGGAGGTCGACGTCCCGCTCATCTTCACCGGCGAGGCACCGGCGGTCGAGGAAACCGGCGGGACGCTCCTGCACAACATGTCGAGCATTCACGTCAAGGCGCTTCCCACCGATATCCCGCACGAGATCATCGTGGATGTCTCGGTGCTCAAGAGCCTCGACGTCGCCATCCACGTCAGGGACCTCAGCCTCAATCGTGACCTCGTGAACGTCATGACCGACGGCGAAACGCTGGTCGCAACCGTCGTTCCGCCGCGCGTCGAGGAAGAGCCGGAGACGGTCGTCGCCGAGGGCGAGGAGGGCGAGACCGCCGAAGGTGAAGGCGAGAGTGGCGAAGGCGAGGGCGAGACTGCCGAGGGCGCCGGGGACCAGGCTTCCGAGGGCTCGTCCGAGTCCTAGCGCTGGGCGCCAGACGGTGTTTGAACGGAATATCGGTGTGGGCCTGGCCTGAACCGAGGCGTGGGGCGGGCGCCTTGCGGGATCAACCGCGAGATATCGGAGATAGCTGGCACGAAGGCTCCGCCGAGTCCGGTGTTGGGGGTTGCCACCGTTCTGCATTCGCGCAACGCACCGCGTCCCTTCGGCGTCATCGAGCCATGAAGGCGGTGCCGATCCTCGCCGTGGCCCTGTTGATCGTGGGATGCTCGACTCCCGTCGGGAGCGGCAGCCAGTCGGACGCGATGACTCCTTCGGCATCCTCGACAGTATCGGCGCCGGCATCCCTGTCGCCCGGCGCACCCGAGAGCGCCACCGATCTGCTCGACTGCGATGGACCCGTCTCACCGATGGGAGGCCGCGCGGATGAATTCGGTCCCAACGGGGCCGGAAGCACCCCGGACGAGGCGTTCGCGGAGTGGATGGAGATCAATCCGTTCACCGTGCCGCGCTCAGGCTACCGCTCGCTTGGCAGCATCGGGGACCGCAGCGTTTATGCATACGAGACGGGCGGCAGGATCAAGGTGATCGTCGTCATCTCTCCGCGGTTCAGCGCGCTGGTGGGCGGCGCCGCATTCACGATCGAGGAGATGCGGACCTGCGATCCGTCGGAATACGGCGCGACCGTCGATATGGGCCCGCACCAGCGTGTG
>JALZJE010000222.1 GCA_030859955.1 Chloroflexota bacterium | reverse complement strand
GCGTGTACGCGGATGACCAGGGACTGACCTGGGCGGGCGCCATCGGCCTCTACCTGTTCCTCTCGATCCCGCCATTCATGGTCGCGACGGCCTATGTGGCGGCGCTATTCGTTCCGCCGGACCAGGCCGAGTCGTTCGTGATCGAGCAGGTGGCGAAATATTTGCCCTCTGAGCAAGGATTGCTGGAGGGAATCGTTGAATCCCGCCCGACAGAGGCGGTGGGAGGGGCCATCTCGGTTGCGCTCCTGCTGTTCAGCGGCAGCCGCGCCTTCGCTGCACTCACGTCGGCCATCAACGTGATGTGGCGGCGGGTGGATCGGCTCACCTTCGTTCGTCGACAGGCCCTTCGCTTTGGCATGCTGTTCGTCACGCTGGTCCTGCTCACCGTTGCGGCGCTCGGTGAAGCCCTGGTCTTCGCGCTGTTCGGCGCCGGTACCTCGTCGCAGGAGCTGTGGCTGCTCGACTGGCAGCTCATCCCCGCATTCCTGCTGGGCGCGTTCCTGCTAGTCGCCTACAAGTTCCTGCCACGCGAGCCCGTTTCGTGGATCCACGCCGCGCTGGGGGCCACGGTGGCCGGCGTCGGCATCCGCCTGGCACAGGCCGGACTCGGCTGGCTCTCCGACGCGGGCATCTTCCGCACCCCCTACGGCGCCCTCGCCGACGTCGCCCTGATGGCCACCTGGGCCCTGGTCGCCGGCATCATCATCCTGTTCGGTGCCGCCCTTGTCGCGGTGCTTGAGGGAAAGCGGCCAATCGACGGGGAGGCCGACGAGCGCTTCAGCCGCTCACGCTGATGACCTTGCCGTCCCACGGGCGTTACGGACGCGCACTGGTCGCGCCGCCGCCCTCGTGCTCGGGCTCTCCTCCGCGTCGGGTCGCGCTGGCCGTTCGCCTCTCCGCTGCGCATGCCCGCGACGGATGCAACGGGAACGCATGCGCCGATCCATGCCACCGGTGAATGCATCGACGACGCAGGCTCTGTGAGCGTGCCTGTTTCAGGCCCCCGACGAATAATCGACGGTGAAGTCCCCGATACAGCCGCCAGCCGTATGAGCCCAGCAGAGACCGCCGGGAATGGGCTGCGCCAGACGAATGCTCCGCCAAGAGATCGCCGATACAGCCAGGGACGCTCGTACAGCGACGTGACGATCAGCCACGCATCGCCAAAGCGCGCCAGCTGGTGGGTCATGACGCGAATGGTGCCTCCCCGGAGATGTAGCCTTCGGCCGTGCACGCCCCGCCACGGACTCAGTACGCGCGAGCCGGTGACCTTCACATCGCCTACCAGGTGGTGGGTGACGGGCCGTTCGACCTGCTCTGGGTACCCGGCTGGGTCTCCAACGTCGAGGCGGCCTGGGAGGAACCGGAGCTGGCTGCCTTTCTTGGACGCCTCGCCTCGTTCTCGCGCCTGATCCTCTTCGACAAGCGCGGAACGGGCCTGTCCGACCCGGTCCCGCTGACGAGCCTGCCCGGCCTCGAGGAGCGGATGGAGGACGTGCGCGCGGTTCTCGACGTTGCCGGATCGGAGCGAGCGGCGCTCTTCGGCTTCTCCGAGGGAGGCAACCTGAGCGCCACGTTTGCGGCCTCGCATCCCGCGCGCACGAGGGCCCTCGTCATGTTCGGCGTCTTCGCCGCCCGACGCCGACAGCCCGATTACCCATGGGCGCCGAGCGGCGAGGAGCGCGCAGCGGCCATCGAGGATGCGACGGAGCACTGGGGCGACGAGATGGACGTGTCCTCGCTCGTCCCAAGTCGCGCCCGTGAGCCGGCACTCGTCCAGCGGCTCACCCGCTACTTCCGCCGTTCGGCGAGCCCCGGCGCCGCGGCCGCGCTGCTGCGCATGAATACCGATATCGATATCAGGCACGTCTTGCCGTCCATCACGTCACCGACGCTTGTGCTGCATCGGCGTGGCGATCGCGAGGCTAACGTCGAAGAGGGCCGATACGTCGCGGGCCGGATCCCCGGCGCCCGCTTCACCGAACTCAGCGGCGCCGACCACCTGCCCTGGATCGGCGAGACCGAGCCATTGCTCGACGAGGTCGAGGAGTTCCTCACCGGCGTTCGTCCCGATCCGCCGTCCGACCGCGTCCTCGCGACCGTCATGTTCACCGACCTCGTGGGCTCCACCGATCGGCTTGCCGCGCTCGGAGACCGCCGCTGGCTGGCGGTGTTGGAGGAGCACCGCGCGGCGGTCCGTCTTGAGCTCCACCGATGGCGCGGCGTCGAGATCGACACCGCCGGCGACGGCTTCCTGGCAACCTTTGACGGCCCGGCGCGCGCGGTCCGCTGCGCGCTCGCCGTCACCGCGATCGCCGCGAACCAGGGGCTGCAGGTCCGCGCCGGCGTCCACACCGGCGAAGTGGAACGCCGTGGACCGATCACGACCGGCATCGCGATCCACATCGGCGCTCGGGTAGCGTCGGCGGCGGCACCGGGAGAGGTTTTGGTGTCGAGCACCGTCAAGGACCTCGTCGCAGGCTCTGGTCTGGCGTTCGAGGATCGCGGGCTGCACACGCTCAAAGGCGTCGCCGACGCCTGGCACCTCTTCCGGGCGGGCGGTGACTGAGACGGAGCGGCCGACGTCATTCGGCCGATCCCGGTGGTTGCCGCAATCAGGTACGCTCCGTTGAGTTGGTCCGTCTGATCGACTCTCTGCTCCCCACCCCGAGCGAGGACGCCACACGTCGCGCGCTGCCTCCCGCGGGCATGGTGGTGAGCAGCTCGTCGCCCGGGATATCAGACGGGGTCATTCCGGTTGGCACCCCGCCCATCGCGAGACAGAAGCCCGGCGCATTGGTGTCGGTCGCCCATTCCAGCGGATGGGCGGTCTGCCGAGCGCGCTCGACCGCGTGGTCGAAGAGGCGTCGGCCCGCGGACACGGCCTGCTCATCCCGGCGTCCGTCAGCGCGGCCCGACCGGCCCCTGGGCCCGGCGCCGCTTCGCATTCCCGGGACGGATGTAACGGTGACTCATCCGCCGACTCATGCCTCCCGCGAATGCTTCGGCGACGCAGGTGATGCGGGCGTCCCCGATCCAGGCGCCATACGAATAATCGACGAAAAAGTCGCCGATACAGCCACCACCCGCATGGGGCAAACCCGCGCCCCGACGATGCCCGCTGGCCACCAACAGAACCCGGACCCCTCCACGGATAAGCCGCCAGTACGCGCCCGGTAATCGTCGCCGGCGACCATAGGGGGATGTCATCCCGCAGCCGCGCCCTGGATGAAGCGCTCCGATGGTGGAGCCGGATGGAGCTCGAGATTGGTGATCAGTTGCGCACCGGCCGTCATGTGCTGGGCCTCACGCAAACGCAGGTCGCCGCCGCCCTCCGGATCTCGCAGCCGGAGGTCTCGCGTCGCGAGCGCGGCCGTTCCTCGGCACTCGTCGGCAGGGCGCTCGCTCGGCACGCGGCCGCAGTTGGACTGAAGCTGTCGATCAAGCTGTGGCCGGTCGGCGGCGGGGTGCGCGATGCCGCTCAGGCACGCTACATCGCGAGGTTCGTGGCCCGCGTCGGTCGACTGTGGAACGTCGCTCTCGAGGTTCCGGTGCCGATCGCCGGTGACCTGCGAGCGATCGACGTGCAGTTGCGCACGGGTGACCTGCGGATCGCTGTTGAAGTCATCACCCGCCTCGCGGACCTGCAGGCCCAGATCCGTGCGGCCCAGTTGAAGGCCCGCGATGTCGGTGCCAGCCGCCTCATCCTGGTCATCGCCGGCACGAACGCCAACCGCGCAGCGCTTCAGACTGTCCGCGCCACGCTCGTCAGCTCCTTCGACCTCGACACGCGACGGATCATCGCGGAGCTTGCCGCAGGTCGAGACCCCGGACGCGACGGCATCATCCTTCTCTGAGTCTGGCCGGCCCCCGGTGGCATGCGCCAGGCGGCGGCCGGCCGCGACGTTCTTCTCTGAGTCTGGCCCTCCCCCTTATGCGCCCGGCGACTCTATCGACGACTCATGCCCCGATGCATTCGGCCAGCGCATGGAACACCCGAGATCCGGCCCGCGGCCTCTCCGATCCATCCGCTTCCGGCATATCCGGCCACTGATTGACCGATACAGCCGCCTGCGGCATGACCCCGCCGCCGCGCAGCACTCCACAGACGTTCCACACCACCTCGGCACTTACCCACAACGACTCCACAGATGTCACACGGCCAACGTTCGCAATCCCCTCATCTTGTGTGTTCGACCAACGAATACCACCAGATGTTGTGGTTTAGGCCTTGACGGAATCATGCGGGCGTATTACAGTCATCGACCTTGAGAACACGGCGCACAGCAAGGCGCCGGACCGGCGGAGGGAGCCCAGCGACAGCCACGGAACGACCATCCGTGCGTCTCTTCGTCGGCCGATCGCACGCAGAGGG
>JALZJE010000213.1 GCA_030859955.1 Chloroflexota bacterium | reverse complement strand
GCGCTGCCGCTCTTGCCCGATGCCCCCCACGGCGTCTCGGCGGCCAGGTAGGCCGGCACGACGAGGCCAGCCATCTCGGCATGCCAGCCGGCCTCATCGATCTCGCCCCGCTCAAGGCGTGCATCGATCTCAGCGACCTCGCGCCAACCGAGATCCTTGAGCGAGGCGTATGGATCGATCGCACCCTCTGCGCCCGTCACTGAGAGGGCATCCGGCCTGGATGGCGTCACAGGGCCAGAGTAGAGGGGACGCCGCTACTTCGCGCGCATCTCCACGGCCACTCACGAGCCGTCTTCCGCGATCAGGGCCACCCGGAGTCGGTCGCCTTTCGCGGTGAGCGGGATCGCATTCACAACGCGGCGGCTCACGAGGGCTTGGACAACCTCGTGCCGGTCCCGACGCCAGCTCGTCGGATGCATCGACCTGTCGATAGACCTCCTCAACCGTGGCGGTCATCGATGGCGGCATGTCGGCGAAGAACTCGTCAACCGTCAGGCTCGCGATGTAATCGGGCTCAGCGCTTTCCAGCGGCGAGGATAGTCCGCTGGGTCGTTCCGACCTTATAACCCACGGATGGCCGCCGACAGCCGTCCGGACGAGATGGCCTCCTCGCAGCGTTCGAGCAGCGCGAACAGTCATCCGCAGCGTTCTGACTGGTCTCGGGGCTTATCCAAGATCCGACGCACAACTCCGGCCGCTTCCAGAATCTTGAGTCCTTCCAGGGCGCGCGGGTGTCGCGCGCTGATGGCGGACGACGGCCACGGAGTTGATGGGCTGCGTCGGCAGGGTTGGGGGCGATGCGCGCCGTCGTGGAGTTCCGCTGTGGCGGCGCGCTCATGTCACTCCTCCTGTAGGCCAGCGACATCCTTCGCGAGCTCGACGGATAGGCGAGCCGCCCTCTCCAGCGCCCTCCGCGAACGGCGCACACCAAGTGCGAGCGTGCGCAAGTGCCGCTCGGCCGCCCGGTACCATCTTCGACGCCACCATGGTCGAAGGACACAGGAGCCGATGCAGCGACTGACGTACGTCCTGTTTCAAATGGATGAGGCACGCCGGCTAATCGAAGGGAGCCGGGTCGAGCAGTTGCGGCTAGCGCTCCTGATTCTTGACAACGCCGCCGAACTCCAGCTGGACCGGCGCGTCCGGTCTGAGCGACAGTCTGAGGATCTGAGGGAGCGGCTTCAGGAGATGGTGTCCCGGATTCCTTCGTCTGAACGTAGCGAGTCTCTGGAGGACTTGGCAGACTGGCAGCCGCTGTCGAAGGCTCAGAAACGGGCGCTGGACCGCTACTTTGACCCCAAGCTTGACTACCTGTGCGAGCGAAGAGGCATCCTCGACAGCCGTCTCAAGACGGTGCTGTCATATCTGCACCGCTATCGGAACGAGGCGTACCACGAGGGCCGGGTGCGACGGGAGACGCTCCTTACTGCTTCATTGCTGTTGTTTGAGGCGAACTGCCAGCTCCTCCTCGAGGTGTACAGGGTAGCGATGTACTCGTCATCTGAGGACTACTCCTGGGTGTGGGAGCGCTTCGGTCTGTCGGGGCTGTGGAACCTGAACGACGAGTCAGTGAAGGGAATCGTTGAGTCCCTGCGCGCCTCGATCGTGCCCACGGTCGAAGCGGTGGTCGAGTCACTGGTGGGCCATCTACGCAGCCGCCTCGCCGAGCTTTGGGACGGCATGGATTTCGTGGTCGAGAACACAGCGCTGGCAGACCGGGAGGAAGTCTTCAAAGTCGCTCAATTGTTACACGCCGTTGAACGAGGCGACGCCGCACCGGAGACAGAGACGGTGGATTATCGAGCGCCGTTGGCGTTGGTCGATGTCGAGGGGCTGAGCGGCGCGATAGACAATCTGGAGTCGGTCACCGAGCGCTTGGAAGCGTTCGCCCGGTTCTCAGAAGTCGAGGAGCGGCTAGAGGCTTTCGAGCGGATGGTGTACGCCGTCGTGTCATGGGTCGACGGGCAGATTCAGCATCTGACCGACCTTGCGCGCGGCAAGTAGGCGCCACCGCCGACGGAGCACGGCATGGATGAGGCAATGGCCGACTCGGGCCGTCCCCCCGAGGAACGGATGCTCGTCTCGAACCGGGCGTGCGTAGTGGCGGCCCGAGCCGTGGCCTGGACACCAGCCGCTGGTCGATCGGATGTGGGGCTCAGGCGCGCGAGCAGGTCGTCAGATGGCAGACATGGAGTTGTTCGACGCGCACCCTTGAGTCGTCGGTCGATCACGGCCCCTCAGCCGCCAGCGACGGGCGGCGTCCACGCGGCCCGCCTCCACCGCATCAAGGATGATGGCCGACTGTGCATCCGTAAGGTGGTGACGGGCTGTAGCAGTACGTCCTATGCTCCATCTATGACGGACTCCTGGACTGCTCACATCGAGATACGCCGTGAGTATGTCCACCACCATGCCGACGTGGTCCTCGACCACCATCCTGGAATCCGGGCTTTGCTCGAGACCTCACTCGTTATGGCCGTGCCGCTCACGCCGGTTCTCCGACGTAACGCTGGAGTCGAGTCCCAGGGCATAGGTGCGACCGAACTCAATCGCGCCATCAAGGGCAACATGCAATCCGCGCGTGCCTGGCGTTTCGAAGCAGTCGTCCGCGACGGCGTCATCCTGGACAACGCGTCCAACGACGCTCAAGTCCGGGGGTTCGACTTTGCCATGTACGACGTCCGGCACAACCTGGCCAACCTCTGGTCATTGTGTTTCGGTCGGCGCGGAGTCGTCCAGGGCGACTCCGTGTGGCAGATATATCTCGCCTCGAATCCGGGTCAGAGGCGACTGGCCACGGAGATCGAATCAGTCGGCCGGGCCGGCGAGGACTTGGAATCGTCGCGGGAGGCTCCAACCATCCTAGGAGAAGTCCAGTTCGGCAACTGGGCCCTGGCGTACCGCGACATGATGAAACTGTTGGCTGCGGACGCCGAAATCGAAGTCGATCTATTCGTCTACGTAGTCGCCGATGCTTCTTTGGCTAGGCTCATCTCTACTGGGACGGTCAACTTCGAAGGATCCGTGCAGATTCTGAGGGACTTTCGCTCTGTGCTGAAGGTTCCTACGGTCGTCGTGGGCTTGGACGTTGAGCTGACTCAAGGCTGAAGGTGACGCGATTGAGAAGCGACACCAAGTCCGTCCGGACGTCGCACTCCCAGAACTCGTGGACCGACCAGCCGATCTGCTCCAACTGGCGGCGCTTGCGGGCGTCGCGCTCGCGGTTCAGCTCGAACTTGCGAGCCCAGAACTCGGGATTGGACTTCGGCAGGTGCGGATGGCAGCGCGGACAGTGGTGCCAGTAGCAGCCGTGGACGAAGATCGCCACCCGTCGGCCGGGATAGGAAATGTCCGGGCGCCCCGGTACCTTGCGCCAGTTGAGTCGGTAGCCGCCCAGGCCAGCCTCCCGCAGGGCTCGCCGCAGCGTCCGCTCGGGCTGGGTGTCGCGGGCGCGGTTGGCCTGCATGACGGCTCGCACGGCGGGCGAGGAAGGAGGCGGGTTCGGAAGTTGGAGTCGTGCCACTGACTCCGAGTATCAGGCAGCTACGAGGCGACCGTTTCCGCGACCGGCTCGTGAGTCGTCCGAAGCTCCTTGACCAGCTCGGCACCGACTCGTTCCACCAGTCCGACCACCAGCGCATTCCCCATCATGAAGGCGCGCCGACCCTCCGGCATCCCCGTGTCCGTCCAGTCGTCGTCAAAGCCGTTAAGGCGCTCCAGCTCACGAGGAGTGAGCCGGCGGTACCGACCATCTTCGGTCTGGATGAGGTGCTTGAAGCGGGACGGCGTGGCGCCGCCCTCGCCGGTCAGCACGGTGCGGGCCGGTCCGTCGGTTCGGTCAGGGAAGGGGATCGGTCCTTCGGAATAGAAGTAGGGCGTGCCACTCTCCCGATGCGTGCGCTGCTCGCGCTTGGCGCCTTTGAGGTATTGCCAAGCGCGCAGTTGCGCGTCGGAGACGAAGAAGCGCTCAGGCACCGAGTCGGCCGGGTCCAGGACGTCGCCCAGCGTCTGCTTCCGCCCCTCGAACGCTGGAATGACATCCAGTGTCCAGACCCGTCGCTGGGCCATGTAGCCGGCACTGCGGAACGGGCTGCCGCCCAGCGTGGCCCCGAAGCGTTCTGTGATGTCGGCCGGACCGCCGTAGAGCGGGAAAGAGTCCCAGCTCGCGGAAAGGGTCGGGCCTGGCTCCACCGGGAGCGCCCGAGCCAGGACTCCGCCATACAGGACCTCGCCAGGGTCCCTCGGCGACTCACCGGATGATCGTCCGATCAGAAAGACGCGACGACGCTTCTGGGGAAAGCCGTATTCGGCAGCGTTGACGACTCGCCACTCCACCTCGTAGCCGAGGTTGTCCAGCGTGGCCAGCATCACCGCGAAGTCGCGCCCGCGCTGAGTAGCGGGCGACTTCAGGAGTCGATCGACGTTCTCCAGGAACAGGTACGGCGGCCGCTTCATGGTCAGCAGCCGGTGGATCTCCCACCACAGCACGCCCTTCTTGCCCTGCAGCCCGAGCGCCTGGTTCAGGGTCCGCGCGACCGAGTAGTCCTGGCAGGGGAAACCGCCCACGACAAGGTCGACGTCAGGCAGCCGGCGTCTACCCTCCTCGGCCTCATTCATGACGACGTGCAGGTCCTCGCAGACGTGCCCAGCGGACCCGAAGTGCGCTACGTAGCAGTCGGTCGCGTGCTGGGCCTTGGTCGACGGTTCCCACTGGTTCGACCAGACGACATCCCAGCCGGTCCGTTGCAAGGCGACCCGAAATCCGCCGACACCAGCGAACAACTCGGCCACCCTGGGCGCCTTGGGACTCGTTCGATCGAAGAGGGAGGGCATAGTCCGAGTCTAGCCGATCGGGACGCGAAGATCAACCTGTTGGCCCAGCTCCACGGCACGGCACAGGGCGTTGGCGAGGCGGATCTGCGTGGGGGTGCGGGCGCGGACCTTGAGGAGGTCGGGACTGCCCACGATGACGGCCAGGCCGCGGGCCCGAGACGTCGCTACGTTGAGTCGGTTCAGCGAGTAGAGGAACTCGATGCCACGCGG
>JALZJE010000204.1 GCA_030859955.1 Chloroflexota bacterium | reverse complement strand
CCGTGTAGGTGTCGACCGTGTGCCGATGGATCCAACCGAAGTCGGGGTCGCCGAACTCCCGCGCGAGCAACTCGCCGAACGCGGCCCAACAAGCCGGCGAGGCACCGATGTACGCGTGCGTGGCGTCCTGCCGTACCGGTTCGAAGAGCGCGCCGCATCCCTGGCAGGGTTCCCCCAGCGCGGCCAGGTCGGCCGGTGTGTCGACGTCCGGCGCATGGTGCTCGATGTCGACGGCGGCCACGAGGTCCGCGTGCTCGATGAGGATCGTTCGGAGGCCCTCATCACCGGCCACAGCATCCGCCGTCGGGAATGCTTCACGCCGCAGCAGGACCGGTGGACCCAGCCGGCCATCCGCCCTGGCGGCCACCATCGGCGGGCCAGTCCCGGCGTTCGCCAGGACGGCGCGGACAGTGCTGAACGCTACGGTGGGCTGGTCACCGAGCAGGATCAGCGCAGCGTCCACATCGGCAGGAACGGCGGCCAGGCCAATGCGCAGGGAGCGACTCAAACCGTCCTCCGGTGCGTCATTGATGACCGGCACGACGCCAGGCGAAACCACCAGGCCCGGCGGGGTTACCGCGATCACGAGGTCGAGGCCAGCGTTCCTCGCGACCGCAACCACTGCCTCCAGCATCGTCGTGTTCCCGATGGGCGCGAGCTGCTTGGGTGACCCGAACCGCGTCGATGCTCCTGCGGCGAGGATCACGGCAGCGGTCTTCATCGGCGTATTCTGCGCGTTGTACCGAAGTCGACCGTGCTGCGGGGCGTTCCGTTTCTCATTCGCGAACGTGGGTGGCGGTAACCGGGCGGTCGGGATCCATGCTCCTCATGCGTCAACGATGTTGGCGGGACGCGACTCGACACGCGGCGCCTGAGCGTGGCGAGACACGCGAACCCGCTGGCGACCGACACTGACCTTGGTACCGCCAATGCGGTTGGTGGCTGAAAGGAACCAGAGACCAGCGAGCGGCCCGCCAGGGTGTCTCAGCCACGTTCGAACCGTGCGGCTCCGCGCGGAAAAGGCGGCCTGGAATACGGAAGCGTGGCGGGCGACCATGGCACGGTTTGCGGTGAGCTCGGGCATGACGACCAGGCGACCGACAGTGACGGCGTTCCAGCCCCGTTCCGTCCGGAGCAGTTGACCGGCCAGGCGCGCTTTGCGATCGACGCCGGCTACCAGCGCCTGTATGTCGTAGATGCGCGTCTTGACTTCGACCACGAGCAGTGCGCGCGAGGCCGGATGCCAGCCGACGATGTCGATGGAACCGCGCTCACCAAAGTGGCTGAAGGTGTATTCCACGACGGGCTCCCAGCCATGCTGCCGCAGGATGGTGACGACATCCTCCACCAGCCGGGCATGGCCGCGATCACGAAGCCGATCGATCTCGCCTCCGTTCCATAGCGGCACGAACGGCAGCCTGATCTCCAGCGTCGCGGCGATCCGCCGGAGCGACCTCACCGTCATGCGCTCGAGCGCTCCAGCCTCGGCCAAACCCACGAGCCCTCGGCTGACATGGGCGGCTGCGGCCAGGTCATCCTGGCGCCACTGGCGGCGGTGGCGCGCCAGCATGATCAGGCGTCCAATCGCGAGATCGTCCATCCGGCCATTTTCGCCCTGCCCGATTATCGAACGCTTATCAAGGCATGATCTGCAGTAAGTCGGGCGCGACAGTCTCGCTCATGCGGCAGCGTGGTTGGCGTTAACCGAGCCGCCGCGACCCATTGTCTTCAGACGTCAACCACGTTGCCGTAACGCGAACCAACTGAGCGTGCCGAGAGACGCGAACCCGCTGACGCCCCGCACTGACCTTGGTAGCGCCAATGGTATTGGCGGCTGATGGAAGCGAAGGTTCAATCCTCGAAGCCGCACAGCCATGCCGGCGCGTACCATCCGGGTATGAACGATCCAGCGCCGCTTGCCGTCGGCGCGCGATACGGGCACACAAACGTGATCGCCCGCGATTGGAGAGTGCTCGCGGACTTCTACCAGCGAGTGTTCGGATGCGTCCCGGTTCCCCCGGAGCGAGATTATTCGGGCGATGCCCTCGAGCGCGGCACCGGCGTCACTGGCGCGGCCTTCCGTGGCGTCCACCTCCGGCTGCCGGGCGGCGGGCCTGAGGGTCCCACCCTCGAGATCTACACCTATGCGGCGAACGTGGAGCGTGGCGAGGCCGCGCCGAACCGAGTCGGCTGGGGACACCTGGCGTTCGTGGTCGACGACGTCGATCAGGCTCGAGTGGCAGTTCTCGGCGCGGGAGGCAGCGTGCTCGGAGAGGTCGTCACCACACAGACCTCGGACGGCCGACGTGTGACGTGGTGCTACCTCACGGATCCCGAGGGGAACATCCTCGAGCTCCAGAGCTGGGCGCCCGCGACGTGAGCGCGCCGTACGACGTTCTCATCGAGAACGGGACGGTGATCGACGGCAGCGGCGCTCCTGGTTTCGCGGCCGCGGTCGGCGTCCTCGATGGACGCGTGGCCATCATTCACGGCACGACGGATGAAGTGGCGGCTGCACGACGGATCGACGCGAAGGGCAAGGTGGTGACCCCTGGCTTCATCGACCTGCACAGCCACTCGGGACTCATGATCTTCGCCGATCCGCTCCACGAGCCAAAGGTGCGCCAGGGCGTCACGACCGAGGTCATCGGCGTGGATGGCCTCAGTTACGCTCCGATCGAAGATCCGAACGACCTCGAGGCACTCGCCGAGATGAACGCCGGACTCGATGGGCGGCCCGACATCGCCTATGACTGGTCGAGCGTCGAGAGCTACCTCGATCGCCTCGACGCCCTTCGGCCCAGCCTCAACCTGGCATACCTGGTCGGCAATTCCGCATTGCGCATCGGCGCAATTGGCTGGGAGGAGGTGACGGCCAGCGGCGCGCGGGTGCGGAACATGCGCTCCATGCTGCGCGAGGCGATGGAGCAGGGCGCCATCGGCCTCTCGTCCGGCCTGGACTACCCGCCCGGCTCATATGCCAGTACCGATGAGCTCGCAGCCCTGACGTCGGAGGCGGGCCTCTATCACACCCATGTGCGCTACGCGTTGGGAGACCGATACCTCGATCCGTTCAGGGAGGCCATCGAGATCGGGCGCAGAGGTGAGGGGGCTGTGCACATCACGCACTTCTATCACCGGGAGACATTTCCCGGTGGACCCGGGCCGATGCTGGAGCTCGTTGACGATGCGCGAGCCGAAGGTCTTGACGTCACCTTCGACACCTATCCCTACGAGTGGGCGAGCACGCGGTTGCTCATCATGATTCCCCCATGGGTGCAGGCCGGTGGACCGATGCCGACCAAGGAGCGCCTGGCAGACCCCGGAGTGCGTGACCGCATTCGGCGTGAGCTGGGTGATCGAGGCGTCCTGTTCGCTGGTCGGCGGGCGTGGGACGACGTCCGGCTCGGCGCCTTCATGACGCCGGACCTGCTGCGTTGGGAGGGGCATACGCTCGGAGACGTCATCGCCGACCGCGGAGATGACCCGGTCGACGTCCTGTGCGA
>JALZJE010000167.1 GCA_030859955.1 Chloroflexota bacterium | reverse complement strand
CTGCTGGACTCGGCCGATGCGGTGCGCGCTGCTGCCGACGGCGGCTCGGCGACCGTCGAGGAGACCGACGTCGTCGTCAACTATCCGATCGTCAAGTGGCCCGGCGGCGAGCTGACCGTCGACGAGGAGGTCAAGCTGCCGTTGGCCAACGGCCCGCTGCTGGCGGCGCCTGACCTCGATGCCATGACGGTGACCTTCAAGCTGCACCAGTGCTTCCCCGAGAGCCGCTACATCATCACCGACACCTCGGCGGTGCCGATGGCGCCGATGATGAGCATCGTAGGCTCACCCCGGACGGCCGCGCTGATCGATGCCGGCGCGACCAGCAAGATCACCGTCTTCGGCAACGGCATCCTCGGCCCCGGTGCGATGGGCTTCCAGCCGGCGATCTTCGGCGCCAAGGCCGGTGATCCGGCCTGGAGTCCGATGTGGGACCACTGGACCGCTGTCTGGGTCGATGAGTCCAAGGCGGTCCTCGTTCTGTCGCAGGCCGAACTCGACGAACGTGTCGCGGCGGGGGAGATCGAGCTCCACCACGGCACGCCGGACACGAACGGCATGGGCTTCGTGGTGAACTGCCCGAGCCCGATCACGGCGCCGAACGACTTCGAGGTGACCTGATCGGCCACCCGTCCGGCGCATCACTTCACCGAGGCACATGCAGCGGTTCGACCTGATCGTCGTCGGCGCCGGCTCCGGCCTGGAGGTCGAGGGCGTCGAGATCGGCGCCGAGCGGGTCGTCATCGCCGCCAGGTTGCGCCCATGGGTCTCCGGCGTGCCGGCCCGATCGAAGGCCGGCTTCGAGACTAGCAACAGCGTCCATCAGCCTGCCGGAGCTGCCGCGTCGGCTTGCTGATCCTGAGCGGCGGCTTCGTCGCGGCCGAGCTGGCGCAAGTATTCGGCTCGCTTGGCAGCGAGTGACGATCGTCACCCGCAGGCGGCCATGCTCCGACGCGAGGACCGCGTAGTGTCGCAAGCGCCTGACCGATGCCTACGGCCGTCAGTTCCTCGTCATCCTCAGCGCCGAGGCGGTCGAGGTCTCACGTCGCGGCGCCGAGACGTACGTCAGGCTGGCCGGCGACGACGACGAACTGGCGTGTGAGCTGCTGCTGGTCGCGACCCGTGGACCTCGAACGGCGACCGATGATCCTCGGCTGCCACGTCATCGGCCACGACGCGTCGGTCCTGGTGCAGCAGGCGGTCAATGCCATGCGCCAGAACCGAGGAATGTGGTGGAGCACGCGCTCACTTCGGTCCGATGTGGGTCGGGCTCACCTACCTACACGGTGGAGCGGCTGGCGCGCCTGTTCCGACGAGCAGTCGGTCGAAGTCTTCTACGCCGCCGGTAGCCAGCATGTCGAGCCACGCATCGCTGGCAACGAGTGCAGCCGAGCTCCGGTCGCGCTGGTCATCGATCAGGTCAGCCAGCGCGACGGGACCGTCCACTGACCAGGCGGGGTACGCGTCGGCATTGAGGCCGCGTCTCCGAACGTCCGCCAGCAGCGTGACCCACGCGTGCCCAGGCATTGAAAGGCCGGGCCGCCGGGCCAGGCGTCGCACGCGGACCAATCGGTCGCGGCCGGGAACGACGAACAACAGGTGCCAGCCGTTCCGGTCGCGGAGCTGGGCCCCGTACCGCGCGAGCTTGTCGATGATGACCGGATGGTGCTCGGTGCCCTCATCGAGCTCGATGCACACGACGGCGGACCGCGCCTGGAGCTGGAGAATGACCACGCCGTCCGGTTCGACCGCACTGCCGAAAATCCTGCCCGCCATCGGAGCCGTGAGCCAGGCCTGCATCGGTCTATCCGGTGCGTCGCGGATGGGCTGCGCCAGCGCGCATACGACGTCGTGGCTGTCAAGCAGGTGGCGCAGGCGACTGCTGAGCTGGGGTCGATCGGTTCGGTAGCCGAGACGCTTGCGTACGTGGTAGGTCAGTCGGTATGCGTATGGTGGAGTCCCGCGGTGGTCGGTGGCGACGGGGACACGCTCGGTGAGTCGCAGACGGTGGAGCTGCTGCAGGCGGTGCTGTGCCTTGCGCTCCCGCCGGTACGCCAGGCAGGTGAGCTGACGGGCGGTAGCTGCTTCCATGCGGTAGAGGAGGCGTAGCACGGCACGATCGCGAGCCGGAAGGGCGCCGATGTCGACGCGACGCGGGTGCGCGGGTAGCTCACTGCTGCGGAAGGCCGGACTCATCGAGAGCATTCCCTCGTTTCGATCCGCGGTCGCGAACTCAGCAGGTGGACGCCAATGGCGCGCGTAAACGCCCCATTTGACGCCCCCATTGGCGCCCCATTTCGCGCCCACCCGCCGGCCCGAGCGAGAGCGCTCATTTCGCCCGGTCGTCGCTGACCGCGTTCGGCGATCGACCCTTACGGTCGCCGCCCGCGCGATGATGCACTTCCCCTCGCACCGTCTCGAGCGGGCGTCCGTCGCGCTGGTCGCTGGCGGCCACGAGTGCGGCCAGATGCAGATGGGTGCTGCGATCCGGACCGGACGATCCGGCGATGCCACGCGGCGATCCTCGTCATCGAGCGCGATGACCTTGGCGACCCGGCGTGCATGGCGCTCTTTACCCGAGAATCGGGCGTCGAGGAAGGCCTGGGCGCACTCCAGGGCGGGTTCCGGGCCGATCACCCGGCCGCCCAGGCAGAGAACGTTCAGGTCATCGTGCTCGACGCCCTGGTGCGCCGAGTATCGGTCGTGCGCGATGGCGGCACGGACGCCGCGGACCTTGTTGGCGGCCACGCTGGCCCCGATGCCGGATCCGCAGACGAAGATCCCCCGATCCGCCTCGCCCGAGCGGATCGCTTCTGCCCCACGGCGGGCGATGTCCGGATAGTCGTCATCAGGATCGGACCCGTCGCCGCCGAGATCGATCAGGTCGTACCCGCCGCCGGCGAGCCGGCTGAGCAGGTACCCCTTCAGCTCCGCGCCCGCGTGGTCGCCCCCCACCGCGACGCGCATCAGTCGGAGCTCCCTTCCGCCACCGGGAGAGCGGCGACGCGGCCCCGGAGGCCGTCCCGCACGACCTGCCTGCCGACGCTCGCAACGTGCTCGACCGTGAAGCGCAACTCCTCGAGGATCGTCGTCGCCGGCGCGGAGGCACCGTAGCGATCGAGGCCGATGATGGCCCCCTCGTCGCCGGTCCAGCGCTCCCAGCCGAGCGAGATGCCGAGCTCGACCGCCACGCGCTTCCTGGCCGCCGCCGGAAGCACGGACTCGCGGTATGCGACAGGCTGCGCCTCGAACGCCTCCCAGCAGGGGAGGGAGACGACACGCGCTCCGATGCCATCGGCCTCCAGCGCATCCGCGGCCGCCACCGCCAGGTGGAGCTCCGAGCCGGTTGCGAGATAGATCATGTCCGGCGGTGCGCCGGTGGCCTCGGATGACGCTGCCCGGACGACGTACCCGCCGCGCCGTATGCCGTCGCGCGCGGATTCCGCGGTGCCCGGCAGAACGGGCAGCTTCTGGCGAGTCAGCGCGAGGGCGACCGGTCCGTCCCGTCGCTCGATCGCCATCGCCCAGGCAGCCGCGGTCTCGTTCGCGTCGCCGGGACGCACGAACCACAGGTTCGGGATCGCGCGCAGCGCGGCGTAGTGCTCGACCGGCTGATGGGTCGGCCCGTCCTCGCCGAGGCCAACCGAGTCGTGAGTCCATACATACGTCACCGGCAGCCCGGAGAGGGCGGCCAGCCGGACGCTCCCGCGCATGTAGTCG
>JALZJE010000163.1 GCA_030859955.1 Chloroflexota bacterium | reverse complement strand
AACTGGGAGACCATCAAGGCCGGCGAGCGGGCCGAGCGCGGCAAGGCCGCTGAAGGCGCCTTTGGTGGCGTGGCGCGTGCGCTGCCCGCGCTGCCGGGGAGTCGCGAGATCCAGGAGCGCGCATCGACGCTCGGCTGGGACTGGGAGGCCATCGACGGGGTGTGGGAGAAGGTCGCCGAGGAGCTTCAGGAGCTCCGCGAAGCGGCCGGCCCTGAGGAGCGGCTGCACGAGCTCGGGGACGTACTCTTCGCGCTCGTGAACCTTGGGCGCTGGATGAAGCTCGATCCTGAGGAGGCGCTGCGGAGCGCCAACCATCGCTGGGTTGCCAGGTACCGTGCGGTCGAGGCGCTCGCCGCAGAGCGCGGCGTCGACCTGGGAAGCATCTCGCTGGCGGAGAAGGACGTGCTCTGGGACGAGGTCAAGGCCCGATGAGCAGGGCGCGCCGCGTCGCCATGGTCGTGCACGCCATCTTTCCGGGTGACTCGCGGGTCCGGCGACAGAGCGACGCGCTGCTCGACGCCGGCTACGAGGTCGACATCATCTGCCTGCGCCAGGCTGAAGAGGCCGCCGAGGAACGAGACGGTCCGCTCAGGATCGTGCGTCTGCCGGTCAATCGGCGGTTCATCGGCTTCGCCGGACACATGGCGGAATACGTCGCGTTCACCGCCATGGTGGCGTGGAGGCTGGCCGAGGAACATCGTCGTCGCCGGTACGACCTGGTGCAGGTCGCCACCGTGCCGGACTTCCTGAGCTTTGCGGCCATCCCGCAGCGGGTCGGCGGCGTGCCACTCCTGCTTGATCTCCATGAGGACATGCCGGAGTTCTTCCGCGACCGCTTTTCCGGCCCGCTCCTCCGCCCGTTGCGTCCCATGGTCACGGCGGCGGCGAAGGGGTCGGCAGCGGTGGCCGACCGAATCATCACCGTGCACGAGCCGCTCCGCCAGCTCTCGATCGCCCGCGGCGTTGCGCCCGACAAGATCGTCGTCGTCATGAACAGCGCCGATGGACGGGTGTTCGATCCCGCGCGCCACCACCGACGCCCGTTCATGGCCGACGGCGAGCTGCGGCTCATCCATCACTCCAACCTTCAGCGCATCTACGGGCTCGACGTGGCGATCCGCGGCCTGGCGCGGCTGCGACCCGACCTGCCCTGGCGACTCGACGTGTATGGCGATGGTCCGTGGCGGCCACAGATCGAGTTCGCCATGACGCGCACGGCGACCGGCGACCGGGTGCACCTGCACGGTCGCGAGTCGATCGACGAGCTGCCCCGACTGCTGGCAGAGTCGGATATCGGCCTGGTGCCGTCGCTCCCGGAGCCGTATCTCGAGTACTCGTTGAGCACGAAGCTGCTGGAGTACGCCGCGATGTGCGTGCCGACGCTGACGAGTGACCTCGCCACATTCCGCCACCATTTCACGGATGCGGCACTCTGCTTCGTTCCCGGCGGGGACCCTGATGCGCTTGCCCGCGGGGTGGAGCGCATGGTGGCCGACCCGGCGCGCACGGTGGCCATGGGGGTCGAGGCTCGACGCCAGGCGTCCGCCTACGACTGGGAGGTGCAGAAGCGCCGATACCTCGGCATCGTGAAGCGGCTGATCGAGGGACGCGACACGCTCTGAGGCACGTACCCATGACCGATCGCTGTGTCAGCAGTGAACGATGGGGCCATAGGCGCCCGCAATGGCCATGGATAGGATCGGACCGGTGGCACTGCCCGCCACCATCACCGTCCATCCTCGAGGAGCCCCTGTTGCGAGATCGATTCGGCGCCGCCGTCATTGCCGCCATCACCCTGTCCATGGCCGTCCTGGTCGCCGCGCCGGCGCCGACCTCAGCGGCCACCCTGAAGGTGGCGATCATCGTCGGCCCGGTCGGGGGGCTCACCAGCACCTACCGCAGCTACGCGAACGAGGTCGCGACCGCGGCCACCGCCGCCGGAGCCACCGTAGCCAAGGCCTACTCGCCGTCCGCCACGTGGACGAACGTGAAGAATGCCGTGAGCGGCGCCAACGTGATCGTGTACTTCGGGCACGGCAATGGCTATCCGAACCCGTACGGCTCCACTGAGCTGACGGACCGATCCAACGGCTGGGGGCTGAACCGCACGACCTCGAATGGCGACAGCGACAACTGGTCGACCACGATGGTGTACTGCGGCGAGCGCGTCCTCCTCGGGACCCTGACCAGCAGCGATGACGCAACCCGCCGCACGTACTGCGGTGGCACGGCGAACGACGGCATTGCTCCGGCACCCGGATTCACCATGGTCTATGCGCAGGCGCACTATGCCCCTGGCTTCGGCGAGCGCTACACGATGGACGCTCCGCTGACCACCCTGTCCGAGGCACAGCAGCGCGTCAGGCACTATTCGACGCCGATCCTGCGGCTGGGAGGTACCTTCCTGGCCACCGCGTACGGGGACGCGGACGAGATCGTCACCCGGGTCCTCGAGCAGCGCAGCTCGAGCTTCCGGGACATCTTCAGGGCCGGTCGCGGGTACAGCGCCACGACACTCACCGACTCCGCGCACGCGGACATCTCGGGCACCCGCGTCTGGGTGCAGCGCACGAGCATCAGCGGCCTCCACTTCGGCCAGCCCGACTACTGGTATGCCTTTGCCGGCGATCCGATGCGCACGCCCGGTGGCGCGACGGTCCCGCCAGCTGACGACGGACCGATCTTGGAGCGATGGGCGGGAAGGGACCGCTACGCCACCGCCGCGGCGGTGAGCGCAGCCAGCTTCGCGCCCGGGACCGCCGTCGCCTACGTGGCGACCGGGTCGAACTTCCCTGACGCCCTGGCGGCAGGCGCCGCGGCGGCGCGCTACGACGGCCCTGTCCTGCTCGTTTCGGCGACCGCGATTCCATCGGCGACGGCGACCGAGCTCGCTCGCCTGCGGCCCGGCTCGATCAAGGTGATCGGAGGGACCTCCGTGGTCTCGAGCGGCGTCGAGGACGCCCTGCGCCAGTACGCGGCGAGCGGAAACGTCGAGCGTGTAGGGGGAGCCAACCGCTACGCCACTGCCGCGCGCGTCAGTGCGGATGCGTTTGCGGCGGGCGCGCCAGTCGCGTACGTGGCCACCGGCAACGCCTTCCCCGATGCCCTGACGGGCGTAGCGGCGGCGGGCAGCGACGCCGGGCCCATGTTGTTGGTGGGCAGCACAGGCATTCCGTCCGAGACCGCCAGCGAGCTGACCAGGCTCCGGCCCGGCCGCATCGTCGTGCTCGGCGGGACCTCGGTCATCTCGAGCGCCGTCGCCACCAGCCTCGCCCGATACGCCACCAGCGGCAGCGTGACGCGGCTCGCGGGGTCTGATCGCTACGGGACCGCGGCCGCGGTCTCGAGAGGGACGTTCGATCCCGGACCCACGGTGTTCGTTGCGACGGGCGTGAACTTCCCCGATGCGGTGGGGGGCGGCCCGGTCGCGGGCGGCCTGCCCGGACCCCTGCTGCTGGTCTCCGGCAGCTCCGTGCCGGCCACCATCGGCACCGAGCTGCAACGACTGGATCCGGCCACCGTGGTCATCCTCGGCGGAACCAGCGCCGTCTCGGAAACGGTGGTCTCGCAGATCAGGTCGCTGCTCACCGACTGACCGGGCCGGCACGTCTGGGTCATACGTACCATTGGGCGGTACGAGGCGGCGGAGTAGCGTGCGGTGCGGTTGACCAGGCGACTCGTGCGCCGCGCCACCCCTGCGCCAGAAGGAATCTCATGCTGACCCGCCATCCCGGCCGACTCTCGATCCTGTTGATTGCCGCCATTCTGATGGCGACCCCGTTGCCGGCGCTCGCCGCCGACCCCCCGCTCGGCGACGCCGTGTCGCTGCCGGATGGGACCGTGCTACCGCCGATGCCGTCCGATCAGGTCGTCCCGAGCGTCCAGTCGCAGATGCTCGAAGAGCACGGCGGGCTGGTTCTCGATACGGCCGCCGGATCGGTCACCGGGCCGCAGGTTGAGACATCCGTCGCCGATGGGGGCGTCACCATGGAGGCGGCCGCTCCGCTGATCTCGGCCGAGGGTTCGGTGGCCGGGCCCGCTGGTCCGCTGCCGAACCAGCTCACGCGCGAGGTCCTCGGCTTCCTTCCCTACTGGAAGCTCGATACCACCACCCGCGCGGCGCTGCGCATGGACCTGCTGTCGACGATCGCCTACTTCAGCATCGGCGTGCAGTCGAACGGGTACCTGGCACGCGGGGCGGCCACGACGCCGACCGCGGGTTGGACCGGCTGGACCTCCTCGGCCATGACCGAGGTTATCAATGCAGCTCACGCTCGCGGCGTGCGGGTGGTGCCCACCATCACCATGATGGCCTGGCGAGAGGGTGAGTCCGCCGCGATGGCGACGCTGCTCAACAGCGCGACCTACCGGGCGCGGCTGGTGGCCGATGTCGTGAAGGTCGTCGGTGATCGACGGGCCGACGGGGTGAACATCGACTTCGAGCCGGTCCCATCGAGCCTGCGCTCGCAGTTCACCGCCCTCGTGCGCGAGATCAAGGCCGGCCTCGTCAAGGCCCGTGTCGGATCCTTCGTGACGGTAGACACCATGGCCGGCGCGGCCACCTGGGCAACCGGCTATGACGTGGTCGGCCTCTCCGCCTCCGGGGCGGCCGATGCCCTGATGGTGATGGCGTACGACTTCAGCTACGAAACGTCGGCGCGCGCCGGCGGCGTTGCGCCGATGGACAGCACCTATATCTTCTCCGCCACCGATGCGATGCGGGATCACCTCGAGCGCGTGCCGTCGGGCAAGCTCATCTGGGGTATCCCGTATTACGGACGCGCTTGGAATACCACGAGCTCATCGCTCAATTCCACGGTCCGCTCTCCTGTCGACAGCGTTGCCTTCGGCTACTACGGCAAGGACGGAACTACCGCGTATGGCGGCAAGGTGCTCGCCGCCCGGTATGGGCGGAAGTGGGACTCACTGGGCCAGGTGCCGTGGTTCCTGTACCGGGCCGCTGATGGCGGCTACCGGCAGGGCTACTACGACGATCCCACGTCGCTGCGCGCGAAGTACAACATGGTGCTGCGTAACGACGTGGGCGGCATCGGGATCTGGAGCCTGGGCATGGACACGGGCGTCAGCGATCTGTGGAACGTGATCGAGGACCGCTTCCTGAAGCTCCAGTCCCGTCTCGCCGGCGCCGATCGCTATGGCACATCGGCGCGCGTGAGCTCGGGCAGCTATGCGCCCGGCGTGCCGATCGCGTACGTCGCGACCGGCAGCAACTTTCCCGACGCGCTTGCCGCCGGACCCGCGGCGGCCAAGGGCGGCGGCCCCGTCCTGCTCACCCAGGGAAGCTCGATTCCCGCCGCGATTGCGACCGAGCTCACGCGGCTGAAGCCAAGGAGGATCGTGGTGCTCGGCGGGACCGCGGTCATCAGCGATGCGGTCGTCACCAGGCTGCGTGGCTACGCGACGACCGGCGTGGTCACCCGCATCGCGGGCTCAGACCGATACGCCACAGCTGCCCGCACCAGCGCCGCGACCTTCGCCGCGGGGGCCCCGGTGGCCTATGT
>JALZJE010000151.1 GCA_030859955.1 Chloroflexota bacterium | reverse complement strand
GGCGCCGGCGCCGGCGCCTCATCGTCATCCCAGGGGTAGCGCTGCCCGCCGAGGTCGTCGATGTGGTCCTCTTCGCCCTGCCCGAGATCGCGCAGCACCTCGAGCGAGTCCACCGCCTCCTCGGGAGTCATCGTCTGGAGCGCGAAGCCCAGGTGAATGAGGATCCAGTCCCCCACCGCGACGGGATCCGGCAGCAGCCCGATATTGATATCTCGACGGACACCCTGGACGTCGACGCTGACAAGGTCCGGGTGCGTCGCGTCGATGGATGCCACCTGGCCGGCAATTCCGAGGCACATGCAGGCAGCCTCAGGCCCGCTCGACCGCGACCGCGGTGGTGGTCGTGGGCGGAAACTCGAGGGACTCGAGCATCAGCTCGTCACCATCGACGGGAACGACCTCGAGCGTTGCATCCGCCAGCTCGGTCTCCATCGTCAGCACCTGGAATGCCTGCTCCAGCGCTTCGCGATCGGCGGCGTGATGTCCACCGACACGCACCCTGACGCGAACGGGCCGGCGTCCGGCGGCGCGGCGCAGCGCAGCGTAGACGATCCCCTCGCAGAGCCCCACTTCATGCATCGGCTCCGCCTCACATGCGTCGCATTCGGAGATACCGGGCAATGTCCGGCAGCGTGATGATCAAGAGCAGCGCCACGATCGCGATGACCACGACCAGCACCACGATGAGCCACAGGTCCATAGCTTCGCCTCCAGGTACTACATGTTCCGCATGCGGAAGTAGCGCGCGATGTCGGGCGCCGATGCCACCAGGCTCACGACGGTGGTGAGTGCGATGACCGCGACGACCGCAATACCGATGATGCGTGCGACGAGTGCCATGTCCAATCTCCTTCTCTTCAGCCGGGGCTGGCGGCTGATGCCATCGGCCGTAGCCGGCCCGGGTCGGATACAAGCTCGAGGACTGCATCGACCGCGCCATCCACGGCGGCCGCGACCACCGGGCTCAGTCCGATCTCCTCTTCCAACGACACCGGCTCGCAGCCGACGAGAACGATGCGCAGGTCGGTCCGACCGAGGCCACGGACCTGGGCGATCACCTGCTGCGGATCCATGCTGTGCGCATCGGCGGGACCGCTGGCAACTTCGTCCTCACCGATCTCGATGAGGTACAGCGTGCCGGGCTCTCCACCCTGCGGCGTGGCATCGACGAGGACGAGCGCCTCGTACCCTTCGAGCAGCTCGTACGCGAGATGGATGCCGCGGATCCCATAGTCTGCGGCCGCGACATCGTCGGGGACTCCCCGCTCGACCAGCCGGCGGGCGACCTCGCAGCCGAACCCATCGTCGCTGTTGAAGATATTCCCGATGCCCGCGACGAGCACGCGTTTGGTCATCGGCCCGCCTCCACCGCCGCCGGCTCCAGCTCGGTCGGGCGGAAGTAGAGGAACCGGCCGACCCATGCATGCTCCTCGGCCGCGGGGTCGTCGACGAGCGTGATCGCGACGTACGGTTCGTCCTCGAGCGTCTCCCAAACACCCTCGATGCGCCCGACGCGTCCGGCGAGGAACATGTCCATGCTGTCACCTCGCGGCCCGGGGTTCAGCCGAACGATCGCGCCACGGCCCATCTGCCTCCCGCCGACGTCGACCGTGGCGGTGTGCGGATCGACGCGCGCCTCCGGCTCCCAGAACGGGGCGTCCGGGCTGAACGGATCGGCGAACGGAGATGGCGGCGGCGCTGCGGGTGGGATGGCCGCCGCGGTTGGGTACACCTGACGCACGGCGCCGTGCAGCCGCTCGAGCATCTCGGGGGGCATTGCGTCACTGCGGTCGATGATCTGTCGAGCTCTCGGATCGGTCGCGCGCGCCTCGCGCTTCTCCTCGTCGGTGAGGGTCATGATGCGCAGGGTAAGGATCTCATCGATCTCCGTCGCATCGAACAGGTCCCCGGGGCTCTCGGGCGCGATGGTCGGCTGGTCGTAGAGGATGATCGGCGAGGAGAGCATGACCGTCGCATCAGTCCCGACCAGGACCGGCCAGGTGCCCTCGTTGTTGCACGCGGCGACGGCATCAGCGGCATCCGGCGGCGGCTCGAGGAGCGAGATGAAGGTTCCATCGCGCACCGCGAGCAGCGTGTGAACCCCGAGCATGGCCCCGCGCAGCGCGGCCTCGCGACCCGGATCCTGGCCCCACGCCGTCTCGTTCTCGATGCGCACGCGCACGCGCAGCAGCTCCATGCCCGCATCTTCGGCGGTGACCGCGATGCGACCGTCGAGACCCGCCCGCGTCCGGATGACGTTCCCGCGGAGCGAACCAGCTGCATCGCGGAGCTCCTCCACCTCGCGGGCCTCGTCGAGCCGAATCGGGATCACGTGCTCGGTCGAGACGATATCGTCGAGGAGGATTGCCGGCGCGTCGACGGTGGCCTCGACCGCCTCGTCCCAGGCCATGAACCGCTCGCCATCCACCTCGAGCGCATCGGTCTGACCCAGGGTGCCGTCATCGGCGACCGCCTCGAGGTCCCGTACCTGGAGCCGCAGGAAGCGAATCCGGAGGTCGAGCGAGAAGCCCGTGGCCCGACGAACGAGACATTCGGTCTGCATCTGCCAGCGCTCGGAGCCGTCCGCCTCCGCGTATCCCCGGGGCATGAGCACGCCGAACTGCCAGCGCACCTGGTTCTTGACCGATGAGGCGCGGTACGGGTAGAGCAGATAGCCCTCGTACAGCACGGCGTCGGCGACGCGCTGCGCATCGCTGAACGTCATGCCGGCTCTCGCAGCGCTGCGCTCTCGAGGAGCGCCTCCACGGCCGCGTCCCACGACGGAAGGGCACGGTCAGCCTTGAATCGATGAAGCGCATCGAAGCTCCCTCGGCCCAGGCGAAGCCACGCGCCGCCAGGAAAGTAGTGATCCATCATCTCGCGCCAGACGCGGACCGGAAGCCGATAGGTGGACTCGCGATCCCACGGCACCTGGTCGACGGCAAAGCCGGTGCCCGTCCGGGCGAACACGCTCCCGCTGAAGAGGAAGAGGAGCGGGATGTCGCCGTCATCGAGCGCGTGGAGGTACTTCGCGCCGGTTACCTCGAAGTCGTACGTGCAGGTCACCGGCAGGTCGATCTCCACCACGCCCTCGAATGTCGGCACGGTGGCGGTCGCGTGCGTCCACAGGAGCGGCTTGAGCGTCTGTCCCCAGCGCGCGGGGACATCGAACAGCTCGAGCAGGCGACCCTCCTCGGCGGGCGCGTAATGGCGCCGCTGCGCCTCGATCTGGATCTGGGCACGCAGGACGATGCTCTGGATCGGGCGCGCATCGGCCTCGGTGATGCGCAGCCGGAAGACCATGGTCGGAACCGCGGCGTACCGCTCGGAACGGACGTCGACGACCTCGAAGGTCAGGTCGCTCACCCGTTCGGCCGCCACGGGCGAGCCCGCTCGCCGAGTTGATCGAAGAAGCCATTGATGGCGGTCCAGGCGTCGGCGCCGCCCTCGAATCCCTTCCAATCGCGACGGATGATGCCGACCAGCTCGTAGCAATCGTCAATCGGGACGAGGTAGCAGCGCATCCCGCCATCACGCGGTCGATACACCAGCAGCGCCTCCGTGTCGGGCATCATTGTCTGGAGCATGGGGTTGGCTCCGACGATCTCGCTCCAGGTGTCGAGCGGCAGGAGCGACTCGGTCGCCCCGGCCGGGCTGGGATAGAACGCGACGCTGTTGGCCATCTGCGAGTTGTCGAAGAAGAACGCGATCCCGACCGGAATCTGGAGCGCCTCCCACTGGAGGTCGGTCATCGCAAAGTCAGGATCATGAATGCGCCGATCGGGGACCGCACGGTACTTGCCGCCGGCCGCTCCGTCATGCGTGAACAGGAGATAGCAGGCGCGATCGACGCAGACGAGGCTGCGCGTCTCGATGTTGACGACATGCGAATGCTCAGCGCCGATGGGCTCAGCGCACATCTCGCAGACCTCTCCCGGCCGAGGTCGCTCGCGCGGCTCGAGAAACCGGCGCAGATTTGCCGGCTGCTCGGGTGTGGTGAGAAATCGGCGCAGCCCGATCGCCCGCCGATCCTCCCCCGCTGGTCCCGCCATCCTCAGCCGGCGCTGGCCGGGACGGCGACCCTGATGCGGTCGCCCTCCACGAGGAGGGGAAGGGGGCTCATATGGAGCTCGCTGCTTCCGAGTGAGCGTCCAGCGTGACGCACGTCGAACGTCTGCCCGCAGCCCGGGCAACTGAGCACCTCGGCGTTGAGCGTTCCCCGCTCCATGTATGACCCGCACTGCGGGCAAGCGTTGCGATAGGCGAACAGGTCCTCCCCCGCCCGCAGCAGGAGGAGACGCGTGCCGCCCAGCATCTGCGAGCGCAGCTGACCGGCGACGAGGGCATCAGACAGCTCGAGATCCGACCACGTCGGCGCCGGTGGTGGAACGGCCGCACCGCCCTGGACGTCGCCGATCTGAACGAGCGACGAGGCGACCGGCTGTTCGAGATCATCGGCGACCACGCGAGCGATCTCCGGCGCGGCCTCGATGATCGCGCGCTCGATTGCATAGGTGAGCGTGACCGCCGACGACGGACAGCCATTGCAGCTGCCCGCCATGCGGATGTGAAGGGTATCGTCCTCGATGCCGACGATCTCCACGCTCCCGCCGTGTGATCCGAGATATGGACGAACCTTGTCGAGCGCTGTCTGCACCCGCTCCTCGAGCGGGTACGGGTGCAGATCGTGGAGGACTAGCAGGCTCGCGACGAGATCGTCGTCGACCAGCCGCCGCAGCATCGGCGACGCATCGCCCTCCGCTTCACGGGTGGCGTCCACGATCCGGCCGAGGGCCGCGCCGTAGAGCTGCATCAGCTGCCTGACCAGCTCCTCGGCACGATCCGCGACCTGCGGGCTCTCGGTCCCCAGCTCCGCCAGGAGCGCCTGGACGCGCTCGCCAGCGGCGTGGGGATCGGTCGTCGCGACGGTCATCGGCTCAGCTCACGTCATGCGAAGCGAGCATTGCCGGTGAGTGATGCCGCTCGACGGTCTTTCCCTTTCCGACGTACATGTGCACACCGCACGGCAGGCACGGATCGAAGCTGCGCACCGTGCGCATGATGTCGATGCCCTTGAAGTTCTCGAGGTCGTTCTCCTCGAAGATCGGGCATCCCTGGACGGCGTCCTCATACGGGCCGGGGGTGCCGAAGGTGTCGCGTGGGTTCGCGTTCCACGGCGTCGGCGGATACGGATGGTAATTCGCGATCTTGCCGTCGCGAATCACCATGTGATGGCTCAGGACGCCGCGCACCGCTTCGGTGAAGCCGGCGCCGATCCCCTCGTCGGGGACCTTGAACTCGTTCCATGTCTTCGTGTGTCCGGCCCGGACCTCCTCGAGCGCCTGCTCTGCGAAATGCAGCGCGCAGGCGGCAGCATACGCCTGGAAGTACGTTCGCGCGCGATTGCGCTCGATCGTGTTGCTCCACTGCGGGATCTTCCACTCGAAGCTGGTCTCCGGGAGACTCATCGTGCGCGGCAGGTTGATCTGCACCGAATGACCGGTCGCCTTGATGTAGCCGATGTCGACCAGGCCGGAGAGCGCCGTCGACCACAGTCGGGCCAGCGGTCCACCACCGGTATCGAGGGCCAGATGGTCCTTGCCGTCGAACCAGCGCGGACTCATGACCCACGTGTAC
>JALZJE010000138.1 GCA_030859955.1 Chloroflexota bacterium | reverse complement strand
GGGCGGCCCGATCAAAGTGTCCAGTCCAGGAGCCGTCGCGCGTGAGCGTTGCTGACGCTGGGGCTCGTGCTCCATCTAGAAGATGGCGCCGACGCAGGAGGCTAGGAGCCAGATCACCAGCACGATGCCGATGATGACGCCCAAGAGAATTCGTCCCACAGGGTTCTCCTTGTTCGAGATGTGAACGTCGACTACGCAAGGCCGATGCCGAGAAGCCGCGCTCGAATGCGCGGCTTCTCGTGACCGGATGATCAGGCTGTCAGCCGCCGGTGGGAGCTCCGGCCCCTCCGGTGAGTGGCGGATCCGCCTGAGGGGTGGTGGGCGGCCTTGCCGGAGCGTCGGTGGACGAGCCACTGCTCGGATCGCTTTCCGACTGAGTCTGTGCGTATTCGCTGACCTTCTGACCGGCCTCCTGGCCCTTCTCATACCAGCTCTGCGTGATCTGCCCGGCAACGCGCTGTCCGCCGAGGCCAAACGCCAGGGCAAACGCGGCCGCGAGCGCTGCCACGACGCCGATCAGCAGGGTGTTCACCACGGTCGCGGCAATGCCGAGCTGGTTCACAGCGGCGATGACGGCGAAGCCGATGATGGCGAACTTGGCAATGTTGGCGATGAGGTCCGGGTTATCGAAGCCCATCTTGCTCACGGTGCCGCGCACGATCTTCGCGACGAAGTTGGCGAGGAAGGCCCCGAGCACGATGATGGCGAGCGCGACGATCAGGTTCGGCAGCCACAGCAGGATGCTGTTGATGATCGCGCTGATCTGCGTCATGCCGAGAATGGATGCCGCTGCCTGGAGAGCGATCAGGCGGATGAACCACTTGACGATCTCCGCCACGACCTTGCTGACGGTCCAATCTGACCCGGCCTGCTTGACGAATCCGGCGATACCGGTCGACTCCGCGGCCTTCTCGAATCCGACGCTTCGCAGCACCTTCTCGACCAGGGTCGCCAGCAGCCCGGCGATGATCCAGCCGAGGATCAGGATGATGATCGCGCCGACGAGCTGAGGGAGGAATCCAAGGAAGTTCTGGAGTGCTTCGGTGACGGACAGGAGAACCGCGTCTCCCATGTTCTGGACGGTTTCCAAGATGTGATGCCTCGTTGCGTGGATTGATTACTTGGGCTTAGTGCATGGCCCGTGCCCCATACTTGAGGTCCGCTCCCTAGACTGGAGCCATGTCGCACGTGATCGACGCGAGCGGGCGGGCCGGCAGATGACCTTCGAGGGACCCTGTCGCGTGTTGCTCGTCGGGATGATGGGGAGCGGAAAGTCGACGATCGGTCGTCTGTTGGCCGCGGCCACTGGGTGGCCGTATGTCGACAACGACGAGCTTGTGCGCCGATCTCACGGCGCATCGGCTCGTCAGATCGTCGAGGATCACGGCGAGGCGCGGATGCGCGAGGCTGAGGCCGGCGCTCTCGCCTTGGGCGTCGCCATCGCGGCTCCGGCCGTGGTCGGGGTGGCGGCCGGCACGATCCTTGATCCTTCCGATCGAGAGCGGCTCCGGCTGGGCGGGGTGGTCGTCTGGTTGCGAGCCGATGCCGCCGCGCTGGAGTCACGTGCCATTGGGGCCGAGCACCGGCCGTGGCTGGACGCCGGTGGGGGATCGTGGATCCGGGACGCGATCGCCGAACGGGATCCCCTCTATGCGACCGTGGCCGACATGGTGATCGATACCGCTGCGGGTGATGCCGACGCATCGGCCGCTGAGATTCTCGATCGACTCAAACCTCTCCGCGGCTGCGCCGAGATGCGGTAGCGGCCTCGAACCTGCATCGTCAACGACCAAACCCGATGGAGACACACCGATGGACGACCAACAGGCAGTCGAGCGATACCGCTACATGCTGCGCACCGCGCCGCCGGACGATGTCGAGCGCGCTCACGCAGAGGCATTCGAGAAGCTGACCCCGGAGCAGCGACGAACGGTGCTGGGCGAGCTCTCTCGGCAGGTCCCGGCCTCGGAGGTTGAAGGCGACGATCCGAAGTCGCTCGCACGGATGGCCACGCGGGCGGAGATGCGCGAGCCGGGCACCATGGAACGCACCTTCGGAAATGTTCAGGGTCCGGGAATGGGCGGGATGTTCCTCTCCACGTTGGCGGGAGTCTTCGTTGGCACCGCCATCGCCGATGCGTTCTTTTCCGACGAATCGTCAGCCGACGGAGTCGGGGCCGATGCAGACGCTGGCGGCGACCAGGGCGGCGACGATCCGGGCAGTGGCGATACGGGCGGGGATGTGGGTGGCGGTGACTTCGGAGGAGGGGATTTCGGAGGCGGCGGCGATCTCGGTGGCTTCTAGCGGGCCATGGGAACCGAGTCGTCGTTAGCGGGTGAGGCCAGGCTGAGGAGCCGGCGTGCTGCCTCCAGAAGTGTTTCGTCGCGCTTTGGGAATGCGAATCGCACCTTCGTTCGACCGAGCTCCGAACGGGAATAGAACGATGAGCCGGGGACCGATGCCACGCCAGGATCGGCCGTCAGACGGCGCGCGAAGGTCACATCGTCGTCATTGGTCACCCCGCTGAAGTCGACCATCACGTAGTACGCCCCGTCGGGGATGAAGGGGCGCAGGCCGGCGGCCTCGAGCGCGGGGATGAGCAGGTCGCGACGGCGTCGGTAGTTCGCGGCGAGGGTGACGTAGTAGGCATCTGGCAGGGCAAGTGCCACGGCACCGGCGGCCTGCAGCGGAGCGGCCGCTCCCACGGTCAGGAAGTCATGCACCTTCCGGATCGCCGATGTCAGCGGTGCCGGCGCGATGACCCATCCAACCCGCCAGCCGGTGACCGAGTACGTCTTCGACAGCGAGTTGATCGCCACCGTGCGCTCCGCCATGCCGGGCAGTGTCGCCATGGGGATGTGCTCGCCGGCGTAGACCATGTGCTCGTAGATGTCATCGGTCAGGACCAGCGCGTCATGCTCCTGCGCCAGGCCGGCGATCAGCTCCAGCTCCGCTCGCGAGAAGACCTTGCCGGTCGGGTTGTGCGGGCTGTTGACGATGATGGCGCGCGTGCGGGGCCCGAACGCCGCGCGCAGCTCATCGGCTTCCATATGCCAGTCCGGCTCGTGCAGCGTGACATAGCGGGGGATGGCGCCTGAGAGGATCGCATCAGGCCCGTAGTTCTCGTAGAACGGCTCGAAGACGATCACCTCGTCGCCGGGATCGACGAGGGCCAGCATGGCGGCGATCATCCCCTCGGTCGCGCCGCAGGTGACGGTGACATCAGTCTCCGGATCCACCGTCCAGGTGGGGTGGAAGCGAGCCGTCTTGGCAGCGATGGCCTCGCGGAAGTCCCGCGCGCCCCAGGTGATGGCGTACTGGTTGACGTCCCGATCGATGGCCGCCTTGGCCGCCTCCTTGAGCTCCGGCGGACATGGAAAGTCCGGGAATCCCTGCGCGAGGTTCACCGCATCGTGCAGTACCGCATGGCGCGTCATCTCGCGGATCACGGACTCCGTGAACCTGCCGGCGCGCTCCGAGACGCGGGTGATCGAAACTCGCGAGTCTGACATCGGGACATTGTGCCCGCTCGGCGGTCACGTCGCCACGGTGTCTACGGGCGCGGCTCGCCGGTTGACAGCTACCCTCGACGGGTGAAGATCAGCATGCCCGGCACTGCCGAGCCGGACTACGAGCCGCCCGATGCGGCGCTCCGTCGTGAGGCTGATGCGTGGGTCGCCCGAATCGACCCCGCGCGCCTTCGCCAGCTCGTCGGCTCCCTGCCCGGGCCGCGTAATCGCTTCGACGCGCTTCCCGCCATGGAACGGACCGATGCCCTTCTCGCCGGCGCCTGGCGTGCTGCCGGCTGGCGGGTGGGCCAGCAGCACCTGCGCCTCCGCAACGTCAGGGCGCGCCTGGGTCATGCGACGCACACACACCGACGCCTCGACGGCATGAACTTGGTCGCGATCGGCGAGGGAGAGTCCGATGAGGCGATCGTGATCGTCGCGCACCACGACACGGTGCGCGGGGCACCCGGCGCGGATGACAACGGTGCCGGCCTCGCGGCCCTGCTCGAGCTCGCCGCGCAGCTGGCTGGACGTCGGTTCCGTCGGACGGTGATCCTGGCGGCGCCCGACTTCGAGGAGATCGGCCTCGTCGGCTCCCGATACCTCGTTCGCTGGCTCCGATCCCGGTATCGCGTGCGTGCCGCGATCGTTTTCGATCCGATCGGCTTCATGGACTCTCGTCCCGGCACGCAGTCCGTCCCGCCCGGGATCGACCTGCTGTACCCCGGGCAGGTCTCCCGGCTGGATGCGCGCGGACGTGCGGGCGACACGGTGCTGGCGATCTATCGTCGCTCCTCGCTGGAGCTGGTTCGCGAGTGGGCACGCTGCCTGTCAGCGACCATCGGCTCGGAACGGGTCCTGCTGCTTCGTGACCCGCTCGACCTTCCGCTCATCGGCCCCGCGCTCCTCGCTGTTCCCGCCGCCCGGCACTTTTCGCGGAGTGACCATGTCAATTTCTGGCGTGCCGGGTTGACTGCGATCCAGGTCTCGAACAGCGCCAACTTCCGAAACCCGAACTACCATCGGTCGACCGATACTGCCGACACTCTCGACTACGAGACGCTGGCGCGTATCACGGCCGCGACCGCGCTCATGATCGAGCGCCTCGCCGACAGTCTCGGACGGATGGCGTAGGCGAAGCGCCGCAATCGGACGATGTGCGGCGCCGACCGCTGGGCAGACGATGGGCGAAGTTCGATTTGCGGGAGATTCACCCATGCGCGCAGCCGCCATCATTTCCGCTTCCGTCGTGGCGATCGGGTCGTACCTGGCCCTCGCGTCCACGGTCAACCTGTCGATGAGCTGGATCGGGCTCGGCATCCTCGCCATCGCCGTGGTGGCAGCCTTCGCCGTGATCGCCACCGAGGGACCCTCGAGGGGGCTCGCTGTCCCGATAACTCCGGCGTGCGGCCATCCTGGAGGGTCCGTCTACACTCCGGACATGCTTCGCACGGTCGAGCTCACGCGGTACATCACGCCGCTCCGCGAGGGAAGCTCGCTCCCGGCGCTCGTCGAGGCCGATGACGGGCGCCAGTACGCCGCCCTCGTCGACCGATCAGCGAGCGGGGGCAGCGCGTGAACCGGACTCGGTGGCTCTGGCTGGCCGCGGGTGCGGGCGTCGCCATCTTTGCCCTGTCGTTCGTGCAGGGCTGGATCGTCCAGGAGCGCGAGGTGCGTGGCGAGGGTTACCGCTTCGTCCAGATCTTCCTCAGCGCCTGGCGCGGCAACGCGTTTCCGGTGACTGCGGCCGCCGCCATCGGCGCCCTGCTGGCGGCGCTGCTCGCCGTGGTCGCCGTCCGTGGCCGCCGCGAGGTTTCGACGTGGGGGCTCCTTGCCTCCGTCCTGGTGCTCGGGCTGATCGGCGCATCGGCGTGGCCAGTGGACCAGTCGGGCCATGCCTCCTCGGTCAGCCTGGGCCCATGGTGGTTGCTGGCGGTGGCGTTCGCGCTCAGTGTCTCGATGGTGATCGGGAGTGCTGCGGCCGAGAAACCATCTCGTCGCGTGGTCGCCGCTGCGGTCGTGCTGGCCCTCATCGCGGTGGTGGGTGGTGCCGGCGGCCGCTGGTGGGGCCTGCAGCTGGCGGAAGGGACGGGCCGGCACTGGGAGGTCGGTTCGTACGAGCGGACGGCCACCGCGGGTGAGCCGGCCGAGACGATGACGCTGACCGGAGAGACGTACGTGATCGGCGAGCGCTGGTCAGGCGCCTTCGAAAGCTCGGGCTGGACCGTGGTTCTCGATGATGATCCCGCCTGTCCGACCGCGCGCGGCACCTATCACGCCCATGGCGTGGACGAGGAGGACCTGCGCTTCGTGATGGTCGTGGACCCCTGCATGGACGGCGCCCGCGCGGCGGACCTCCAGGCCGGGACCTGGGAGCGCGCGCCCTAACGCTTGCCGTAGCGTTCCGCGAAGACCGTCTCGGATCTTGGCAACCGCGCCTGGCCGCGCGCAGCCTTTGGCGCTCGCGCGGCTTCGGTGGGGTGACCGATGGCGATGATCGTGCGCACGAAGCGGCCCTCAAAAAGACCGAGGAGCTCGGCAACCAGCGGCCGCGTGTCGGACGTGACCCATGCGATCCCGGCGCCAATGCCCAGCAACGAGGCGGCGATGAGCATCCGCTCCGCAGCGCGTCCCTCGTCGAAGGCGTGGGAGACCGCGCTGCCCTTCTCCTCCACGAGCGCAATGGCCACGGCCGCCGTGGCGGTCTCCAGTGCACGCGTCTGCGGCTGACCGGCCGCCGCGATGCAGCGCAGTACCTCCTGGTCCTGGATCATCACGAAACGCCACGGTTGGGAGTTGCGGCTGGAGCCGGACCAGCGGGCCGCGTCCGTGATGGCTTCCAGCGCATCGGTCGCAACCGGCGCGGCGGTGAACTCCCGTACCTGGCGCACGCGGAGCAGTGGAGCCACGCGGTGCGCGGGGGAACCGGATTCGCTCGACATGACGCCAAGACTATCGCCGGAACCGAGCGTGCGTCTTCCCGAACGCGCCGCGCCGGGGTAGACTCGGCAGGCTGCCCGCATTGCCACGGAGAACTGACGTGACCCGAACCAACCGTATCGCCCTGCTGGCCGCGGCCGTCCTGCTCCTCGTCGCTGCCGGCAGCGTCATGGCGGGGCGCGCACCGGTTGGTCGCGACATCGCCGCGCCGCCGGCCTCCAGCCACGAGCCGCAAGAGGCCGAAGAGGCCGAAGAAGCCGAAGAAGCCGACGAGGCCGATGACGCCGAGCAGCCGAGCGCCGAGGCGTTGGCGCACGCCGGCGATCGCCTGACCGCCAGCGACATTCCATTCGACGAGGCGGTCCTTGCAGATCTCGCCACTCGGTACGGCGTGGGCGGCGCCGTGCGCACGCTCGCCTGGGCGAGCCAGGCGACGCTCGACGTCGAGCAGATCACCTCCATGCGCGACGGCACCGATACCGAGCCTGGCATGGGTTGGGGCCAGATCGCACGCGAGCTCGACCTCCATCCCGGACTCGGCTCGATCATGGGCAATGGCCACGGCCGCGAGAATGCCCCCGGCCAGCTGAAAGAGAAGCAGCCCGAAGGGTAGGCCTGCTCAGGCGGCCGGTTCGACCGGTCCTGCCGGTTCGACCGTTGCGCTCCGCGTCATCAGCATGCGGGCGGCGATAAGCAGGAGCAGGACGGCGAAGAGCCGCCTCAGGAGATCCTCGTCGAGCGACAGGGCTGTCAAGCTGCCGAGCAGCGCCCCGACAACCCCGCCGATCGCCAGCGCGCCAGCATCACGCAGCGCGAGGCGTCCGCGTCGATGGTGGGTGAAGGACCCGAGCACTGCCGCGGGGATGATCACCAGCAGCGATGTGCCCTGCGCGACGTGCTGATCAAAGCCGGTGATGAGCACCATGGCCGGCACCATCAGCACCCCGCCTCCGATGCCCAGGAGGCCGGCCAGGGTTCCCGCCGTGAGGCCGATCGCCAGCAGGGCCAGGATCTCCGGCACGGTCATGAGACGAGCATCATGAGGGCGATGGCGATCATGAAGATCGCGAAGCCGATGCGCAGCCGATCGTCCCCGACCCTGGTCATCAGGCTGGCGCCCACCTGGACGCCGATGATCGATCCGACCATGAGCACGCCGGCAGCCGGCAGGTTGACGTTATCAGCCTGGCCGAAGATGACCGCACCGACCGCGGCGATGGGGACGACAGAGGCGAGCGAGGTGGCCGATGCCCGCTGCTGAGCCATGCCGGCGAGGAGCACCATGGCCGGCACCATGATGATGCCGCCCCCGACGCCGAACAGGCCGCTCAGTAGCCCGGCCGCCAGCCCGATCGCGGCCAGAATGAGCGCGTTCGGGCGAGCCGGTGTGGATACCATGTCCCTCATGGTAGAAGCAGGCGCTCAGCCACGATGAGGATCGTGCGCTTTCGCGGCTCCGACGGGCCGACCTGGGGCATCGCCGATGCATCGGACCGCGTCCACGCCACCGGCGGAGACGATCCATTCGCCGGCGGCTCGAGCGGTCCCGACGTTGGCTCGCTGCATGACCTGCAGCTCCTGGCGCCGGTGGCACCAAGCAAGGTGATCTGCGTCGGACGCAACTATCGCGAGCACGCCGCGGAGTTCGGCAATACCGTCCCTGACCAGCCACTCCTGTTCTGGAAGCCCCCATCCTCGATCGTCGGACCCGGCGACGAGATCCATTACCCGTCCCTCTCGGAGCGGGTCGACCCTGAGGCGGAGCTCGTGATCGTCATCTCACGGGAGGCACATCGGATATCGGCCCACCGCGCCGGCGAGGTCATCGGCGGCTATACGTGCGGCAATGACGTCACCGCCCGTGACATCCAGAAGTCGGATGACCAATGGACCCGCGGCAAGGGATTCGACACGTTCTGTCCCATCGGTCCCTGGATCGAGACGGAGCTCGACCCGAACGATCTGCGTGTCACCTGTACGGTCGACGGCGAGCTGCGGCAGGACGGTCGCACGCGAGACCTGATCTTTCCGATTCCCCACCTGATCGAGTACATCACCCGCTTCACCCGGCTCCTGCCGGGCGACCTGGTCATGACCGGCACGCCGGAGGGCGTCGCGCCGATGATTGTCGGCCAGACGGTCGTGGTCGAGGTGGAGGGGATCGGGCGGCTGGAGAATCGGCTCGTCGCCGAGCCACCCCCCGGCTGATGCCCCGTGTCGCCGTCGTCTTCACCGGCGGAACCATCTCGATGCGCAGTGACCTCGGCACCGGCGGCAACGTGCCCAGCCTGCGCGGCAACGAGCTGCTCGCCTCCGTGCCGGGCCTGGATGCCATCGCGGACGTTGAGCCGATCGATTGGGGCCTGGTGCCCGCCTCGCACCTCACCTTCGACCAGGTTCTGGACATCGGCGGCATCCTGGCGGCACAGCTGGCGCGGCCGGATATCGATGGCGCGGTCGTTGTGCAGGGTACCGATGTCATCGAGGAAACCGCATTCGCCTGGGACCTCCTGCCGCTGCCCGCGAAGCCGGTCGTCGTGGTCGGGGCCATGCGCACCCCATCGCAGGATGGGTATGACGGATCGGAGAACCTGCGCAATGCCATCACGGCCGCAGCCGACCCGAGACTGGCCGGCCAGGGAGTCACGATCGCCATGGCCGGCGAGCTCCACGGCGCCGATGACGTGCGCAAGACTCACACCCATGCTTACGCCACGTTCCAGAGCCCGAACGCCGGCCGCCTCGGGCTCATCGCCGACGGACGGGTGGCGTTGCTGCGCCAGCGCCGCCCGGTGCGGCTCGAGCGCATGCCCGAGCGTGCCTCGCTTCCGGTGCCCATCCTGGGCGTGGCGCTCGACACGGAGCCAGCGCTCGTTGATTCGGCGGCCGTGGGCCTGGTCGTGGCGGCGGCGGGTGGAGGAAATACGCCGCCGACGTACCTGGACGCGGCTCGGCCGCTCATCGAAGGGGGTGCGCCCGTGCTGCTCACGACGCGCTGTCCGTCGGGCCGCGTGGCGTCCGGCTACGGGTTCCCCGGCGGCAGCTCACAGTGGTGGGACGCCGGCGCGATCTTCTCCGGAACGCTCGACGCGTTGAAGGCCCGCGTGGTCGTGGTCCTGGGGCTCGGCGCCGGTGCATCGGTCGAGGAGCTCGCCGAGATATGCGCTGGCTTCGGAGGCGGTCGGTCTGAGCAGGCCGGGTCAAGCTAATCCGTCACCGAAATGGTTATGAATAGGTCGGGCAGGGGTCTCGCTGCGGCAGTTCGCGCCCTTCTGGTGCTGGTCCAGGCACCGCGAGGCATGGCAACCTCGCCGAGCTGGCCGAAGCAACCACGTCCCATCCCGTGGTCGTGCGGCGGCTTCTCGGCGGACTGCGCCCAGACGGCCTCGTCGAGTCGCGGTCCGGTCCGAATGGCGGTGGGCGATCGCGGAGGATCGTGCGCTGATTCGAATCGGCGATGTTCATCGGGCGCTGGCGGACCCGCAGGACTCAGTCGGGTCAGCGCTCCTCGAAGTGTTGGCGGCTGCCGAGGATGCATTCGTCCAGCAGCTTGACCGGGTCAAGCTGGCCGATCTGGCGAATGCACCAGAAGAATATCCACCTCAACCTCATTCGTAACAAACAAGGTTACGAATTGCCACGCGCCTGGCCCGCCACGCGGGCGACCTCCAACAGGTTCGGACCTGTTCCCGGCGTCGCCGTGGATGCCACCAGTACGACTGCGGATCCCGGAGGAAGTGACGGATCCTCGCCCAGCAGCCAGGCGAGGAGGTCGAGCCGGCCCTCCGGGCCGGATGGAGCCATGCAGGTGGAAGCCTGCACGCCATGCACGAGCGCGAGCCTCCGCACCACCTCCTCGTGCGGCGAGAATGCATGGATCGGCACGCGCGGCCGGAGCGAGCTGAGGATGCGGGCCGTGCGCCCGCTGCGCGTGTAGCAGGCGATCGCGGCGACGTCGCGGTCAGCTCGGGCGAGCGCCACGGCGGCGTAGGCGAGGGCATCGGCATCGGTATCGGCGTTCGGTGGACGCCCGGATGGCAGGTATTCAGCGCCGGTGCGTTCGCAGAGCCGGGCGATGCGGGCAGCTGCCTGTGCGGCAAGGATGGGATACGAGCCGATGGCGGTCTCGCCGGACAGCATGATCGCGTCGGCGCCGTCGAAGATGGCGTTGGCGACGTCGCTCGCCTCGGCACGCGTGGGACGTGGGGAGCTGATCATCGACTCGAGCATCTGCGTCGCCACGATGGTCGGAATGCCGATGTCGAGCGCCCGACGCACGAGCTGTTTCTGAAGGATGGGAACCTCCTCGAACGGCAGCTCAACGCCGAGGTCGCCACGCGCGATCATCACGGCGGACGCCACCTCACAGATCGCGTCGAAGTCGTCGATGGCGGCTCGCGTCTCGATCTTGGCCACGATGGGTGGGCCCTCGGGTCCGATCAGCTCCCGCAGCTGGATCACGTCTGCCGCTCGGCGCACGAACGACTGTGCGATGTAGTCGGCGCCAAGGGCGAGCGCCTCGGGGACCGCGGCGCGGTCCGCTGGCGTCAGCGCGGGTTCTGAAACCCGATCTGACGGCACGCTGACCCCGGCGTGGGGACGAATGACCCCGCCGCGGACCACCTCGGTCCGGACATCGTCGGTCACCGCAGTCACCCGCAGCTCGACCGCGCCATCGGCGAGGAGGATCCGGTCTCCCGCACTGACATCGATCGCGAGGCGCGGGTATGACACGTGGGCACCGGCGGCGTCGCCGGGTGTGTCATCGGTCGGTCGGAGCGCGAATCCGGCGCCGGTCTCGAGGGTGACGGTTTCGGTGGCGAGGCCTCCGAGCCGGATCTTCGGGCCCGGAAGATCCGCGAGCAGGGCCACGCGGCCCTGACGCCCGGCAGCTTGCACCCGTCGTGCGGTGTCGATCCGCCCGGCGGCGGTGCCATGCGAGAAATTCAGGCGCGCGATATCCATCCCGGCGGCGACGAGCTCATCCGCGCGATCCTCCGTGGCGGGACCGATGGTGCAGACGAGCTTCGTGCGCCCGTCGGTCACGTCACGCCGGCCTTGAAGGCGGCTCCCGATGCGCGCCGCCGCTCGTGCTGGGAGAGGAGTCGCTTGCGCAGTCGAATGGCGGTCGGGGTAACCTCCACCAGCTCGTCGGCGGCGATGAACTCGATGGCGGCCTCGAGCGTCAGCACGCGCGGCGGCGTGTGGATGCGGTAGTCGCCGTCGGTTGCCTGGGTCCGCATCTTCGACAGCGCCTTGGCCTTGGTCGGATTCACGTCCATGTCGCCCGGGCGGCTGTTCTCGCCGAGCACCATCCCCTCGTAGACCTCGGTCGAAGGGGAGATGAAGAGCTCCGAGCGTTCGACCAGCGACGAGAGCGCGTAGGCACGCGATTCGCCGGCTCGGTCGGACACGAGGACGCCGCTGGTGCGGTGCGTCACCTCGCCCGCCCAGGGGCCGTACCCCTCGCCGATCTGGTGCATGAGCGCCGTCCCGCGCGTGTCCGACAGCAGCTGACCGCGATAGCCGATCAGGCCGCGGGTGGGGATGATGAACTCCATCCGCACCCGGCCGTCGGTATCGGTGCTCATCTGCTCGAGCATGCCCTTTCGGCCCGCAAGCGCACCTTGCACGACGCCGATGTAGTCCGGCGGGATGTCGATGGTGACGCGCTCGTAGGGCTCCTGGGTCTTGCCGTCGAGCGTGCGCAGGATCACTTCGGGGCGTGAGATGGTGAGCTCGAATCCCTCGCGTCGCATCTGCTCGATGAGGACCGCCAGCTGGAGCTCGCCACGGCCGCGGACCTCGAAGGTCTCGCCCGACTCGGTGGGGTGGATCTCGATGGCGACGTTGCCGAGGACCTCGCGGTCCAGCCTGGCGCGGATCTGCCGAGAGGTCAAGAAGGTGCCATCACGACCTGCCATCGGTGACGAGTTCACGCCGAACGTCATGCGCAGGGTCGGAGCGTCGACATCCAGGCGGGGGAGCGGGCGCGGGTCCGCGGGATCGGTGAGCGTATCGCCGATCGTGACCTCCGGCAGGCCCGCGACCGAGACGATGTCGCCCGGACCCGCCTCGGTGATATCGACCCGGTCGATGCCGTGCGCCGTCTGGAGTGCCGATACGGAGCCGGTCAGCGTCATGCTGCGGCCAGGCTCGACCGACCCGTCCGGATCCTCCGGCTCCTCGCGCACGATCGTGACGCGCTGCCCGACGCGGATCGTCCCGTTGCGGATGCGCCCGACCGCCATGCGTCCGACGTACTCGTTGGCCGAGAGGTTGGTGACGAGCAGTTGGAGGGGATGGCCATCCTCGAAGGTCGGGGGCGGGGTGACGCTCACCAGCAGGTCGAGGAGCGGATGCAGGTCGGAGCCGGGCCGGGCGAGGTCGGAGGTGGCGGTCCCCGCCTTGGCGTTCGTGTAGACGACCGGGAACTCGATCTGGAATTCATCTGCGCCAAGGTCCATGAAGAGCTCGTAGACCTCGTCGAGCACCTGGGCCGGCCGTGCGTCGGAGCGGTCGATCTTGTTGAGCGCCAGGATCACCGGCAGATGACGCTGCATGGCCTTCTGAAGGACGTATCGGGTCTGTGGCAGGGGACCTTCGGCCGCGTCGACCAGCAACAGCACGGCATCAACCATGAGCAGCGCGCGCTCCACCTCGCCGCCGAAATCGGCGTGGCCGGGGGTATCGACGATGTTCAGCCGCACGCCGTCGTAGTCGACCGTCGTCTGCTTGGCGAGGATGGTGATCCCCTTCTCGCGCTCGAGGTCGCCGGAGTCGAGGACACGGTCAACGACGGTCTCGTTGGCACGAAAGGTCCCGGTCTGGCGCAGCATGCCGTCCACGAGCGTCGTCTTGCCGTGGTCGACGTGCGCGATGATCGCCACGTTGCGCAGGTCGTGGCGAACCGAGGTGGTCATGACACCCATCGTCGCAGATGCGGCCCACGTGCGCAGGTCGCGCCCCGGAAGTACCACTGCCCATCGGTCCCTGTTGTCCATGGGAAGTAGCGTGCAACGCCCGTAGTGTGATGGCGCATGAACGGCCCGCCCGCCGGCGTGCCTTCAGCCCCCATCTCATCGGAGCTCAGTCTTGTCTCGCCTGTTTCGCGCCGCCCTGGCCGCTCTGAGCCTGGTGGCGGTTCTCGGTCTGCCGACCAACGTCAACGCCGCATCGCCCGTCAAGGTCGCCATCATCGTCGGACCGGTCGGTGCGCTCACGCCAACCTACCTGGCACTGGCCGATGCCGCCGCCGCCGCGGCGGAGCAGCAGGGTGCCGTCGTGGCCAGGGCCTATTCACCCAACGCAACGCCCGCGAATGTCCTCGCAGCGGTCGCCGATGCGCACGTCGTGGTCTATTTCGGCCACGGGTACGGACACCCCAGCCCGTACGGTGGCCTGAACACGGCCCGCCAGAACGGCTGGGCGCTCCAGGGTCCGGGCGCGCATGGGACCCACGGCGACGTCGGCGTGGAGCTCCAGTACCTCGGCGAGGATTGGATCGTCGCCAACGCGCGCCCGGCACCGGGCTTCGTCATGATCTATTCGAACACCTGCTACGCGCCAGGCGCGTCCGAGGGCGGCCACGAGCCAGCCTCCGCATCCGTTGCCGCACAGCGCGTGGCGTACTACTCGCGGAAAGTCTTCGCGATGGGCGGCTCCGCCTATTTCGCCACTGATTTCGATCGCGGCGCCGCCGATCTCGTCGGGCGGCTCCTGGCAAACCGTGGCGCCACGTTCGGGACCGCGTTCGCCGCTGACGCTCGCTTCGTGCCATCGGCGCTCACGTGGCAGGCCCATCCGTTCTCCGCCGGCCAGTCGATCTGGCTGCACCGCACGAAGTACACGGACGGTGCGCCGAACTACTGGTACGCGTTCGCGGGAAATCCGGAACTCACGCTACAGCTCGGCTGGGATCGCGTGGCACCGACCGCGGCACCGGTTTCCCCCGCGGCAGATGCGGGCGACGTCGGTCCAGGCGCCAACATCTCGATCCGGCTGAGCGAGCCGGTGACCGGCACCGGCGCTGAATCGGTGGTTCTCCGGGACGCTGCCGGCGAGCCCGTGGCCGCCTCGGTCGCGTACGAAGCGTCAACGGGGCTCGTCACCATCGATCCCGCAGCGCCGCTTGCGCTGAGCAGCCGCTATACCGTGGTGATCGGGGACGGGATCGCCGATGCGGTGGGCAGGCCGTTGGCCGCAGGAGCGTGGGGCTTCACGACCCGGCTCGACGCTGATCCACTCCCGAGCGACCTCCGGGTGGTGCTCGAGCCGGGCAGCCATCGGCTCCTCCGCTTTGCGTCGGATGGCTCCGTGGGTGAAGAGCAAATACTCGACGTGGAGGAGCGCCGTTCCCTGATTGCGGACCGCCGGGCTCGCCTCCCGGGGCGCGAGGGTTCCTGGCTGCGGGTGGATGAACCGGCGCTCGGAGCCTGGTGGGTTGCCGAATCCGGCGCGGCCCATGCCATCGGCCAGGTCGAGGACGCCGTGCTGGTGACCGGCACGCGTGTCTCGCTGCCGCCGGTGGAGCACTCCCTCCACGAGTTCACCGCGGACGAGGTGTCGAGCCGCGACGAACGATATCTGGCAGGCGGGCGCAGCGTGACCGTCGACCGTCGTCGCGTCCACGATGGACGCACCTTCCTGCGGCTGGCCGATACGGAGGCGGCGGGTTCATGGATCGAGACCAACCCCGCGCTCGCTCCGACCGAATCCGCTGCGCGCCGGGTCCTGTCCGTCAGGGCACGCACGGTTGAGGCGCGGCTGGTGCCGTCAGCGGGGCACATGATCTTCCGCTTCGATGCAGCCGGACGCGTCATCCAGCGACGCGCGCTGACGGAGGAGGAACTCGGGGAACACGTCCTCACCACCACGGAAAGCCGGGTCGTCGGCGGCTTCCCATTTTCGATCATCGCATCCGGTGAGCTGGCAGGGTGGGCACTCCGAGAGGGGCCGGGCCTCCGTGCCATCCCAGCCGCCCGGACGAGGGACGCCGCCGGCTGACGCTTCGCCTCGGCACGGGATCTGCCCTAGGATCGCTCCACGAACCTGAACGCAACTGGAGCCCCCTAATGACAGCCCCTCTCTCGGCGAACGCTCGCGTCTTCCTTGACGAGGTGATGCCCGTCTTCATCGGGACGACGCGCAGCGACGGCACCGTCCAGATGAATCCCATCTGGTACGAGCTCCGAGACGACGAGATCTGGCTCAATGCCGCCACGAGCCGCGCCTGGGGCAAACGCCTCGAGACCGGATCGCCGGTCACCCTGCTCTTCGTGGACCCGGCGGACCAGTGGCGCTGGGCCCAGGTACAGGGCGAGGTGATCGCGAAGTCGGCGGAGGGAGGCGAGGACCACATCGACCGCCTCGCGCGCCGATACCTGGGCCGTGACTACGCGTTCCATGACGCGAGCGATCCACGTCTGGTGATTCGCATTCGTCCCACGCGGATCACCGGCAGCATCGACGAGCGGGCCGCCTGAGGCGGCCTGCCCCTGCCAGCCTCGCCGGTGCCACCCAGCCTGACCGACGCACTGCGTCAGCTCAGTGACGCTCTCGCTCGTCGAGTGGCGAGCGCCCCGGAGCCCAACCGTGCCGCCCGCGCCGAGCGCCTGCGGCGACATGTCGACGACTACCTCCGGCCTCGGGCACACGACGCGGACGCGCCGTTGGTGGTCGTGCTGCTCGGTTCGACCGGGAGCGGCAAGTCCAGCCTCTTCAATGCGCTAGCCGGCCGCGATATCAGCCCGTCCGGGGTTCTTCGCCCCACCACGCGCCGCCCCGTGGCGCTCGCGCATCCGGACGACGTCGGCCCGCATCTCCTGCCCGGTCTCGCGGCGCGCGACGCGCTCGAGCTGGTCGCGGACCCGGTTATCGGACGGGGCCTGGTGGTCGTCGACGCACCGGACTTCGACAGCGTGGAGCTTGCCAACCGTGCGCTGGCGGTCGAGCTCCTCGAGGCAGCCGACCTGGTCGTGTTCGTCACCACCGCAACTCGCTACGCCGACCAGGTGCCTTGGACCATGCTGGAGCGAGCACGGCAGCGCGGCGTCCCGCTGCTGGCCATCCTCAACCGGCTACCACCGGATGCCGACGATGCTGGATCCGTCGTCGCCGACTACACCGCCATGCTCCAGCACGGTCGCCTCGGCGACGCAGGGGCATTCGGCGCGCTCGAGGTCATCCCCGTTGCCGAGGGTGCCCTGGAGCCGGGGCGTGATGCGCTGTCGGTGAGTGCCGTGGCGCCGATTCACGACGCCCTGGCGCGGCTCACCGCCGATGAGGCCGCCCGTCGCGAGCTTACCCGTCGCAGTCTGGGCGCCGCGCTCGAGGGACTTCCTCCGGCGATCGAGGAGGTCGCGCGCCAGGTGGACGAAGAGCGTGCCGCGACGGCGACGCTGCTCGATGTCGCTGAGCGAGCGTACGGAGACGCTCGCCACTCCCTCGGTGGCGAGCTGGGGCGCGGAGCATTCATGCGCGTCGAGGTGCTCCGCCAGTGGCAGGAGTTCGTCGGCGCGGGGCAGGTGGCACGGATCCTCGCGCAGGGCATCGGTCGAGTCGCGGCCGGCCTCCGGGCGCAGGTCCGCCCCGGGCCAGCCGCACCGGCGATCGAGGTTCGAGAGGCGGCCTTCGCCGACCTGGTCGCTCTCGCGGTTCAACATGCCGATGCGGCCGCGCGACGAACGGCCACCACCTGGATCGACGATCCGTACGGCGCGGCGGCCCTGGCCGAACGCGCGGCACTGTGGGGCGCCTCGCCGAAGCTGGCGGATCGCCTCGGCTCCGACCTCGAGGCGTGGGCCGCGGGCATCGGCGAGCAGATCCGCGCGATGGGGGAGCAGCGAAAGGGATGGGCCCAGGTGGCGAGCATCGGCGTCAATGCGATCGGCACCAGCGCCATCCTCGCCGTGTTCGTGCATACCGGGGGCCTCACCGGCGCCGAGGTCGGCATCACCGCGGCGACAGCCGTGATCAACCAGAAGCTGCTCGAGGCGGTCTTCGGCGAGGCTAACGTCGCCGCCTTCGTCTCACGCGCCAGGGAGCGGCTCGGCGCCATCCTCGACGCTGCCTTCGCCGATGAGCGCGACCGTTTCAGCAGCGCGCTCGGGGGACTGCCGGCGGACGAGGACCTCGGCACGGTACTGCGGGATGCTGCCCGCCAGGCATCGCGCGCCGGCGCGTCATGAGCCTCGATGAGGCCATCGACCGTCTGCGGGGCGCAGCCGCCGCCGCTCGGGACATCGGGCTCGACCATGAGGCGTCTCGCGCCGATGCGGTGCTTGCGCGGGCACGCGAGCGCTCCGGATTCGGTGGCGCCGCGTATGTGCTGGCCCTCGCCGGCGGGACCGGAGTCGGGAAGTCGTCACTGCTCAACGCTCTCGCCGGTCGAACGGTGAGCGCGGTGCGGGCGGTCAGGCCGACCACCGACCAGCCGCTCGCGTGGGTCGCGGATGCTCGCCGCGAGGAGCTGGAGCCGCTGCTTGCCTGGCTCGGCGTCGGGCACGTGGCCACTCACGCCGACGAGGACCTCGATGGCGTGGCGATCCTGGACCTGCCGGACGTGGACAGCGTCCGCACCGAGCACCGAGCCACCGTCGACGCGCTCCTCCCGCGCATCGACGCCGTGGCCTGGGTGATGGACCCTGAGAAATACGACGATTCGCGGCTGCACGCGTACCTTCGTGAGATGGCGCCGCATGCCGCGCGACTGCGGTTCATCCTGAACAAGGCGGACCGGCTGACCGATACGCAGGGCGCGGAGCTGGCCGAGGATCTTCGGCGCCGGCTATCCGAATCGGGGATCAGCGACGCACGCATCGACGTGGTGTCGGCGGCAACCGGATACGGCATCGAGCCGTTGCGTGCCGGCTTTGCGCGCGAGGCTGACGCCAAGGCCCTGGTGGCCGCAAAGCTGACGACCGATGCGCTCGAAGCGAGGGAGCTGCTGGCGCGCGCGGTCGGGCTGGTGCCGGATGCTGCCTACGCGCCGCTCATCGACCCGGGTCGCCGCGCCGATGCGCAGCGCGCGTCCGTGGACGGGGCACTCGCCCTCATCGATCCGGCCGGCGTCGCGCGGCAGGTTCAGCTGGCGGTCCTGGGCCGAGCGCGTCGGTCCGGTGGCTCGCTGCTGAGCCGCATCGTGGTGCTTCTCGGCTGGCTGACCGGGCAGAGCCGGCGCAGTGCCGATCCGGCTGCCTATCTGCGTGACTGGCGGCGCCGCGGCTCACTCGGCCGCGCGCTCAATCCGGTTCACGCGGTGCTCGTGGAGGCAGCTGCCAACGTTCCCCCGGCCTCGCGCCCGGCGCTCGCCGCCGCGCTGCGCGCCGACGATCTCGAGGCCGACATGACCCGGGCCATCGACGACGCTGCTCGGGATTCGGTTGCGGACCTCCACATTCGAAGCTCGCTCCTGTGGCCGATCGTCGGTGCGATCCAGCTGGTCATCGGGGCGGTATTCGCCTTCGCCGTCGCCTGGTACGTCACCCTGTTCGTCTCGCAGGGCCAGGTGCCGGTGGCCACCACCGATGCACCCCTGCTGGGTCCGGTGCCGCTGCCGCTCCTGCTCCTGGTCGGGTCGACCGTCGCCAGCGCGGTGCTCGGGCTCTTGCTGTCATTGCATGCCGGCTGGATCGGTCGACGAACCGCCGGTCGGGTCACGCAACGTGTTCGGATCGAGGTCGGCGCGTCGGTGGCAGAGGCCGGCTTCGGCCGGCTCGATCAGGTGGAGGAGGCTCGTCGATCGATCGGCGGAATAACGTAGCCGAAGCCACGACCGTTGCTGCATGTTCCACCCCGAATCGCCGAAGGTCACCAGCGTCGCAGACTGGGAGCTCGGTATCGCCGCAGTGCTCCTGCTCGTCGGAGTCGTGCTGACGACGCTGATCCTCCCCGCATTCGTCTGAGGTTCTCAGCTACGCAGGCCTGTCCCGATAGCGCACCGCGACGATGATCGTCGCCGCGCCCACCAGGAACGCAACGGTGTTCGGCACCGCGATGGCGGCGTTGCCCAGTGAAGTCCCATACGCGATCCAGAGCGTGAACCCCACCTGGAGCACGGTCAGGTACGCGATCGAGATGTCCGCGGACGAGCGGCGCTCGAGCACGCGGCGCATCTGCAGAACAGGTGACAGGGCCATCAGCACGCCCCAGCTGGCGGCGAGCGCGGCGAGCGCATCGGTCATGGAACAGCTCCGGTCGCTTGCGCTCTGACGATCGGCCTGCGTTCGCTGGCCTGATCGGTCTTCGAGGAGCGCGCACGCGGCTCACCCATCTTATCGCCCTGGTTGGTCGGCTGTGGACACCTTCGTGGATGAATTGTGGACAGACCCTCGTCCGTCTCACGGATTCGGGGATAAGTGGCCTTGTGCAATCCGCGTCGAGCGGTCGATACTGACGTCGTCCCGAAGGGGCAAGCGACATCGGATCACACGA
>JALZJE010000083.1 GCA_030859955.1 Chloroflexota bacterium | reverse complement strand
CCGCGAGATCGACCGAGGCCATCGACGAAGAGATCCCTCGAGCATCTGACTGCGGCCTCGACCAAGCGGTCCCACCCGACGCATGGGTGGTATGCCGTCGGTCCGCGCGCTACCGCACTCGTTCGGCGCGATAGTGAGACGTCGTCAACGGGGCCGGTTGGCGAACGAGCGCCGGTTATCCCTGGATCGGTACGACGCGAAGGCTCCAGCTGCAGTCGGTTTCGATCTCGACCCAGTGATCGCCTACCAATTGCGCCTCAAACGAAGATTCTCGCGGCCAGAAGTCGTCTCCGCCCGCCCATGTCTCGATGGTGGACAACGCCATCTCTATACCGGCGGGTTCGAGCGTGATCCTGATGCGGCACGTGTCACCCGCGGGATGGGCGGCGTACCAGCGGATCCCAACGGGGGTGATGGGTTCGAACGAGTCGGTGCCGCCGTTCCCGATGCCGCTGAGGATTGCATAGGGATTAGGGCCGCGGCCCTGAACAGGCTCATCACGGGGCGGCGGCGGCGGATCATCGGCCACCAGGAATGAACTCGCGCCATCCCCGCCGGCGACCCAACCATAGTCGTCGCGAAACTCGTCGCCGTCCGCATCCCACATCAGGAGCTCGTCGGGCGCCATGCCCGTCTGCCGTTGGGTATTACCGACCCGGTACCACGGAATGCCGTCGATGACGAGAGGCCCGTCTTCGATCCACAGGAAGTAGCCGCTGTTTACCCGTACGGCATCGGTGGCGAGGACCCCTGTGTAGGTCGCGGCATCCCACTCATAGCCAGCCACCAACGGATAAGTCGATGCCGGGCCGGTTCGAACCGCGAGTCCACTCACCCGGACACGTGCGCTCTGCCAGGACTCGAGCACAGCCGATGGGGCGTCAGTCGCAGTCCAGCCGATCGACGGCGATTCAGTGGGCGACTCGGCGGCTGTCGGCCCGGGCATCGTGGGTGATGACGTTTCCGACGGCTCTGACGCTGCTGCCATTGCGGACGCGGAGGACTGAGGTACGTTGCTCGGCACCACCGCGGTCGAACCGCATCCTGTCAGAAGCAGAGCGAAACCCAGAATTTGCCTTCGCTCAGTCCTCATGGCCGGTGACTCTCTAGCAACAAGTTTCTACGATGCGCCTGCCCCGGAGGAGCGCGACGTGGCTCATGCCGCCACCGTAGACGTCGTGGACTGCGGGCCGACTGCGGAACCGGTCGTTCGCATGCCAGGCAGGCCATCAGGGCGGGCTGACCTCGTCGGTTCGCACGAGCCGCGAGGGTTCTTCGACGTCGCCCCCTCCGTGGCATGCATGGACGAAGACCGGATCACCGTGCCCGGCGCATGGATGTACTCCTCGGCCGCATGAAAGGCACAGCCAATCTGGCGGCTCCAGCGCACCTGAGTCCGACCGCCCGATGGATCGAACCAGATCTCGGCTTCACCGCACCCAACGAGCGGAGATGCGCCGTGACGATCTGCCCTTCGACCCATTCGGTCGTGCTGGTGAACTCGGCGGCCCGGCCTTGTCGAAAGGCATCCAAGAAGCATTGCCGTCCCACGACGTTCCAGCCCGCACCGCGGACGACCGTCTCGGTACCGCAGTCCGGGGCGGCCTCACGGTGTACGAAGGCCTGCGGCGCCGACAGTCGCCCCGCTGCGGTAGGGGTCGACGTCGAGGGCCATCGGTCCCGGCCGGCGTCGCGGTTACGGGCGGAGAGACACAAGCAGCACAACCAAGGAGCGCAAGAAGACCGAAGACTGGCCTCCATCCATCGGCTGCCTTGGCGGACCGCGACATGGCCAGACCATATGCGAGCTCACCTGCGGTGGAACTGCGGTGCATGAGCAGTGCTTTCCCGCTCGACGGCCGGTGCGGGCTGGCGGCCAAGGCCTGCGAGGACGGCCGACTGGCCAAATGACGTATTGCCGGACGCGCACGGCGCCGCTACCGTCGCGAGTGGCTGCCCGTCATCCAGGCACGAGGGGTCGCAGGGGTGGAGCTCTATCTCGAGGTCGGCGCTCATGGCCTGACGGCGATCCTCGCCACATGGCTCGGGCTCTTGGTGTTGACACGGGCTGGACAGGCACCGGGGGCCAGGGTCTTCGCCCTCCTCAGCGCCCTGCTCACCATCTGGTCGGTCGCCATCATCGGCCAGCGATTAGGCACCAACCAGCAGGTGCACCCCGTTCTCAACGTCCTCGAGAATTTCGGGGCCTTTCTCCTGCCGGCGGCAACCGCCCACCTGGGCGTCTCGGTTGCGGTCGAGCGGCGGCGATCGCCATGGGCGATCGCCGTGCTGGCCGTAGGCTACGGCGTCGGAGTGGCTGCCTGGCTCCAGGCGGTGCTCGACCCAGACCATCCGGTCATGCCCGCGCCGCCCCACTTCGAGCCGCTCGGAATTCCCGGCGTGCTCCTGGGGTGGGGCTTCATCCTCGTCCGCGCGGGCGTTTTCGGTGCCGGCATCGGCTGGCTCGTCGCTGCCATGCGGCGAGCTGGAACGGACCTGGCTCGACGCCGGCAGCTCCAGGCCACGTTGATCACGCTCAGCCTCGGCATCATTGGAGGGATGGCCCGAATCCTGCCCGAGGGCCTCGGCGGTCCGCGCTGGCTCGGCGTGTCGCTGATCGCCCTGGCCGCGGTGCTCGCGGTTTACGCGGTGCTCGCTCAACGCCTATTCGTCGGTGCCGAGATGACGGCTCGGGCGTTCCGGCTCTCGGTGTTCGTCGGCATGGGCATCGTCGTCTATGTCCTTGGTTTGATAACCCTTGATCGAGCGGTCGCGGGAATCGTGGGTCTCGAGCTGCCCATCGTCATCGCCCTGGGCGTCGTCCTCACCATCGCCCTCTTCGACCCGATCGCGGACGGGGCCCGTGGCCTCATGGCCGGCGGCGACGAGCAGGACGCGGACTGGGCTCGCCTGCTGCGGGCGCTTGGCGAGGACCTCCTCTCGGCCCGGCGCCCGCAGGACGTCATCGGACCTGCCTTGGCGCGCCTCGTGCGCTCGTTCGACCTCACCGGTGCGGCGCTGATCGATAGCGACGGTCGCGTGTCGACCGTGCACGGGGAGGAAGCATCGGTCGAGTCATTCCGCACGCGCCTGCGCATGGAGTCAGAGGGCGGCCAGATCGCCTTCGGCCTGAAGCGGTCTGGATTGCCACTGACGCCGCGTGAGGTCGGCCTGCTCCGGCTGGCAACCTCGTACATCGAGGCGGCACGGCGCCTGGGCACCCGGCAGGACGAGCAGGCCTCGGCACTGGCCGAGCTCTCGCGCGAGGGAGACCGCATGGAGCAACAGGAGACCGAACTCGCCAACGCGCTCGCTGCCCACACCACCGCGGGCCAAGGCCTTCACGTCTACGCCATGGGTCCCCTGCGCGCGGAGCTGAACGGTACCCCGATCCGCCAGTGGGGCGGCGCGAAAGCCGGGTCGCGGCAAGCCGAGGCCGTCTTCGCATTCCTATTCGATCGTGCTGAACGCGGTGCCAGCAAGGACGAGATCGTCGAGGTCGTATGGCCCGACACGGACCTCGACCGCGCTGACATGGCCTTCCACCGCACCATGCTCGGTCTCCGATCAGTCTTGAGCGGCGGCCGCCCCAGGCAGGAAGGCGATGGATTGATCAGCTTCACCAACGATCGCTACCGACTTCGGCCGGACTTCGTGGCCTGGAGCGACGTCTCGGCGTTCGATGATCTGATTGCCCGATCCCGGGCCGTGACCGACCGCCTCGAGCGGCTGCACCTCCTCGAGGCCGCGCGCGCGTTGTATCGGGGGGATTTCATAGATGACTGTCCCTTCTACGGAGACAGCGCCTCGGTGGAAGAGCGGCGCGAGGAGCTGCGCGAACGGTACGTCGACCTCCTCGTGGACCTCGGGCTGGACTACGCCGATCATGGAGACCGATCCGGCGCCGCGGACGCCCTGCGCAGAGCGGCAAGCCTGAGCGCACGCGATCTCCCCGTCGTCGACGATGCGATCGCTCGGCTGAGCGCTCCGAGCCCGGCGGTGGAAACTCCCCCGAGTCCAGACCGCGTCTTAAAGTGACGGCGGGGTCGTCGATGACGAAAACTGGCAGGCAGCCTGACTTGGTTAGGCCAGCCCTGATGCACAGGCAGTTGTCGCCGTTCCGGCACCCAACGAGCGGGGCTGCGCCGTGACGAGCTGCCCTCGCTGCCTGTCGGTGCGAAGGCTGCGTGCTCTCAGGGTGGTGCGCTCCCGGCCTGGATCGAGGTGACGACGAATCGTTCGCGGCACGCGTAGACCGCACTCGCGGCATCGAAAGCATGTTGGTTTCCTTCCCAGGGATCGATCACGCACGATTCCGCGGACGGGTGATCCACCACCCCGCTGATCCGGACCCACGTTCCGACGTGCGGCAGGAACGGGCACGTCTCGGGAGATGTCCCACCGAAATGGCAACTCCCCAGTTCGGAATGTACATGGACCACCAACTCGAAGGTCGTGCCGTCGTATTGGCTCTCTTCGCCCTGCAGGAAAGCGACCGCGCATGGCCCGAGCCACTCGGGGTTGTGATCGTAGCCGGGGTAACAGCCACGGCCCTGGGCTTCAGGAGCCAGGAAGCCGGTGAGCGTCAGCTCGTCGCCGCCGAAACAGGTCAAGCGCACCCCGGGACGGATCAGTGATGCCTGTTCGACGGTGGTCGGTGGCTCCGGGCAGTCGGGGCTGCCGACGACGACCCAGGCGTTGCCGTTCGGGTCCGCCGTGGCAACCCAGCCCGAGGCGCCACAGAAGCTCAGGTACCCATCAGCGTCTGGGCCAGTTGCACATCCGCTACCCGCCGGGAGGCCGGGCCACGCGATGTGGATCCACTCGTACCCGTCCAGCTCCACCGGTCCGTCGATGACGGTGCCCTCGTACCCAATCCTGAGAAGGCCAACCGACGGGCCGTTGATCCCCGGCTCCTCGCGCAGGCGAAGCCCTTCGACCGTCGAAGCAATCCAGTCGCCGACCGCGACTTCCGGTGGCCCGACGGGATCGCCGACCTCCTCCCCTGACGGGAATGCCGACGGCGAGGCGCGCGGCGATGGCATCTCACTCGGTCCGGTTTCATCCGGCATGGGGGTCGCGGCCGGCACGACGACCGACGAGCCGGGGTCGGCGGTCGGCGCGACGACATACGAGCTGGGGTCGGCGGTGGCCGGAGAGCCGGACGGCCCACCGGAACACGCGGCTAGTATCACAGCCAGAACGGCGACGACGGGCGTCGAAGAGTCCCGGCCAAGTGCGGAGACACGCAGGCGCTTCATGCGCGGAAGGTATCAGGCCAGACTGCGGTGCGACTGCGGGCCGACACCGGCCGCATGTCCTCCGGCGAGCTGATCCGCTTCTCGAGCGCCCCGGCGCATTCCGGCAGCTGAGCATTCTCAGCTGTACGGTCGGCAAAAACGGCCAAATCCGGCTCAGACGGGCCGGATCGAACCATGCACTGCCAGGCAGGCCATCAGGGTGAGCTGACCTCGTCGGTTCGACGAGCCGCGAGGATTCTTCAATGTCGCCCTACTCTCGGCCGCATGAACGGCACAGCATCTGTCGGCTCCAGAGCACCTGGGTCCGATCGCCCGACGTATCGAACCAGATCCAGCGCACGAGATTCCGGGCTGACCCCGAGCGTGCGGGCACCGCAGTCCCGCCGCACCACCGGCGGGATACGCTTGCCGCCAGATCCCGCTCGTCAAGGTGCCTCATGCGATCCCTCCGATCCGTCCGCGCCCCGGCGGTGAGCCTGGTGCTCGCCGTCGGCATCGGCGCCTGTTCGAGCGACGTCGCAGAGCCTTCGCCGACCGACGGGATGGCCAATGCGACGTCCAGCATCGAGCCGACGGCCAATGAGCCGACGCCGAGCCCCGCGCCGTCCGCGCCTGCTCGCCCGATTCCGAGCACGCCGGCGAGCGAGCAGTCGCCGGCCGAAGGATGGGTCGAAGTGGCGAGCTTCGGAAGCGCGGACACGATCGAGACGGTCCACGACGTCGCGGCGGCGCCGTTCGGCCTGTTGGCGGCGGGCGTCCACCTCTCCACCCGGTCGCTGGCGGTCTTTGACCCGCTCGCCGCGGAAAGTCGGATCTGGCTGTCCGACGATGCGAGATCGTGGAAGGACGTCACGCCCCCGGACACCTTCGCCGATGCCTCCATCGATCGGCTCGTCGTGCTTCCGGATGGCGCGGTCCTGGCCTTCGGTCGGACGAGCCGCCTCGTGGACGGAATCCCGTGGGAAGAGCCGGCGGCCTGGGAGACGCTTGACGGTCGGACGTGGACAGAGCTTGAGATCACCGTGGGTGACGAGCGGGTGATCGAGCTCGTCGCCGGTGGTCCGGGGTATCTCGCGCGGGTCGGGGCCGATCTCGGCGGTCAGCAGCTGGGGTTCTCATCCGACGGCAAGACGTTCGCTCCAGTGGCGGATCCGACCGGCGCGCGGATCATGACCGGGATCGCCGCCGGGCCGGAAGGCTTCGTCATCCGCGCCGAGGTGTACGAGAGCGCGGATCCAGCCACCCTGTACGCGTCCGGCAACGGCGTCGACTGGTACGAGGCATCGGACCCTGGCTGGACTCTGGGGAGCGCTGCGCCAATCGGGCCAGACTGGGTCGCCCTCGATCATCGTCCGTTCGACGCGCCGGACGATGTGGAGGTACGGACCTGGGTCTCGGCCAACGGCCTGGATTGGACAGAGGCGGGCCAACTGCCGCTGCGCACGGTCGACCTCGGAGACGGCGCCGTCTGCAGCGAGTATCCAGACCTCGTCAGCACAAGGACCCTCGTGGTTGCGTCCACCGTGCTGTCTTATCCGTGCGGCGAGGGCCTGGTGCAGCGTTTCGGCACCGCGCATGTCAGCAACGATGGCGGAACGTGGCTCGCCCTGCCCTTCGCCGCGGGCGTGGAGATCGCGGATCCGACGACGAGGGGCACCCAGGTATCCGCCGGTCTCGACCTCGAGTCTGGGACGCTGCTGGTGGGCGAGACCGGCTACCGCGCCACCTTCTGGTTCCGTCCTAACCAGTA
>JALZJE010000074.1 GCA_030859955.1 Chloroflexota bacterium | reverse complement strand
GACAGAGTGGGATTCCGAGCGCCTCGACTCGGACCGGCACCATTCACCTACGACGTCGTCGTCGTGCTCGATGGCGTTCGCTATGTCGCCCGCGCCATCTGGCCGGCCGACGAGCTCGAGGACCAATATCCTTCGGTAGGACTGACGTTCTCGCCTCCGCTCCCCGCTCTTACCCCTGACGACCGGCCCTCACCGGCCGCCTCGCCGCTCGGACACACGTTCAGGCTCGTCTGCGGTCCGCTCGATGAGACCGACTGCGAGGCGAAGGCGGCCGCTGTCGTGGCCATAGCGGAGAGGCGCCATCCCGGCCGGGAGCTGGTGTCCATCACGTTCACCAGCCCGCTGGGCAGCTATGACGCCGTCCTCGATGACGGCAGCGGGTTCGGAGCTGACATCGACTGACCTCAGCGACCGGCATGGTCCCAGGTCCCTAGGACTCCGGCTTGGACATCATCAGGAAGCCGACAACGTTCAACACAGCGTTCGTTCGTCCCCCGCATCGTTCGTCCCCCGCATGTGTACTCCGCACGTAGACTCCTGCCATGGAGCGATGGCGGAGGGCCGGGATCGTGCTGACGATCCTGGCGCTGCTTGCCTGGACGGCCGTCATCTTTGGCTTTCTAAGCCTGCTCGGAGTTCCGGCGATCGAGGGCGCGGCTGAGGTCGCGGAGCGCACGAGGCTGATCATCCTTGGCTGCTGGCTGCTGGGGCTGATGGTGAGCGCGGTCACACTCGTTGGGCTCTGGCGCCGCGTCTTCGACCATGTACCGCGGGATCTGCGTCTGCGACTTGCCGCGATCGCCTATCTCGTCGGGGTCGCGATCGTTGTGGGCGCCTACTGGTTCGGGGCTTCCGGCGTGCTGCTGTTTCTCGGACCTCCGCTGGCCGCAGGGCTGTTGCTGCTGACAGCATGGACCGCGACACCGAGCATGCGCAGACGGCTCGGCATAGCTTGCCTCGGCTGGATGGTCGGAGTGACGCTCGTCGGGGCCGTGTGGTGGTTTGCCCCGCGCATGGTGGGCGTCCACCTCTGGACTGCGTGGGGGACAGTCACGCTGATCGCGGCTGTCTGGTCGATGCTCCCGCTCTTGAGGCCGGCGCGTGTAGCCGCATCGTGATCAGGAACCGTCGGCTCAGGAAACCAGGCGCCACAGTGGCCCCTAGAACTCCGGCTTGGACATCATCAGGAAGCCGATGATGCCGATGGCGGCGGCCATCAGGTAGCTCACATAGCGCTGCCGCCGGGCCAATGCGCGCCAGCGGTCCTGCTCCTCCGCGCTGGAGCCGGACGGGAGGCGCAGCAGTCGACGCACGCCGGGCCGCTGGATGAAGAAGGCGGCGGCCAGGTTCGCAGCATAAATGGCCAGCGCCACCAGCAGCCACGGCTGCGAGAACAGTTGCGTGCCCAAGACGGCCACAAGCCCCAGACCCGTGACCGCCACGCCGGTGCCGATGATGACCGTGCCGTGGCTCTGCAGCCAGAGGAGGGCGCGAACGATGCGCCCGGGTTCCGTCTCGGGTGACTCGGCGTAGCCGTGGCGGCGGAACCGGAACGTGAACGGCAGCAGGCAGCTGGGCATGAAGAGCGAGATAGCCAGCAGGACATGTGCGGCCAGCAGCCAAGGGAACAGCGCGCCCAGGTCCATCCGACGTCAGCCCTCCGTCGACTCGACCGGTCGGACGACCTCCAGGCAGACCCAGTCGGTCTCCTCCGTGCGCCCGACCACCGACAACCCGACTCCGTCGAAGGCCGCCCTGACTTCGGTCTCACGGTCCATGAAGATGCCGCTCGCCAGCAGGCGACCGCCGGGACGCAGAGAAGCGGCGAGCTCGCCGGCCAGATGCACCAACACAGAGGCGATCAGGTTAGCGAACACGACATCGAAGGGGCTCTCCCGAACGGGCAGCGTGCCGCGTTGGGCCCGGACCTTGCGGACCAGCCGATTGCGCCGCGCGTTGGACAGCGTGGCCTCCGCGGCGATCGGGTCGGTATCCAAGCCCAGCACCTCCGCCGCGCCGAGCTTCGCCGCGGCCAGCGACAGGATCCCCGACCCGCAGCCCACGTCCAGGACGCGTGCGCCGGTCAGATGGCCCTCATCCGCCCACCGCTCGATGGCCGCCAGACAGAGCCGCGTGGTCGGGTG
>JALZJE010000063.1 GCA_030859955.1 Chloroflexota bacterium | reverse complement strand
CGCTTCGACATGACCTCGGGCAGGTCAAGCCACCCGAGCCAGGCGGTCACCTCGGCCGCGGGCTTCCCGGATGCCGCCCACAGAGACCCGTCCCTGGCCCACAGCCGCTCCGCGACGCGGTCGGCCGTCCACGCCTCGAGCCGCGCGCTGACCGCGGCGGCGACATCGCTCATGCCGGAGCGAGCTCCTCGCGCTTCGACTCGATGCTCGCGATCAGCTCGTCGAAGCTCTTGGCGAAGCTCGCGACGCCCTCGGCGATCAGCTCATCGGTCACCTGGTTCATGCTGATCCCCTGCGCCTCGACCTCGCGGAGCGCCTGGTGCGCATCGGTGACACCGCGGTCCAGCGTGCGCCGCACGTCACCGTGATCGAGGAACGCGGTGATCGTCTCTATAGGCATCGTGTCGACCGTCTCAGGGCCGATCAGCTCCTCCACGTACAGGACGTCGCGGAAATCCGGGTTCTTCGTGCTGGTGCTGGCCCACAGGCAGCGCTGCACCTGGGCTCCGGCGGCCCGCAGATCGGCGAACTCGTCGCCGCCGAAGATGCGCTGGTAGGACTCGTACGCGAGCTTCGCATTGGCGATGGCGGCCTGACCACGCGCCTCCAGGGCTCCGCGCGTGCCCAGCTCGTTGAGGTGCTTGTCGATCTTGGTGTCGACGCGGCTGACGAAGAAGCTGGCGACGCTGGCGACGCGGCTGAGGTCCGCTCCCCGTTCGTGCAGGGCACGCAGCCCGGCGATATAGGCGCGTGCCACGCGCTCGTAGACCTGCACGCTGAACATGAGCGTCACGTTCACGTTGATGCCGGCGCCGATGGCGCCCTCGATGGCCGGGATGCCGGCCTCCGTCGCCGGGATCTTGATAAAGATGTTCGGACGGTCGAGACGCGTCCACAGCTCGCGGGCCCGGGCCAGCGTCGCGTCGGAGTCCTCGGCGAGGTCCGGCTCGACCTCGATGCTGGCGAAGCCATCGGTCCCGTTCGAAGCGTCGTACACGCTTCGCAGGACGTCCGCCGCGTCGCCGACGTCGGAGATCGCGATCTCCTCGTAGATCTGGCGCGCGTCGTCACCGGCCTCGATCTCCCGCCGGATCAGCTCATCGTACTGGCCGGTGGCGACCGCCTTGGCGAAGATGGTGGGGTTGCTGGTCAGCCCGCGGATGCCGTCGGCCACCATCTGCTCGAGCTTGCCGCTCCCGATCAGGTCGCGGTCGATGAAATCGATCCACGGGCTCTGGTCCTGCTCGCGGTGCAGCCGATGAAGCGCGTTCGACTCGTCGGCGCGATCGGTCATTTCCTCGGCCTCGCGGTCCTGGTCGACCGCCTTATCCTCGTGTCGGTCCTGCTCTGCACCCGTCATGTCGCGTCGCTCTCCCATCTATTCGCGCCGACCGGAGCCGACCTCGCTCTTCTCTCGTCCACGTGCGCCGGCACGCCCGACCAGCTCCCGCGCCGCGTCGGCGATGTGGGCGGCATCGATCCCGGCGGCCGCCAACAGCTCGTCCGGCTTGCCGGATCCGGGCATCAGGCGCACGGCCAGCTTGACCACGATCGGGTGTGGCTGCTCTGCGGCGAGCACGTCGAGCACGGCATCGCCGATTCCGCCCTCTGGCCAATGATCCTCGACGGTGATGATCGCCCCGGTATCGCGAGCCGCCTCTCGCACGGTCTCCGCGTCGACCGGCTTGACGCTGTACAGGTCGATGACCCGCATCGCGATGCCCTCGGCGGCCAGCGCATCGGCGGCCCCGAGCGCCTCATGCAGCGTGATTCCCGCGCCGATGAGGGTCACCGCGTCGTCATCGGTCCGTCGAATGACCCGAGATCCGCCGATGTGGAACGCCTCTCCCGGCCCGTAAAGCACGGGCAGCTTCTCGCGCGTGGTGCGCATGTAGACGACTCCCTCCCGGTCAACCATCTGCGGCACCAGGGCGGCCGTCTGGTTCGGGTCCGACGGATAGAGGACGGTCGAGCCGTGGATGGCGCGGTAGCTGGCGAGATCCTCGAGCGCCATCTGCGACGGCCCGTCCTCGCCGATGCTGACGCCCGCATGTGATCCGGCAACCGCGATGTTCGCGCGGCTGACGGCCGCCATGCGCACGAAGTCGTACGCGCGGCTGAGGAATGCGGCAAAGGTGACGGCGAAGGGCTTCCAGCCGCGGACCTGCATGCCGACCGCCGTGGCGATCATCTGCTGCTCCGCGATGTAGGCCTGGACGAACCGATCCGGCAGCACGGCCCCGAATTCCTCGGTGTACGTACTGTTCCCGACCTCGCCATCGACGACGACGACCTTGCCGTTGGCCCTGCCGAGCGCCACTAGCGCATCACCGAAGGCCTTGCGAGTGGCTTCCTTGGTTCCGAGCCCGTAGGTCGGCAGGGTGAGCGCGCCCGTCGGGAACTCGTGCGGCTTCCCGGTGAATCCAGGCTTCGGCACCTCGACGTGGATGTCGCGCATGCCACCCAGCTCCGCGATAGCGGCCTCCGGATCCTCGAGTGGCTTGCCATGCTTCCCCGGCTGGTTGGCGACCGCCTTCACGCCGCGGCCCTTCTCCGTCCTGGCGATGATCACGGTCGGCCGCCCAGTGGTGTCGATGGCGCGGGCGAAGGCACGGTCGATGGCGGCGATATCGTGGCCGTCGATCTCGATGGCCTTCCAGCCGAAGGCTTCCGCCCGCTTCCGATAGGCATCGAGGTCCCAGCCGTGCATCGTCTCGCCGGTCTGTCCGAGGCGGTTGACGTCGATGATCGCCGTCAGGTTATCGAGCCCGTGAATGCCGGCGTGCTCGAACGCCTCCCACATCGAGCCCTCGGCCATCTCGGAGTCCCCGCACAGGCACCAGACGCGGTACGGAAGCCGATCCATGCGCTTCCCGGCAAGGGCCACACCGACGCTGATCGGGAGCCCCTGGCCCAGGGAGCCGGTGGCGACGTCGACCCAGGGAAGGACGGGCGTCGGATGGCCCTCGATCCGCGAGCCGAACTGGCGGAACGTCAGCATCTCGTCGTCACTGATCGCACCGGCCGCCTTGTACATGGCATACAGCAACGGCGATGCGTGGCCCTTGCTGAAGATGAGATGGTCGTTGCGCGGATCGTCAGGCGTGCCGAAGTCGTAGTGGAGATACTTCGACATCAGGACCGCCATGAGATCGGCGGCCGACATCGACGACGTCGGATGGCCACTGCCCGCTGCGCTGCTGGAACGAACCGAATCGACGCGGATCTGCTGGCCAAGCTCCCGCCATTCGTCATGCTGACTCGTCATGGGAATCGGACTCCGCAAGTTGTCTGCCGGGGTTGGGCGTGCGTGCTCCCATGATACGGCGAGGGGCGGGATGCGGAGGGATGCATGGGGCCGCCTTGCCCTAGCATCGGCGGGTGCGCATCGGTCTTTCCGCGGTCGGCATGCTCGTGACAGCCTCCGGCCTGGTCTGGATCGCCCAGGGACTCAATCTGCCGTTCGCACCCGGCAGCTTCATGACCGGTGATCGGGCCTGGGTCGTGATCGGGGCCGCCGCCGTGCTCGTCGGCCTCGTTCTCCTCGCGCGCGCCCGCCGGCGCCGGTGAGACGCTGCACAAGGCGACCCTTCAGCCGATGGTCACGCCGGCGGCTGCCAGCTCCGCCAGCGCATGGTCCCCGTCATCAGGGGCCACGTTGACCGCAGCCACTGCCTCGCCGAGCAGCAGCACCGAGAATCCGAGCCGAACCGCGTCCAGCGCGGTGGCCTTGACGCAGTAGTCGGTAGCCAGGCCGCATACGATGACCCGCTCAATCCCACGCTGGCGGAGCAGCCCCTCCAGCTCGGTTGAGGTCACGTCACCGGTGAAGAGTTCGCGCATGGTGAAGGCGGAGTAACCGTCCTCCCCGTTCATGCCCTTGCGCACCCGCGGGGCATCGACCGGCAGGGCGAGGGACGGGTGAAACCCCGCGCCCCACGTGCCAGCGACACAGTGGACCGGCCACACACCTCCATCGCGCGCAAAGTGAGGCGTCGATTCGGGATGCCAGTCCTGGCTGGCGACCACGAGCGCGCCCGCCTCCATGGCCGCGCCGATGGCCCGGTTGACGGTGGGCAGGATTGCCTCGCCGTTGAGCACGGACAACCCGCCCGCCGGATCGGCGAAGTCATTCTGTACATCGACGATCAGGAGTGCCGTGCGCTCGTCGAGTTCGTCCATAGGTCAGCCGGGGAAGATGCGCCGCAGACGGCGATAGGCTCGAGATGCCGAGCTGCGCACCGCCAGTTGCTGCGGTGAGGGTGGTGGTGCCGGGAGCGCGGGGCTCTGTTCCGACGGCGTGATCGATTGCGGTGCCGGCCCAACCGATGGTCGCGCCGGCCCAGTTGCATCGAGGGCCGCCAGCGCGTCGTCCAGCTCCTGCGAACCGGGCATGGCCGCGGCCCCGGGTGGCTCTGCAACTCCGCGACGCCCGGTGCTGGCCACCTCGATCTCGCCAGCGGCATCCTCCGCTGGCCACTCGTCCAACTCGCTTCCGCCGGGTCGGCGTCCGAACCAGAGCATCGTCTCTTCCCCGGCGTACGGTTCGTGGGGCTTCGTTGCCGAGACGGCACTCGAGGCAGGGCGAGGCGCCTCTGACGGAGGGTTCGTTTCCCAATCAGATTCCGGGGCCGTCGAGACGGGCGAACCGGCCGACTCAGACGACTCAGACGACTCAGACGGCTTAGACGGCGTCGCTTCCTCGGCCATGTCCGGCGTCCACCAATCGGGCGCGTCGATCTGGGTCGAGTAGCGCTCACGGTCCCAGCTGGGTTGTGGGGCGGGTTCTATTTCCGGCGATGAAGCAGGCTCCGGCTCGGCGGCGTCCAACCGCTGGGCAACGGCCTCGACCAAGGGTGGACCGTCAGCCGCGGCATCCACGGACGCTTGCGGCTCATCGCGCGTGGCGTTGAGTGCGGCAGTGATCTCCGAGGCTTCGGGCAGAACGGCAGGGGTGGGATCATCGGCACGGGCCCATGCTTCCGCGAAACCCTCCCGGAATTGAGCGCGCGCGCGCTGCCGCGGGTGGGCACGTTCTGTGTCCGGTTCCTGAGGCTCAGGTTCGGCGCTAATTCCGGGCTTCGGGTCGGTCTCCGATGGTCCCTCACCTAGTACCTCCGCGTCGATGTCCGCCTCTGGACGCTGATGCTGCGGGTCGGACTCGGGCACCGGCTCAGCCAGAAGCTTTGAATGAGTCGAAGGGTCCGTGCCACTTTCGAATGCAGGAGGTGGTGGCTCGTGCTCCGTTATCGGCGCATCCCTAACGACTGGCGGAGCGGTCTGAAGTTCGGGTTGGGGTTCGGGTTCGGGTTCGGGCTCCGGCTCGGGTTCGGGTTCGGGCTCCGGTTTGCGCTCGGGCTGAGGCTCGGGCTCCGGTTTGCGCTCGGGCTCGGGCTGCGAGCGTTCCACCCAATTCGCATCGGCGGTCATGGGCGACGACATCGGAAGTCGCAGGTCCATGCGCGCCTCGAGCAGATCGACACGGGACCGCAGCGAAGCGACCTCGCCGCGCGCCTCACCCAGTGCCAGCAACGCCTGCCCATAACGCTCGGTCAGGCTGCGGAATTCGGTCAGGAGCTCGCGGAATGGCGACGCCTCGCCATCGGTCTCACGAGGGCTGTCCGGATCTTTCTGTTGCTGATCAAGGGCCGATGGAACAGGACGCGCCTGGAGGAACACGCGCATGCCACTCTCGCCATCCGGCACGCCGGACAGGACACCGCGCGCCAGCAGCTCCCAGACGCGCTCGGTCGGAACGCCGAGGACCGCGGCGGCGTCCGTGACCGAATAGCCGTCCACGGATGACCGATCCCGGGCCGCAAAGTCATTCATGCCGAATCTGACCGAAAGACCAAGGCCGGCTCGACATGAGGGTTGCACCCGGGCAGCGTCCGTGCTGAACGGCAACCGATATTTCGGTCGAAGGCGGCGTCCAGCGCGGTTCGGGACGGGTCCGGCCGAATTTCGGTGCTGCGTCGGTTTCGGAAACCGCCTGAAGAATCATCTCGCCAACTCCAGGAGTGCATCTTGGAGCCGATCGACCTCGTCGAGCGTGTTGTAGTGAACGAGCCCGACGCGGAGCAGACCTCCGGCTTCATCGAGCCCGAGCGCCCGAATGAGCTCCCAGGCGTAGAAGTCACCATCCCAGGTGCTGATCGCGCGGCGGGCAAGGTGTTCGGCAATCGCCCGCGGATCGTGATCGGTCAACGTGAACGCGAAGGTCGGTGCGCGTTCGGCGACTCGCGAGGGATCATCGATGCCGTACAGGCGCAGCCCCGGGACTGACGACAACCGCTCCATGACCTCGACCGACATCGTGCGCTCGTGCAGATGAATTGCCGACATGGCCGCCTGAAGCCTGCCGCGCCGGCCGGCTCGGTCCGCGACCTCGCCGTATGCCGCACCGAGCGCCTCGAGATAGCTGAAGGTCCCCAGCAATCCGGCGAGCGACTCGTGATTCTGCGTGCCGACCTCGAGCTTGCCCGGAAGTGCCGCGCCGGCCGGTCGCACTCGGTACGCATCCAGCCGCTCGAGGAGATCCCGGCGACCGTAGAGCATTCCCAGGTGCGGAGCGAAGAACTTGTACGGGCTGGTGACGAGCAGGTCCGCGCGCAGGATCGACACATCGATGGGGAGATGCGGCGCGGCATGAACCGCATCTATGTAGGCGATGGCCCCGACAGCGTGCGCTGCCTCGATGACGCGTCCGACGTCGGTCACCGTTCCCAGCGCGTTGGACGCAAAGCCGACGGCCACGATCCGAGTTCGCGCGGAGAGGACGCTGTCGAGTCCGTCCAGGTCGACGGTCGCGTTGTCGCTGCCCAGCTCCAGCCAGCGCACCGTCGCGCCCCGGTCCCCGGCCACGGCCAGCCACGGCGCGACGTTCGCATCGTGATCCAGCCGGCTCACCACGATCTCATCGCCCGCTCGCAGGTCGCGACCGAGTGCGCGGCTGACGCTGAAGGTGATCGTCGTCATGTTGGGGCCGAAGGCGATCTCTGCAGGATCGTGGGCGCCAAGGAAGTCGGCACCGGCCGCGTGAATCTCGTCGAGGAGCGCATCGGTCTCGATCGAAGCGGTGAAGGCACCGCCGTGGTTGGCGTTGCTGCGCTCGAGGTAGGCCGTCATGGCGGAGATGCACTCGCGCGGGACCTGCGTCCCACCCGGGCCGTCAAGGTACGCGACCGGTTGACCGTCGAGCTCGCGACCCAGCGACGGGAAATGGTCTCGGACCGCGGCGACATCCAGGCCGCGCCGTTCTCGAATCGACGTCATGAGGAGCATCCTACGCTGCCGCGCCGCTATCATCCCCGATCGTGACCACATCCCTCCGCGTGCCGACCCTTCCCGGCCACGACTTCAACCTTCCCGCCGGCCTCGAGGGGCTCGGCGAGCTCGCCTACAACCTGTGGTGGAGCTGGACGCCGCGAGCGCAGTCCATCTTCAGCCGGATCGACTCCGCGACCTGGACGCGCCACCGCAATCCCGTCCTCGTCCTCACCATCGTGAACCCGATCCGCTGGGCGGAGCTGACCGCGGACGAGGATTTCATGGTCGACGCCAGCCGCGTGCTCGACGAGTTTGAACGTTACCTGTCTGATGGCTCGGACACCTGGTACGGCAGCTCTCCGGAGCGGGCGCTGCCGGGACCGATCGCCTACTTCTGCGCCGAGTTCGGGATCCACGAATCCATGCAGATCTACTCGGGCGGACTCGGCATCCTGGCCGGCGACCATTGCAAGTCGGCGTCGGACGCGGCACTGCCCTTCGTTGGCATCGGCCTCCTGTACCGGAGGGGCTATTTCCGTCAGCAGATCGATGCCGATGGCCACCAGGAGCATGCCCAGCCGGACCTGGATCCCTGGCATCTGCCGCTGCGCCGCGCGCGTGGCCGCGACGGATCGCCGCTCCAGGTGAGCGTGGAGATCGCCGACCGCATGGTGCACGCCGCGGTCTGGGTCGCCCAGGTCGGACGCGCGCCGATCCTGCTCCTCGACACGGATATCCCCGCCAACCACCCGGCAGACCGACCGATCACCCACATCCTCTACGTCCGCGGCCGCGAGATGCGTCTGTGCCAGGAGCTGATCCTGGGCCGAGGCGGCGTCCGAGCGCTGCGCGCGCTCGGCATCACCCCTGCCGTGTGGCATCTCAACGAGGGTCATTCAGCCTTTCTGCTCGTCGAGCGGGCCGGTGAGCTGGTTGCCGCCGGTCCCGGCCTGGCGGCCGGCGAGGCACTCCGACGCGTCGGCCGCGATGCGGTCTTCACCATCCACACCCCCGTCCCGGCCGGCAACGAGGTCTTCGGGCGTGACCTCGTCATCCACGCACTGGACCGATGGTTCGCCGCGGCGCACATGCAACCGAGCGAGCTGCTCGAGCTCGGACGCGGCCACACCGACGATCCGAATGCGCCATTCGACATGACCGCCTTCGTGCTGCGCCACGCGACCGGGGCGAACGCCGTCAGCCAGCTCCACGGCGCGACCGCCACCGAGACCTGGCAATCACTCGCCGGACATCCGATCGATGCCATCACGAACGGCGTCCACGTCCCGACCTGGCTCGGTCGACCGGTGCGCCGACTGGTGCAGCGCGCGACCGGCGTGCCGCTGGGGGTCGACATGAAGGGGCCTGGCGCGCTCGGCGGTCTCGACGGTCTGGACGACGAGGAGCTGTGGGCCGCCCATCAGCAGCAGAAGCGCGAGATGGTCGGCTTTTTGGAGGGCCGCCTGACGCGCCAGTTCGCGCGGCACGGCGAGTCGCCCGACGCGCTCCGAGCCGTTCGGGGCGTGCTCAACCCTTCTGCGCTTACCATCGGCTTCGCTCGCCGCTTCGCCACCTACAAGCGCGCCGACCTCCTGTTCAGCGACGAGGAGCGCCTGTCACGCATCCTCGACGCCACCGACCGACCGGTCCAGATCGTGATCGCCGGCAAGGCGCACCCTGCCGATCGTCCGGGGCAACGAGTGATCCAGCACATCTTCGAGCTGTCGCGCTCGGATCGGCTGCGCGGGCGAGTCTTCATCGTGGAGGACTACGACATGCGCATCGCGCGATTCCTGGTCGGCGGCGTCGACATCTGGCTCAACAATCCCCGGCGCCCGATGGAGGCCTCCGGCACGTCCGGCATGAAGGCGGCCATCAATGGCATCCCGTCGGTCTCGATCCTCGACGGCTGGTGGGACGAAGGCTTCAACGGATCCAACGGCTGGGCCATCGGAGACCGCCGATCCGACGGCGACGAAGGCGCCCAGGATTTCGCCGATGCCTCAGAGCTCTATCGGCTTCTCGAGCAGGAGATCTGTCCGCGCTTCTTCGACCGGGATGCCGCGGGCCTGCCGACCGACTGGCTGACGATCATGCGCGCCTCGATCGCCAGCGCCCTCTGGCAGTTCAGCACCGCACGCATGCTCTCCGAGTACGTTGATCGGCTGTACCTTCCGGCCGTGCGCCAGCGCGCCCTGGCCTAGCCGTCGCTTCGCTTGGGAGTGTCGTGATTCGCCACGCCATGCCGCCAGGCTATGCATGCCATGCATCGGTGATGCTGCCGGCAGGCGTGTTGCCGTCGTTCGATGCATGCCGCGACTAGACGACGGTGAAAGGCAGTGTCCACCCGTCAGTTAGTCGCTGACTGAATGACTCTGAGCACGATTGACGGTCCGATCCCTTCACAGAGCCACTTGCCAGTCTTCCGATGCATACCTGACGGGGAAGGGACATCAACAACGCGTCGGGGCCGTCAGTCACTCGTCAGAGAGCTCGTCTGACGGGACCTGGCTAAAGGAGCCACCCTGGAACCGTCAGTCAGTCGCCATGGGAATCGCCTGACCGTGCCAACCCGAGAGCACGCGACCTCGAGCCGGCTTAGGGCAGGTAGTTGCGCGGGTTCTCCCAGACGCCATTGTGGTTGAC